>JABCZC010000069.1 GCA_013289875.1 Acidobacteriota bacterium | reverse complement strand
CAGTAGCAAAGAAACCGGCAGCAAAGAAGAAAGCTGCGAAGTAGGTTAAGGGCGCAAGGAAGGTTTAGAGGAAATTATGGGACAGAAAGTCCATCCTTACGGATTTCGGCTCGGTGTGAATAAGCCATGGCGTTCGCGCTGGTTCGTCGAGCGCGACTACGACAAGCTGCTCATCGAAGACGTTCAGCTGAAGAAGGAACTCAAGGAGAAGCTCAAGGCGGCTGGCGTCAGCTCGGTCGAGATCGAGCGTCCGGGCAACAAGCTGAGGATCATCATTCGCACTGCGCGTCCGGGCATCATCATCGGCCGCAAGGGCGCCGAGATCGATAAGCTCAAGCTCGACCTGCAGAAGCGCACCAATCGCGATGTCTTCATAGACATACTCGAGGTCAACAAGCCCGAGCTCGATGCGCAACTGGTCGCCGAGGGTATCGCTCTCCAGCTCGAGAAGCGCGTGGGCTTCCGTCGCGCCATGCGCAAGTCGGTCGATTCGGCTCTTCGCTTCGGCTGCAAGGGCATTAAGGTTCGCGTGTCGGGCCGCCTGAACGGCAACGAAATCGCCCGCTCCGAGTGGTATCTGCAGGGCCGTCTGCCGCTGCACACGCTGCGCGCGGATATCGACTACGGTTTTGCCGAGGCGCACACGACGTACGGCATCATCGGCGTCAAGACGTGGATCTATCGTGGAGATATTTACCAGCAGAAGCGGCGCGAACCGCAGGCTGCGGTGGGAACGTCGGTTTTCTAGAGACAGCTATTAGCCATGAGTGATTAGCCATTAGCAACACTGAGTTGGCGCACCGAGGGCGAAGGCGCAGAGAAGGTTTGAAATAAGGGCTATTGGCTAATGGCTAATGGCTGGTTTTTGAGGGTTTTCATTATGTTGATGCCAAAGAAGGTCAAGTTTCGCAAGCAGCAACGCGGACGCATGCGCGGCAAGGCATGGCGCGGAAGCGAGCTCTCATTCGGCGATTACGGCCTGAAGGTCATGGAGTGCGGTTACATCACGGACCGGCAGATTGAAGCCAGCCGTGTGGCGATGACCCGCTTCATCAAGCGCGGCGGCAAGATCTGGCTGCGTCTCTTCCCCGATAAGCCGGTCACCAAGAAGCCGGCCGAAACCCGTATGGGTAAGGGCAAGGGCGCTCCCGACCACTGGGTTGCGGTAGTTCGTCCGGGCAAAGTGCTCTTCGAGATGGAAGGCGTGACCCCGGAGATGGCGCAGGAAGCCATGCGCCTGGCTTCGCACAAGCTTCCGCTGAAGACACGCTTTGTGCAGCGTCACGACGCCAAGGTTGTCGTGGCTGCGAAGTAAGAGCAGGGTTGAGATTCAAGGGATACGCGGGATCGCACCAGATCTCAAGTCCCAGAGAGAAGAAAAGAAATGGAACTCGAAAAGATTCGTAACCTGAGCGACGGCGAGCTCGTCACGGAAGAGAAGAAGGCGGCTGAACAGTTGTTCCGCCTGCGCTTTCAGATGAAGCTTGGTCAGAACGAAGGCGTCAAGAAGCTCCGCGAGCTCAGGAAAGATGTCGCGCGCATCAAAACGATCGCCCGCGAGCGCGAACTGGGCCTGCACGGTGAGAAGCCCCAGGCTGAGTCGATCGCGCCGAAGGCAGCCACGAAGGCCAAGAAGAGCAGCTCGAAGAAGAAGGAGGCTCGCTAAGTTATGAGTGAAGCCGTACAGACCGGAACAGAAGCCGCCGCGCCATCGCGCCGCAACGAGAAGGTCGGCCAGGTCGTTTCGACCAAGATGCAGAAGACCATCGTCGTGGAAGTGGAGATGCGCAAGGCGCATCCCAAGTACAAGCGCGTGATGAAGACCAACAAGAAGTTCTATGCGCACGACGAGCAAAACACTGCCCGCGTGGGAGACATGGTTCGCATCCGTGAGACGCGTCCGCTGAGCAAGCTGAAGCGCTGGAACCTGGAAGAGATTGTCCGCCGCTCTGCGCTTGCCCAGGTGGAAGCGGCCGTCGCCGAGAATTAGGCGCGAAGAAGAGATTGAGGAGATAGCGCTATGGCAGTGCAGATGAGAACCATGCTCGAGGTCGCCGATAACTCCGGCGCCCGCAAGCTGCAGATGATTCTTCCCCTGGGCGGAGCAAGCGGCAAGAAGGCCGGCCTGGGAGATATCGTCACCGCAGCGGTGAAGGAAGCTTCGCCCGACGGCCAGGTAAAGAAGGGCAAAGTTGTGAAGGCCGTCATCGTGCGCACCCGCAAGGAGTATCGCCGCCGCGACGGAACATACATTCGTTTCGACTCGAATGCCGCTGTGCTCATCAACGAAGTCGGCGAGCCGGTCGGAACGCGCGTCTTCGGGCCGGTTGCCCGCGAGCTGCGTGAGAAGAAATTTTTGAAGATCGTATCGCTTGCTCCCGAAGTTCTTTAAGCGGGTTCGAGCTGCAGAGGGAAGATTATGAGTTTGAACATACAGCGCAACGACAAGGTTGCAGTCATCTCCGGCGCCTACCGCGGTAAGCAGGGCCGGGTATTGAGCGTACTGCCGGAGAAGGATCGGATCCTGGTCGAGCATGTGCGGATGGTAAAGAAGAATGTTCGCCCCAATCCGCAGAAGAACATCAAGGGCGGAATCGCCGAGCAGGAAGCTCCCATTCACGTTTCGAATGTGCTGCTGGTGTGCCCCAACTGCGGTCCCACCCGCATCGGTCACAAGTTTGAAGGCGACGTTAAGGTGCGCGTCTGCAAGAAGTGCGGCAATGCGATCGCCGCGAAGACGAAAAAGAAGTAACTAAATTGAGCACACTCCGTAACGGTACACGGCCGATGCCACCCCGAGAGCGGAGAGAAAGAATAAAGACATGGCGGCAAGACTGAAAGAGAAGTATCACAAGGAAATCAAGCCGGCGCTTCAGAAGGAACTGGGCCTTGAGAACACGATGGCTGTGCCGCGCCTGGACAAGATTGTCGTGAACATGGGACTAGGCGAGGCCACGCAGAACTCGAAGATGCTCGATCCGCTGGTGGCTGACCTGGCTGCGATTGCCGGACAGAAGCCGGTAACCACGCGGGCCAAAAAGTCCATCGCAGCCTTCAAGGTTCGCGAGGGCATGCCGATCGGCGCGATGGTCACGCTGCGCGGCGACACCATGTACGAATTCCTCGACCGCCTGATCTCGATCGCTCTGCCTCGCGTGCGCGATTTTCGCGGCGTGTCGACAAAGAGCTTTGACGGACGCGGCAACTATACGCTCGGCGTTCGTGACCAGTTGATTTTTCCGGAGATCGATTACTCGAAGGTCGACAAGCTGAAGGGCATGAACATCACGATTGTGACCACAGCCCAGGACGACAACTCGGCGCGCGCGCTGCTCAAGCAGTTTGGCATGCCTTTCCGCACCGCTGCATAACGGTTTCGCAATTAAGGACTGAACAAGATATGGCAACTACTGCAAAACGAGTGAAGGACGCCCGCAAGCCCAAGTTCAAGAGCCGCCAGCACAACCGCTGCAAGCTCTGCGGACGCCCCCGCGCTTATCTGCGCAAGTTCGGCGTTTGCCGCCTGTGCTTCCGCTCTCTGGCGCTCAAGGGAGAGATTCCCGGCGTCGTCAAGTCTTCCTGGTAGGAGGACTAGCCGTCCAGGCATGCGCGCTGGGCGCGCCAAACGAATTCGATCTGAGGCGAGAGCCAATGATCTTAACCATCCCCGCAGGTTCTCTTCCGCAAGGCAGAGCGAACGGGGGATGAAGGAGAAACGATGAGTTTGACCGATCCAGTAGCAGATTTTCTGACCCGCGTTCGCAATTCGATTCGCGCGCGTCACCAGAAGCTGGATGTTCCGGCCTCCAAGCTGAAGACCGAGATCGCCCGCATCCTGAAGGAAGAGGGCTACATCGCGAACTACAAGCCGGTGGAAGAAAATGGCCGCACCATTCTTCGCGTCTACCTCAAGTATGGCGCGAACAACGAAGCTGCGATCCGCGACCTTTCCCGCGTTTCCCGTCCCGGCTGCCGCGTCTACGTCGGCCGCGATGAAATCAAGCGCGTGCAGGGCGGACTTGGCATCAGCATTCTCACCACGCCTCGCGGCGTGATGACCGGACGCCAGGCGCGCCGCGAAGGCCTCGGCGGCGAGATTCTCTGCGAAGTCTGGTAGTGCTTCGCGCACGGCGAGACACGCGCCTTCGGCGCATTCTTGCCGGCGGTGAGAGTATTGGCCACTTGGCGTGGATTGAGATTAGGTAGTTGGGTGGAAGGCTCGCCCCGGCTGCAGTGGAACGATGATTTGAGAAAGACATCGGGACTCGCAAGCCACAGAAGGGTTTAAAGCATGTCGCGTATAGGAAAGAAACCGATACCGTTGCCGACCGGTGTGAAGTACACGGTCGAAGGCAACACGATTGTTGTCGAAGGACCCAAGGGCAAAGTGCAGCAGACGATTCCCTCCGGCATCAAGCTCGAGACCAAGGATGGCTTCGTGCACGCAGTTCGCGAGAACGATTCGCAGGCGGCGGTGCACGGCCTCACTCGCGCGCTCGTCTTCAATGCCATCGAGGGCGTGACCAAGGGCTGGTCGAAGGATCTCGACATCGTCGGCATCGGCTACCGTGCCGAGTTGAAGGGAAAAAACATCGTGGTGCTTACGCTGGGCTATTCGCATCAGATCGAGTTTCCGCTGCCAACCGGGATCACCGCAGTCGTCGATCCCAAGCAGACGCGTGTGACCATCTCCGGCATCGATCGCCAGAAGGTGGGACAGGTTGCGGCCGATATGCGTTCCCTGCGCAAGCCCGATCCGTACAAGAACAAGGGCGTTCGCTATGCGGATGAGAAGCTGAAAAAGAAGGTCGGAAAGACCGGAGCGAAGTAATCGCAGTTGATACCGAACGGAGTCGCAGGGCGGCTCCGCTATTAGGAAGGAAGAAAAGAAGATGATTCTGCAGAGAAAAAGAAATGCAATTCGCCAGCGAATCCATGACCGCATTCGCGCGAAGATGCAGGGCACGCCGGAGCGTCCGCGGCTCAATGTCTACCGTTCGCTCAACCACATCTACGTGCAGGTGATCGACGACACGCAGGGTGCGACCCTGGTGTCGGCCTCGACGGTTTCGTCGAAGATCAAGACCGGTGGCAATGTGGCTGCTGCGAAAGAGGTTGGCAAGCTGGTTGCCGAGCGCGCGCAGGAAAAGGGCATCAAGAAGGTGGTCTTCGATCGCGGCGGGTATCTGTATCACGGCCGCATCAAGGCGTTGGCGGATGCCGCTCGCGAAGCGGGTCTCGAGTTCTAAGGTTTAGTTCCAGCAGCATCAGGCGCGGCATTGCTGCGCAGAAGGAATCAGGAAACGAATGGCAACAATGAAAAGAAAACTCGATGCTGGTCAGTACAACCTGAAAGATCAGGTTGTCGCCATCAACCGCGTCACCAAGGTCGTCAAGGGCGGCAAGAATATGTCATTTGCCGCGCTGGTTGTGGTGGGCGATCCTGGCGCAGGCGTGGTTGGCTACGGTTCGGGCAAGGCGAAGGAAGTGCCGCAGGCCATCCGCAAGGGCATTGAGTCAGCCAAGAAGAATCTGGTCCGCATCAATCTCACGGAGACCACCATTCCGCACCAGGTGCTAGGCCGCTTTGGCTCGGGCCAGGTGATGTTGAAGCCGGCTCCGGAAGGTACGGGTGTCATCGCCGGTGGTGCGGTGCGTGCAGTGATGACTTCGGCTGGCGTGCAGAATGTGCTCACCAAGAGTCTCGGCTCACCAAACCCGCATAACGTGATCAAGGCAACGTTCGATGCGCTGGTCCAGTTGCGTGATCGTGCGGAAGTTGCCGCCATGCGCGGCAAGCAGCTTCAGGAGCTATAAGTCATGGCAGAAAATCAGGCAGTCATAAAGATTCAGTACTTCCGTTCGATGATCCAGGCGCCGGTAAAGCACAAGAGGGTCGTCAAGGGCCTGGGTTTCACACGGCTGAATCAGGTCGTCGAGCGCGAAGACACTCCGTCGATTCGCGGTATGGTGAAGACGATTCCCCATCTCGTGCGGATCATCAGCTAGCTGTTCAGGCACACGCGCCTTCGGCGCAAGACTAAATGCGAGTCGGTTGAGCAAAGATTCATCCGGCGTTGAGCGAGGAAATCATGAACTTATCTAATTTGAAAGCACCAAAGAGCGCCAACCGCAATAAGAAGCGCGTTGGACGTGGCATGGGCTCGGGCACCGGCAAGACTTCCGCCCGCGGGCATAAGGGACAGCGTTCCCGTTCCGGTTCGAGCATGATGCGCGGTTTTGAAGGCGGCCAGATGCCGCTGCACCGCCGTCTGCCCAAGCGCGGATTCACCAACATCTTCCGCACCGAATACACCGTGTTGAACCTCGACCGGCTGGCTGAACTGGGCGAGACCGAGCTGACCCTGGAAGCATTTGTCGCGAAGGGCTTCCTCAGGAAGCGCAACGAGCTGTTGAAGATTCTCGGCAATGGCGAGATCAATATGGCGTTGACCGTGCACGCGCACAAGTTTTCGAAGGCCGCGCAGGAGAAGATCGAGAAGGCCGGCGGCAAGGCAGTTTTGATCGGCTAACATGTCGCGAATGCTTCGTCCGATGCCAGACACCGGGCAAAGCATTATGATTGGAAGCACCACCCATGTTTGAGAAATTCGCGAATATCTTCCGCATCCCCGACCTGCGCAAGCGTGTACTGTTCACCCTGGCCATGTTGGCCATTTACCGTCTGGGTGGCCATATTCCTACGCCCGGCGTCAACACAGCGGCACTGGAACAGTTTTTCAACTCGCAGAGCGGCTCATCGCTCGGCCTGGTCGATATGTTCAGCGGCGGAAACCTGCGCCGGTTGACCATTTTTGCTCTGGGCATCATGCCCTACATCACGGCGTCGATTATCTTCCAGTTGCTCACGGTTGTTTATGAGCCGCTCGCCCGTCTCCAGAAAGAGGGAGAACTGGGCCGCCGCAAGATCACGCAGTGGACTCGCTACCTCACCGTCATTCTGGGCGTGGTGCAGTCGATGACGATTGCCATTGCGCTTTCGCATGCCTCCGGCGGCATGGTGTTGAACCCTGGCCCCGGATTCGTCTTCATGACGGTTCTCACGCTGACGGCCGGCACAGCCTTCATCATGTGGCTGGGTGAACAGATCACAGATCGCGGCATCGGCAACGGTATGAGCCTGTTGATCTTTGCAGGCATTGTGGTTGGTCTCCCCCGCGCTATCGCGGAACTCGTCGATACGGCGCGCACCGAGAAGTTCGGCGCCTTCACTGTCCCCGCGCTTATCCTTCTCGTCGCACTCATGATTGCGGTGGTCGCGTTCATCGTATTCGTCGAGCGCAGCGAACGCCGTATTCCGGTTCAGTACGCCAAGCGCATCGTGGGACGCCGCCTGATGGGCGGCCAATCGACCCACCTGCCGCTCAAGGTCAACTCCGGTGGCGTAATGCCGGTCATCTTCGCGGCCTCGGTACTCTCGGCTCCGCTGCTCTTCTCGCAGGCAGCCATCGTTCGCAACAGCGCCGGTCTTACTCACATTTTTGAAGCACTGCGTCCGGGTGAGCCGACGTATGAACTCATCTACATGGCGGCGATCGTCTTCTTCGCCTATTTCTATATCTCGATCGTCTTCCGTCCCGACGACATCGCCGACAACATGCGCAAGTACGGCGGATTTATCCCCGGCATTCGCCCCGGCAAGCGTACCTCCGACTTCATCAACGACATCCTGACACGGATCACGCTGGTGGGCGCGCTTTACCTAATCATCATCTCGATTATCCCGCAGCTGCTGATCAGCGGTATTCACCTGAACCATCTGTGGCTCGTCGGTGGTTTCTTCGAACATCTGCCGCTCTGGGTGACGAACGGTCTCGGCTTCAACTTCTACTTCGGCGGAACCTCGCTGCTGATTGTGGTCGGCGTCGCCATGGATACCGTCAACCAGGTGGAATCGCAGCTCATCATGCGCCACTACGAAGGCTTCTCGCCGCGCAGTGGCCGCATCCGCGGAAGGCGGGCCTGGTAAGTGGCATCGTCCTCTGTCGCTGCGCATTCCCCTATCCCGGAGCCTAAGAAATTCGCTCCCGGCCCCATTCTTTTGCTCGGAGCGCCCGGGGTAGGCAAGGGAACGAAGGCAAAAGAGCTGGTGTCTGCATGGGGCATTCCGCAGATCTCGACCGGCGACCTGCTCCGAGCGAATGTGGGCGGCGGCACTCCTCTCGGAAAACAGGCCAGAGCGATCATGGACCGCGGCGAGCTTGTCTCGGACGATCTGGTCAACCAGATGGTGGCCGAGAGACTGAAGGAGCCCGACACGAGTGCCGGTTATATCCTCGACGGATTTCCCCGCACTCTGGGCCAGGCTGACTGGTTGGATCAGCACCTGGGGGCGACTCCCGGCTCGCTACCGGTCATTGCCGTCAGCATTCAAGTCAGTTATAATCAATTACTGCGCCGTATTACCGGACGGCGCATTTGTCCTGTCTGCAAGAGTAGCTACAACATCTACTTGCAGCCGCCCAAGGTCGATGAGTTGTGCGACCTCGACGGGACGCCCCTGACGCGGCGATCAGACGACACGGAAGAAGTATTCGAGGAGCGGATGCGGGCTTATAACTCGCTGACAGCTCCGGTCGTGGAGCATTATCGCGCGCTGGGCCGCTTCGAACAGGTGAACGGGGAGCAGCCGGTAAGCGCGGTGACGGCCGAAGTAATGCAGGCTGTTTTGCGCTTGAGGAGCTAGCGGTCGCATGCCAATCATGATCAAGACGCCGCAAGAGATAGAAAAGATGCGGCGCAGCGGCCAGGTGGTTCGCGAGGTGCTCGAACATGTCCGGCAGTTTGTGAAGCCCGGCGCATCGACACAGGATCTCGAGAACGCCGCCGTCGGGAAGATTAAGGAACTGGGCGCGAAAGCAGCGTTCAAGGGCTACCGCGGATACCCTTGCGTGCTGTGCACCTCGGTGAATGAAGAAGTGGTTCACGGAATTCCGTCCGCGGAGCGGGTGCTTCGCGACGGAGACATTGTTTCGATCGACACGGGCGTAATCCTGGACGGGTACTACGGTGATTCGGCGATTACGGTGGCGGTGGGCCAGAAGGTTTCCCCGCGCACCCAGCGCCTGTTGGCGGTAACGAAGGCATCCCTCGAGCGTGGCATCGAGGCGATAAAGCCGGGAGCGACGTTGGGCGATGTGGGAGCTGCGGTGCAGGAAGTGGTGGAAGCCGAAGGCTTTAGCGTGGTCCGCGAATTTGTGGGTCACGGAATCGGTACGCGCCTGCATGAGGATCCGCAGGTTCCAAACTACGGCCGGCGCGGCCAGGGCCAGAAGTTGCGCGAAGGCATGGTGATCGCGATCGAGCCCATGGTGAACGCGGGCAAGCCGGATGTCCAGGTGTTGAGCGATGGCTGGACGGCGGTCACGCAGGATGGAAGTTTGAGCGCGCACTTCGAGCATACGGTAGCGGTTACCGCCGAAGGCGCAACGATTTTGACCCAGTAGGCTGCTAAAAGCAGAGCCGGCACAGAACCGGCGGAATCGGGATGAGGTTTGTCGAAGGAAGACGCGATTGAAGTAATGGCAACGGTCGTAGAGACCTTGCCAAATGCCATGTTCAAGGTGGAACTGGAGAACAAGCACCAGGTTCTGGCGCATGTTTCAGGCCGCATGCGGAAGAATTTTATCCGCATTCTTCCCGGCGATCGCGTAGCGGTGGAACTGAGCCCGTACGATCTAACCCGCGGGCGGATTGTCTACCGATACAAATAGGGATTTAGGAGAAGTCATGAAGGTTCGTGCATCGGTAAAGAAGATTTGTGACAAGTGCAAGGTCATTCACCGCCGTGGGGTGGTGCGTGTGATCTGCGAGAACTCGAAGCACAAGCAGCGCCAGGGTTAATCTGGCGGCGCTTTGCTACGAAACACCGAGTCAGCCTGACCTGTGATTGTAATCAGGGAGGCAAGGGCTAGTTAGCCGAAGTCAAGGCTTGCGATGAACCCCGACTCAATCACCGCCAACGTCGAACGATGACATTGGCATAACCGCTCTCGGCGGCGAAGCCTCCGGCGAGCAAAATGTGAAGGACAAAGCATGGCACGTATTGCTGGCGTCGATCTGCCCCGCAACAAGCAGGCCCGGATCGCGCTCACTTACATCTACGGGATCGGCAACCCGCGTGCGCTGCGCATCCTCGGATCGGCGAATGTTGACCCATTCAAGAAGGTCCAGGATCTCGGCGAAGACGAGGTAAACCGCATCCGCCAGGTTATCGAGAACGAGGGAGACGTCGAAGGCGATCTCCGCAAGGACGTCTCGATGCACATCAAGCGCCTCATCGACATTCAGTCCTACCGTGGACTGCGCCACCGCCGCAGTTTGCCTACGCGGGGACAGCGCACGCATACCAATGCGCGCACTCGCAAGGGACCGCGTAAGGGCACGGTAGCAGGCAAGAAGAAAGCGACGGCGAAGACCTAATGGCAAAAGCACAGCAGGGCGCTGCCGGAAAGGCCGCCAAGAACAAGAAGTTCAAGAAGCGCGAGCGCAAGAATGTACCGTACGGTCTGGTCTACATTCAGGCGACATTCAACAACACCATCGTGACCATCACCGACGGCCAGGGCAACACCATTTCCTGGAAGAGCTCAGGCTCACTCGGCTTCCGCGGGTCGCGTAAGGGCACTCCGTTTGCCGCGCAGCAGGCTGCCGTGAACGCCGCCAACCAGGCGCGCGATCACGGTCTGCGTTCGGTCGATGTGCGTGTGAGCGGTCCGGGTTCGGGCCGTGAGTCGGCTGTTCGTGCGCTGGCTGCCGCAGGCATCGAAGTGCGTTCGATTCGTGACGTCACCCCGATTCCGCACAACGGCTGCCGTCCGCCCAAGCGCCGCAGGGTGTAAGGAAGTTGTTAGTCTCCAGTTGCCAGTCCCAGCTGTTACTGGTAAATGGGGACTGAAGACTGTAAACTATTGATGGACTGGGACGAAGGATTGCCATCCGTAAACCAGTCGGCCTCTGAACAACATGTCCGGTTTTGAGTCCGGACGCAGGAGAATGAATTGGCACGTTATACAGGAGCAGTTTGCCGCCTTTGCCGTCGCGAAGGCATGAAGCTTTTTTTGAAGGGCGCCAGGTGTTTCAGCGACAAGTGCGCGATTGAGAAGCGCAACTTCGCCCCCGGCCAGCATGGCCGCGACCGCAAGGCGAAGATCGTTGGCTACGGCCTCCAACTGCGTGAAAAGCAGAAGGCGAAGCGCATTTACTTCGCGCTCGAAGGTCAGTTCCGCGCCTATTACGAGAAGGCATCCCGCACCCCGGGTGTTACCGGTGAGTTGCTCCTGCAGCAGCTTGAGCGCCGCCTGGACAACGTTGCCTTCCGCCTCGGATTTGCAAGTTCGCGCCGCCAGGCTCGCCAGATCGTTCGCCACGGGCACGTTGAAGTGAACGGCCGTAAGGTGAACATTCCGTCCTTTCAGGTCGGAGTCGGCGACGAGATCAAGATCCGTCCGAACAGCCAGAAGCTCACCGTTGTCGAAGGTGCAAGCGAGTTCGCGAGCCACCAGCCGGCTCCGGCATGGCTCTCGGTCGATCGTGCGGCGCTGTCCGGCAAAGTGCTGGCGCTGCCGAAACGCGAAGACGTCAACCTGCCGGTCAACGAGCAGCTGATCGTCGAACTTTACAGCAAGTAGTCAGTTGCCAGTCCCAGGTCTTACTACCGGGGCTGGAGACCGATAACTGACAACGAACAAGCAGTAAGCCGCGCAAGCGGTCCAAATTCAACGAAGGAGAAACAGGCGCAGCCGTTGCAGAATGCTTCGCGGCGTTCGCTGCGCATGAGAGGCGAATCGATATGCTTTGGAGAGGATTTCAAAAACCCAAGCGTCTGGCGGTAGAAGCAGAGACGCTTACAGAGAAATACGGGAAGTTCAGCGCTCAGCCCTTTGAGCGCGGCTTCGGTACCACCATTGGCAACGCGCTGCGGCGCACGCTGCTCTCTTCGATCGAAGGCGCAGCCGTTACCGCCGTCAAGATCGAAGGCGTTCTGCACGAGTTCCAGTCCATCACTGGAGTCGTCGAGGACGCGACCGACATTATCCTCAACCTGAAACAGATTCCTTTTAAGTTGAGCGGCGAGGGTCCTAAAGCGCTGTATCTGCGCGCTGACCAGCCGGGTGTCGTGACTTCGGGCATGATCGAAGCTGATGGAGATGTCGAAATCCTCGACAAGGATGTCTATATCGCCACCGTCAGCGAAGGCGGCAAGCTGGACATGGAAATGCGCCTCAAGCGCGGCCGTGGCTACATCTCCGCTGACAAGAACTTTGACTCCGACCTCGGCATTGGCTTCATCCCCGTGGATTCGGTTCATTCGCCGGTTCGCAAGGTGAACTACGCCGTCGATGCCGCCCGTCTTGGTCAGATCACCGACTACGACAAGCTCACGCTCGAAGTCTGGAGCAACGGCTCGGTGCTTCCCGCCGATGCTGTCGGCCTGGCTGCGAAGCTGCTCAAGGACCACATGAGCATCTTCATCAACTTCGAGGAAGAGATCGAAGCCGAGAGCCACTCCGAAGAAGGCCGCATGCAGTTGCGCAACGAGAACCTGAACCGCTCGGTTGAAGAGCTGGAGCTCAGCGTGCGCAGCTACAACTGCCTGAAGAACGCGAACATCCAGACGATCGGCGAGCTCGTGCAGAAGACTGAAGCCGAAATGCTCAAGACCAAGAACTTCGGCCGCAAGTCGTTGAACGAGATCAAGGAAATCCTCGCTCAGATGGGCCTGTCGCTGGGCATGAAGATCGACGAGCATGGTAATGCCGTGCCCGGACCGACCAGCGTACTTCCAGCCGCAACTCTGGCCGCCAGCTACAGCCACTTCGACGACGATGACGAGGAAGACGAACTCGACGACGACCTCGCCCTGCAAAACGAAACCGAGAACTTCTAACGACAGTGAACAGTTGCCAGTTACCCAGTCCTCAGTGGAAATCTCTGAGGCTGGGACTGGGGACTGACAACTAAGAACTAAGAGAGAAACGCCATGCGTCACCGCAATGCAGGATACAAACTTGGACGAAATACCAGCCATCGCCGCGCCTTGCTGCGCAACCTGGTGACCTCCATTTTTCTTGAGGACCGCGTCCACACCACCATCACCAAGGCCAAGGCCGTGCGCCCGCACGTCGAAAAGCTCATCACCCTCGGCAAGAAGGGTGACGTGCATTCCCGGCGTCAGGCTCTCGCTTTCCTGCAGACCCGTGAAGCCGTAACGCGGCTTTTTGACACGGTCGCGCCTCGCTACGGCGATCGCAACGGCGGCTACCTGCGCATCGTTCGCACCGGCTTCCAGAAGGGCGATGGAGCGGAGAAGGCCTTCATCGAGCTGCTCGGAGCCGAGCAGGTTCTCGACGAGAAGCGCCAGAAGCGTGCTGACGCGCGTGCCAAGCGCCGCGAAGAGATGCAGAAGCAAATGGCTGAGCAGCAGCCTGCCGAAGGCGAAGAGCCCAAGGCCTAGCCTGGGAATCATCTTTACCATCGAGCGCGCCTCCCCCGGGTGCGCTCGCTTTGTTTTCTGGCCCTATCGCCGCCGCCCTGTTATCTTAAAGGCCTGCCGGAATTGTTCTTCCTATGCCAGCGGCCCGCCTCGACATTAGACTCCTGAAAGAATTCCACTGGTGGCGCTTCCAGCTCGTGCTGGGGGTGATTGCTATCTGTGTCCGACTGGTGCTCTGGGTGCTTCACATCCCGGGGAACTTCGGAGCCACGCTGGTCGGCACCTTCATTACAGCCAATCTCTTTCTGGTCCTCGTACTGTTGATCCAGCCGTACTTTGCGGGTGTATCGCGCTCGCAGAAGTGGTTTTGGTACCTTCTTCTGCTGGTGCCCTTCGGCGGGCTGGCCAATCTTCTCTCCGAGATCCTCATCTATCTTCTCTTCATTCCGCGCAGCGTCCCATTCTGGCAGATCTATCGGGAGGACACACCATTTGGTCTCGTGATCACGGTGGTTGTCGGCATTACCGCCTTCGCCTTTGACGACAGCCAGTCCCACCTCAAGCAGCAGAATGAGCGCCTGCAGAGCCAGGTTCAGCTCGGGCTCACGGAAAAGGAGATTCATCAGTCGGACCTCCAGCAGGCGCATGAAATCCAAGTGCACCTGCTGCCGCGCGAGACGCCGCAGCTTCCCGGCTTTCAAGTGGCTTGTGCATGGCAGCCGGCACGGAGCGTCAGCGGCGATTACTTCGATGTGCTCGCTCTGGGGAAAGACAAGATGGGACTTTGCGTTGCGGATGTCTCAGGAAAAGGCATGGCCGCTGCTCTGCTGATGGCGAATCTACAGGCCTCGGTCAAGGCGTTCACCCAGGATGGCGGCAACCCGTCTGTCGAGTCTCCCGCCGCACTTTGTGCCAAACTCAACAGCGTCCTCTGCGGTCAGATCGCGCCGGGCCGGTTCATTACTTTTTTCTACGGAATCCTCGACCGCGTCACGCGCAAGTTCACCTACGAAAACGCCGGACACTGTTTGCCTCTTCTTGTCCATGCCGATGGGGCCATCGAGTTTCCCGCCGCGTATAGCGGAGTGCTCGGACTTTTCTCTCACTGGACCTACAGTGATCGCGAAGTGCAACTGGCTTCCGGCGACGTGTTGGTGCTGATGACCGACGGCGTCCTCGAAGCCTGGGATAAGGATGAGGAGGAATTTGGCTATCAGCGGCTGATAGGCTCCGTGCTGGCCAGCCGCAATCAGGGCGTTCACGCCATCCGCCAACGTATACTCGCAGACGTGACTGCCTTTTGCTCGAACCATTTTCAGGATGACGCGTCGCTGATCGTCGTAACAGTCGACTAGTTATTTCGGCTGCACCTCCACCACATTTTTGATCGCAAAGTCTTTTGCGTGCGGCGGCACAGTTACCTTCAGACCCCTAGCGAGATAGTGAGCAATGACTTCGGTACGCGCCCAGTCCAGCGCCCAGCCATCTTCGATGGCCACCACCGTGTATTCGCCCGGAACTGTCTGACGCAGCGTAAAGCTGCCGTCCGAGTCGCTCTGGTCACGGCGAAACATCTCGCGGTCTGCTCCTGGAATCTTTGGCGCCAGCAGGACCATCACGCCTGCCGCAGGCTTGCCATCGCGTTTGGCATAGCCGGTTACCGTTGACGATCCTTCCGCGAGCGTCGCGCTAATCGCGACCGGCTGGTTGCCGACTTTCAGCGTGTGTCCCTCGATGGCCCCGCCCGACGAGGTCATCCGGATCACCGCCACCGAACCGCCCTGCGCATTCGCCCACACTTCATAGCTCCCGGGAGAAATCCCATGTATCAAGAAAGATCCGTCCGCGTCCACCTGTTCTCCACCTACGCTGCGGCGACCATCGGAAGACCGTAGTGAAATCATCAGGCGATCGGGAAGCTTTTCTCCGTCAACCATCACGATCTTGCCGGATACATCGGCCATCGTTCCAGCCTGCGCTAGGTCGATTTTTGCATCGCTCGTCGCGTCGATGCTGGCGGCGCGGCTCGCATCACCCCCTCCGCGTGACTCCAAGGAGTAGCGTCCGGGAGCAACACCGTCGAATTCCACCGTCATCTCACCATCGCCCCCCTGGCCACTTCTCATGACGGAGGCTTGCACGCGGTCTGTCGTCCCGAAGATCTCCTGAGCAAGTTGTGGCATTGCGAATCCCCGTCCCGACGGAGCGGGTATCTGCACGGAGAGGTGTATGGCCGGCACGGAGTGCATGGTGAAATTCACCTGGACCTGATCCCCCGCCTTCACCGGAATCGGCGTCGCCGAATCGGAGTCAGTCACATCCGCATAGAATGTAACCGGATATGCCACATCCAGCGGCGAACGCTGATCATTGGGAAGCAAGTTGCCTTCGGCGTCTCTCCTCTCCTGTGGCCTCGTGGCATACCAAGGGTTTGCACTCACCGCAACGAAATAATTCCCAGCCTCCAATCGGGCGAACTCATACGCGCCGGTGTCGTCTGTAACCGTCATCCCGGCGCGCACAATATTCCCCAGGCCGTTGCGCAGGTTCTGACGATAGAGAGAAACCCTAGCCTGCTGCACCGGATCTCCGGCCTCGTCGGTCACCGTCCCTCGGATCACCGCGCGTGGCGACAGTCGAAACACCAGTCCGTCAGACGTCAATCCTTCGCCTGTCACGATCGCGGTTGAAAATCCCTCGTGCTCGTCGTACGCCGCACTGATGTAGCCCCGCCGCGAAGCTTGCAGAGAATATTTCGCAGCGGCCAGATGCTCGAAGACAAACCGTCCATCCTGCCCGGTTGTCGTCTCGGCGACAAGTGATCCCTGATTGGGGGTCTGCAGCGTCACATCTGCGCGATCCAACGGCTGTCCCGTAGCCGCGCTCACCACCATGCCGCTGATGGAGTACTTGCCTGAGCTTTGCGGAAACGCCTGCGCCCACGCCAGTCCCTGCGGCAGAAAGACCGCGAGCCATGCCAGCACAAGCAGCAATCGTTTCATCACTCGACGTCCGTGTTGGTGGTGTGGATTACATCCAGCTGCGCGCTGGCCGAGCCGCCAGCATCCACGGTGACGGTCTCGCCTTGACCTGCGTATTTCGCCAATCCTTCCGGCGTATGGTAGTCGATCTCCTGCGGCGCGTCGACCGCGACCACGCGATAAGATCCTGGTGCGAGACCCGCGATCGTGGTCTGTCCCGTTCCCTGCACTCCGCCCATCTTGATTTGTTCCGACGACGCAAACAACGGTATCGCATAAACGTAGATTTGCTGTTGTTCGCCAAGAGCGGCTGCCCCGGTTTGCTGACCAATTCCGCCTCCCGAGAGTTGCGCCGAAATTGTCCCGGTGTCATTACGAAGAGTGACCTCGATAGGTGCCGAGGTCCCGCCCGGTCCGATTACCAGTGGGTCTCGCGCTAGGTCGACGCCGCCGCTGGTGATGGAACTCACATATCCCTCAAACGGAGTCGTTTCTACCCAATACCGCCCCGGGCTTACATTCTCGATCTCGTAAGAGCTTCCATCACTCGTGCCTTCCACGCTGCGCATCCCGCCGCCTCCCGGTTGACCGAAGAATTCCTCGGCCGCCGTCAGCACGATATTCAGCCCGGCACTCACCGGACTGTTCCCTTCGCTTGAGCCGCCGAATCCAATAGACCCTGACGTGTTCGTCGCAGTAAAGACTTTCCGTACGGTCACGGGAACGGCATGCAGCGGCAGCAGCGCCATGTTCAGACCCGTCAGTGGCGCACCGGCAACGGTGAAGTCTACTCGGCCATAGAGTTGTGCTTCACCTCTGCGCCTTCCTTCAAGGAAGTAGCTGCCGCTGGGCACATTCATCTGCGCGGTTCCCTGCATCGCATTCCACCGGACGGGGAAGCTCATCTGACGGCCGCTCCGGTCGTGTACCTGAAGGTTCATCCCTCCTGCCTCGTGATTTGCAATCATCACAGTGACGGAATAGAACTCCTGGCGAGTCAAGGTGAAATCCGCTTCCGCATGCTGCCCCGCGGTCAGTGTCAGCAATCCAGCCGCCGATATATCCGCGACACCCGGATAGTACGCGGCCGGATATCCATAGATCGAGGTTCCCCGAGACGCAGCACCGTCGCCATCCCGCGTTGGCTGCGTATACAGAAGGTAGGATCCAGGCTGCAGACCGGCTATTCGGAAGACGCCATCACTGTTTGTGGTCGCACTGCTCTGCATCATCCACGTCTCACGGCCGCTGGTGATCCGCCGGCGATATGCCATCACTCGAATACCGTCGGCGGCATCGGCGGTCGAAAGCATCACCTGGCCGGTAATCAGCGCTTCCGGCGTCAGGTAGAAGGTCAGCGCCGGCATGTTGGCGCCTACCTGGACTGAGTGGTTGGTGGCTCGTCCGCGCGCCCCGTACCCTGGCCGTCGCAAGGAGATCTGCGTTCCTCCAGCAGGCAGGCTCAATTCAAAGCGGCCGTCATTGTCGGTGAGGACGGCAGTCTCGTGTGCGTCAACCAGCGCTCGCGCAATCGGCTGATGCGTCACGCTATTGAGAACAACACCCTTTACCGGATAGATCGGGGCTGCTGAGTCTGCGGTCTCCTGCCCGGCGCAGGGCCGCGCAACGAGCGCCATTGCGATGAACCCCAGCGCGCATGTGAGTGCGGCGTTCCGCTGTGTCCAACTCCTGTTCAAACAAACGAGCACTGGAAAAGACCTATGCCGCCATTTTCAGCGATCTCCCATAAAAAGAAAACGCGGGAAGTGCAATTTCACATCGGCGCAAAGGTTGGACGGAATTGTCAGGTGAGTTGTAACGACGAAGCCGAGATATTTAGCGGATGGCCGCTTGCCTAATCGCAGGCCAGCAGCAATTCGTCGGATTCAGAGCTCTCTTCTGCCGGGATGTTGGCGTTGATCGGCCCAGACTCGAAGAACCGTTCCACCACTCCGAGGATCGCTTCGCCCGTTTTCGATTCATAGATCGACTTGCGCAGCGCAGCGCCGCCGGGGACGCCATGCGTAAACCACGACGCAAACTGCTTCATTTTGCCCTGGGCTTCGGGGAAGTCAGCCTCGAGCAGCATCTCGAAGTACAGCCGGATCATGCGGTAGCGATCGAGATTCGTCGGCTGGTCGTAACGGCCCGTGGCCGTGTACTGAGCGATCTGCCGAAAGATCCACGGATTCGCGGGTGCTGCGCGACCGATCATCACCGCATCGCAGCCCGTCTCCTCCACCAGCGCGCAGGCATCCTCGGGAGTCCGCACGTCGCCATTGCCGATCACCGGAATCGTCACCGCCGCCTTTACTGCCGCAATCCACTCCCATCGCGCCTGCCCGGAGTAGCCCTGCTCGCGTGTCCGCGCATGCAGCGCCACGGCGTTCAGGTCGCACGCCTCCGCCAGCCGCGCCAGCTCAACGCAGACGATATGGTCATCGTTCCAGCCCATGCGAAACTTCACGGTGAAGGGAATTGCCACCGCTGCCCGCACCGCCTCAAAGATCTTTCCGATCAGGGGCAGATCGCGCAGCAACCCGCTACCGCCGTTACACGCCACGACGCGCTTCGCCGGGCAGCCCAGGTTGAGGTCCACCATGTCGAAGCCCGTGTCTTCGACAATCTTGGCGGCATCGGCCAGCGTCGCTGGATTCGACCCGAAGAGCTGTGCCGAGATGGGATGCTCGTCGTCATAGAAAGTGAGGTAGCGCTTGCGCTTCGACTCCCGCATGCGCGCGAGGCCGTCTGCGGAGGTGAACTCCGTCATAATGAGGCCACATCCGGATTGCTGATTCGTAACTGCCGCCTCGACCGATGCGGTCGCATCGGCATCAGCGCTGAATACACTTGCGTTGCGGATGAACCGCCGGAACACCGTGTCCGTCACGCCGGCCATCGGCGCCAGCACCGTCGCGGGAGCGACCATGACCGTGCCGATCTGGACAGACCCCGACACCCGCGCCTCCGCAGGCATCGCGTGCTCCACCGGATTGTCCCAGTTCTTCTTCATGGACCTTCGATCAGCGGGGATTCGATCAGCTCGTCGTGGTAAAACGAAAGCCCCCGCAATGCGGAGGCTTTGTCGATCGTACTCGGCAGCCTGCTACTTCGCTGCGGTTTCTGCCTTCGCGTACTTGCGGCGGAATCGCTCGACGCGGCCCGCGGTATCCACCAGCTTCTGCTTGCCCGTGAAGAACGGGTGGCAGCTCGAACAGATTTCTACGTGGATGTCGCCTTTGTGGGTTGAGCGCGTGGCAAAACTCGAACCACAGGCGCACATAACCCTGATTTCGTTGTAGTTCGGATGAATCCCTGTCTTAGGCATGACTTGTCTGGAACCTTTCCTGCAATCATCTTATTTTATGCGGTTTTGGGGCGTTTTGCAACGCTGCTGCGCGACGCACTCGACATCCTTCCGTTCCCGTGTTTTAGTGGAAGCGCATGGCAATCGTCTCTATTGGATACCAAATGTCTCGATCCGGAATCCTCGCCGCTCTTTGCCTCACAGTCTCCGTTGCCGCAGCCCAAACTACGGCCCAAACCGCTCCCCAGACCGATTCAAGCTACATCGATCCGAGTGGAACCGCACACATCACCCGCGTGATTCCCGTGCCGAAGACCATCAGCCCGGAGGCCCAGAAGAAGCTCGCGCAGCCAGTGTCTGATGCGGTGAAACCACAAACGCTCGCCGAACGCCGCAGCGGCACCGACGCCTGGCAGGCGCGCGCCGGAGAAGCCAGCAAAGCCGTCTATCCGGTAAACATCAGCGATAGCGCCTTCGCCGGAGTGCCGGTGCGGATCGTCACACCGCTGACGATTCCGCCGGCGAACAGCAACCTGGTGCTCATCTGCGTTCACGGCGGCGGATTCAACTCCGACTCCGGCTCGCTGACCGAGAGCATCCCCATCGCCAACCTTACGCAAATGAAGGTCGTCTCCGTCCTCTACCGACTCGCGCCCGAGCATCCCTTCCCGGCTGCCGTCGACGACACGGTCGCGGTCTACAAGGAGCTGCTCAAGAGCTACATGCCGAAAAACATGGCGCTCTACGGAACCTCCGCCGGAGCTATCCTCACCGCCCAGACAACCGTTCGGCTAAAGCAGCTTGGCCTTCCACTGCCCGGAGCCCTCGGCATTTTTTCCGGCTTGGGCGACTTCAGCCGGTACGGAGACTCGTGGGCCATGTACGCGCTCAACGGCCTTTCCGGTCATTTAGACCCGCCTAATCCGGACACGCACGACTCCGAATACGTAGGCACGACCAATCCGAAAGATCCCGTCCTCTCGCCGGCGTTTGCGGATGTAAAGGGATTCCCGCCGACCCTCTTTATCACCAGCGGACGCGACCTGCTGCTGAGTGGGACGACCATTCTGCATCGGAAATTCCTCGAATCGGGTGTTGACGCCGACCTCGTTGTCTTCGAAGCATTGCCGCATGCCTTCTGGAATGATGTCAGTCTGCCCGAGTCCCGCGAAGCCTACCAGATCATGGCAGGCTTCTTCGATTCGCGTTTGGGCAGATAGCCGGCGTCGCGGAAAGTCCTGTCTGCTATTGTCGTAGGGGAATTTCAAGAAAACGGGTCGTCGCGAGATGCACGCCTGCCGTAAATCTACAATCGCCTTTGCCGATCCTCATGCTTGCCTTTTGCTGATATCAAGTCTGTTTCTATACCTCGTTCCGGCCTTAGCACAATCTGCCCCGCCCCCGAAACCTTTCATGGAACAGATGCGCCGACTTTATTACACGCCTACAACGGCTGGCCTTCGATCGTTTTCTTGCGAGGCGCATCCGGACTGGCACGGATTACTCGAACGGGCAGAGGCAGGAAAGACCATCGCTGCCGATGATCCGCGTGTTGAGTATCTCAACCAGGTGAAGATCTCATTTACCGCAACCATGGACGGAACGGCGAAGATTGATTGGGTGCCGCCGCCCGACCGAGAGTTTCCGGGAAGTGCAACGGCTTCTACCCAGATGAAGGAAGGTGTGCAGCAAATGTTGACGGGGTTCTTTCAGTTTTGGGCGCCGAATGTGAATGGAACGCTTCTGCCTGGTCCGAACGATGTGTTTAGCCTGGAGTCAGACAAGGGCGGGTACCGTGTATTGATGAATCAGGAACAGAGCTCAGTTGTTGAAGTAATCGATCATGATCTGAAATTAACTGAGTTGCACCTGAAGCAGCCATCCCTGACCGGCGATTTCAGCCTCACGTTCACGCAGAGTCCAAGCGGTTTCGAGATTGTTGGCACAGACGGCAATCTCAGTACGAATGGATCTACGCCTGCTCATGTTCGATTCCGACTTGATTATCAACCAGTTGGCGGCTTTCAGATTCCCAAGAATGTGGCGATGGAAGTGGTTAATGTAGCGCGCGTCGACTTCGCCTTCGAGAACTGCAAGACGTCGCAGGATGTCGAGGTATTGCCCCCAAAACCAACTCAAAAGTGATTACTCCACATACCGCGCGCGTTTTCCACGCCCGCCGAGTATTCACTTAGCTGCGATACTCTTTTCAGAGACTCCTTCATGCCTCAGCCCTGCCCCAAATGCGACGGAATGGGAATGCGTGTCGTTCGCCAGGCGGATGGCCACTCCGCCGCCGAGCCCTGCGATTGCCGGCAGGAGTTGCGAGTGATTGCGTTGCTTCAAAGGGCGCGCATCCCGCGCCGATACGAGCATTGCTCGTTTGATAGTTATGAGGCTACTTTCCCCGGAGCCGACTCTTCGCTTGCAGCCGCTCATCTCATGGCGCGCCGCTTCGTCGACGGATATCCGGCGACCACTGAGGGGCATGGCCTGCTGCTTACCGGATCGATCGGAGTTGGAAAAACCCATCTCGCCGTCGGCATTCTGCAATCGCTCATCGTCGAGAAGGGCGTGCGCGGTCTCTTCTGCGATTACCGCGAGTTGCTCAAGGAGATCCAGCACTCTTACAACCCGCAGGTGCTTACCACCGAGCTTGAGATTCTGCGGCCGGTCTTCGAGGCTGAGGTCCTCATCCTCGACGAACTGGGCGCGTCCAAGCCCACCGAATGGGTCTGGGACACCGTCGCCCACATCCTCAACACGCGCTACAACGACAAGCGCACCACCATCATCACCACCAACTACGCCGATCAGCCTCCCGGCAGCAACAGCATCAGCGGCCCGCAGCGTGCCATGCGCGAGGAGAGTCTTGGCGACCGCATCGGAGAGCGCATGCGCTCCCGCTTGGCGGAGATGTGCGTTGTGATCGAAATGCGCGGTGCCGATTTTCGCCAGAAGGTAGGCCGCGCCCGATTCGCCTGAGAATCACTCCAGCACAACCTCGGCCTCGGTTCTGCCCGTCATGGTCAGCACGACAGCGGCAGCGATGATGAATCCTCCGCCCAGCCATGCTCCTGGACCGAGATGATCGCCCAGCAACTCCACGCCAAGAATTGATCCCACAGCCGGTTCGATATTCAGGAATACACCCGCGCGCGACGCTGGAACGTGATGAATGCCCCAGTTCCATAAGAAAGTAGTGGTAGCAGTACAGAGCAATCCGCTCGCCGCCAGGGCAAACCACACCCTCAGACTCACCCCATGAACCGGAGGCGGACCATCCACCAGCGCCACCCACACCGTCAGCATGGCCAGCCCGCTCAACAATCCATACCCCGTGACCACAACAGCAGAGTGGTCCTGTACCAAGTGGCGATTCAGTAGAATCCAGCCCAAGGCGATCACCAGCGACAGGATGACAAGCATGTCGCCCACTAACGTCGGACCACCCACCGTGCGCACCTGAGTCCGGCTCATCGTGATGAGAGCGACGCCGCCTGTCGAGCCGGCCATCGCCAGCCATCCCTTCCAGTCGAGCCGCTCGTGGATGAAGAGGGTCGCTCCAATGGCCAGGATTACCGGCATCGTCCCCACCATCAGCGAAGCATGGCTCACCGTGGTTAGAGACAGGCCGTAGAACTGAATCAGAAACTGCAGCGGAATGCCCAGAAACGAAGCGGTGAGCAGAAGCAGCCACTCCTTCCGGTTCAGTCCCGGCTTGCGCAGCATCGGCAGAAATCCCAGGCAGGCAAATAGGAACCGGTAGAAGACCATGTGCCCAACGCTGAGCTGGGTAAGCGCGATCTTCCCGAAGTAAAAGCCCGTTCCCCACAGGGTTCCAGCCAGCGCGCAGGCTCCATAGCCGAGCGCCTTCGTCATAGTCGCCGACTTTTGTACGGAGTGCACGGGCATTTCTATAGCCTCGCACACTCGGTGGCGGGCTCTGTCCGCGACTGCTTTCGCAGGTGAGCTTTCCCACATCATGCAAATCGTTGAACCGGAGCAAAGATGGAGAGTTGCGCAGTGTGCCCTCGGGCGAAGAGAATACTGGCGATGGTCTCCTGCGGACAATGCGTGCGCCTGAGCGTGACCATGCTCGCTC
>JABCZC010000068.1 GCA_013289875.1 Acidobacteriota bacterium | reverse complement strand
CGAATTTACGGAAGCGGAGGTTGGAGAAGCGGAGGAGTGGAGCGCCGAGGGAGTCGGTGACGGTGAGGTTGGCCGAGAGGGAGTCGGCGTCAAGGCGGCGCAGCGTTACGTGGCTCCAGCTGCGCTCTCCCGGCTGTCCGTAGACCTCCAGCCGCTCAACGCTCTGAGGCAGATACAGCTCCCGCTGGCCCGTTCCATCAGGCTCCGCTTCTCGATCGGCCGCCAGCCCCGCTACCTGCAGGCATGCATCCAGCCACCACGGCGCCAGCTCCCATCCCTCTGTTTCCATCGGCTGTAACGCAATCTCCCCCAGCGCCTCGCCGCCGCCCGTCCACGCCCGCTGCAATCCGCGAAAACGCTCCCCGAACTCCACACCCCGCCCACTCAACTCCGCGTAGAAGCTATCGAGGTCCGCTACCGGCTGCAGACGTCCCTGGATCTCCTCCACCTGCACCCGCTCCGGAAGCTGCGCCGCGCCGCGCCGCAGCCAGCCCTCCGACACACGCTCCCACTCCCTGCTCCCCTGCTCCGCATACACCCGCACACGGCTCCGATCGCCGGTCGCCTGCTCTACCACCGTCTGCGCGCGGCGCTCGCCCGCGATCGACAGCGGTGTCTCGAACACCACGTCCTCCAGCACGCAGTCGGCTCCCAATACTTCCGCTCCCGCCTCCAGCATCAGCTCCACATGACCGGTCGCCGGAAGCACCGCACCGCCGCCCACGCGGTGTTCGCCGATCCAGCTCGACTCGCGCAGCTGCGTCTCATACTGGCCAACCACGCCGGCCAAACGCAAGCGACTGCCCAGAAGGCCGCGGCCCGTGGGCTCCCCGCTCGTCTCCTTCTCTGCCTCGACCGGCGACTCGATCCAGTAGCGCTCGCGCTGAAACGCATACGTCGGAAGACTCACACGACGCGGTTTTGCCTCTCCCTGGCGCTCCGCCCAGGCAATCGACTTGCCCTGCACAAAACCCGCCGCCACTTCGGCTGCTGACGCACCTGCTCCCAGAGACGCACCCCCGGCACGCCGGCCCACGCTCACATGGCCACGGTGAACCCCGGACGCGCTGCTCTCGCGCTGCCACTCCCGCAGCTTCTCCGCAGCTTCCGCCTTGCTCCACCCAACCACCGCCAGCCGCTCGGCAAACACCGCCCGCCCTATCGCTGCCGTCCAGCAGATCTCACTCCACCCCGATTCGCTCCACTCCAGAAACGCCGCGTACCGCTCCACCAGATCGCGCAGCGCAGCTTCCGTCCGCGCGGTCACCACCAGCACTTCTTCCCGCGCGTCGGACTCCGGCGACCCGGGCTCCTCCGCATAGCCTTCCACCACTACGTGCGCGTTGGTTCCGCTGAAGCCAAACGAACTCACCCCGCCGATGCGACGGCCGCCGATCGCATCCCACCTCCGCGATTCGTTCACCACCTCCAGCGGCAGATCGCTCCAGCGAACATGCTCGCTCGGACCACTCCAGTGCAGCTGACCGGGAATCACTCCATGCTGCAATCCCAGCACCACCTTGATCAGACCGGCCACGCCTGCAGCCGACTCCAGATGACCTACGTTGGTCTTCACCGAGCCGATCTGAAGCTTGCTCCCGCCTTCGCCGCGATCGGCAAACACCGCGCCCAGCGCTTCGGCCTCGATCGGGTCGCCCAGCGCCGTGCCCGTACCGTGAGCCTCCACATATCCCACCTGCCAGGCCTCGATCCCGGCTCGACGGTGCGCCTCCCGCAACAACGACTGCTGCGCCAATCCGTTCGGCACCGTCAGTCCGCTCGACGCTCCGTCCTGGTTCACCGCCGAGCCCAGAAGCAATCCAAAGATCCGGTCTCCGCAGGCTCGCGCATCCGACAGGCGCTTCAACAACAACACCCCGCAGCCCTCGCCACGTACAAACCCGTCCGCTCCAAAAGAAAATGCACGAACACGGCCGGAGGGAGACAGCATGCCCCATTGCGAAGCAATAATCAGGGGTTCGGGCGAAGCCAGAATGTTCACACCGGCAGCAATCGCCATCTCCGTTTCGCCTTCCCGCAAACTGCGGCACGCGCGGTCAATTGCCACCAAAGAAGAAGAGCATGCGGTGTCAATCGCGAGGGACGGTCCGTTCAGGCCGTAAAAGTATGAGAGACGCCCAGCCGCAGCGTTCAGCGCTGAGCCCTGAAGCACATAGGCACCCAATTCCTCACGTGGGGCGATCCGCTGGAGCAGCTGAGAATATTCCGACGTGGTAATTCCAATGAAGACGCCTGCATTCTGCCCGGCAAGTCCCTTCGGATTGATGCCCGCGCTCTCCAGAGCCTCCCAACTAGCTTCCAGCAGAAGTCGATGCTGCGGATCCATACTGACGGCTTCGCGCGGGGAAATGCCGAAGAATTCCGCATCAAAATCTCCGGGCGAATCCAGCATTCCGGCCGAGCGGCTGTATGTTTTTCCGGGAGTCTGTGGATTGGGATCGAAAATCGCATTCAAAGGCATGCGTTGACTTGGAATCTCGCTGACTGCATCCCGTTTTTGTTCCAGCAGATTCCAGTAGTCGTCAGGCGTATTCACCCCGCCGGGGAAACAGCAAGCCATGCCCACGATCGCAATCGGCTCACGCGAGGCGGCTTCCAATTCTTCCACGCGTTGTCGAAGCGCTCGTATTGCCAGCAGTGTCGTTTTCTCAACTGACAAGGCCGCGACATCCTTAGCCATTCAAAATGCTCCAAGCTTCTGCTGAATCGCGGCAAGTTCAGCAGCGATTGCGGCATTAGTCTCCGACTCATTCATTTCGGCAACCGAGGTAGAGAACTCATCTTTTTTCTCACTATGCAGAGAGGGCATTTCCCTTCCCTTCCCAGCAACCGGGGACGGAAACAACGCCTCTTCAAGATATGTCGCAATCGCCTCAATTGTTGGATAGGTGAATGTAAGCGTTCCCGGGAGCCGCAAACCTGTTCGGGCTTCCAGAGCACGTTTGAGTCTCACACTCATCAGCGAATCCATGCCCGATTGAAAAAGTCCCCGACTCTCGTCCAGCGGATCTTCAGACATCATGCCGAAGACCTTTCGCACTTCCCCCCCGACGAGATCCAGAAGACGATGCTTTCGCTCCTGGATGGGTAACTCTCGTAGTTCATCCAGCCATGTCGGAATTGTTCGAAGTGCTGTCTGCTCCAGCTGTGAAATAGATGAAGGGATCAGATCGGCTACGAGCGCCTGTCCTCCCCTCAGTTCGAGGGCGGGACCCAAGGTGCTCCAATCAATGTCAGCAACAAGGCTCGATCTCCGCCGAGAAGCAATCAGAGCACCCAACAGGTCTAGAGCTTTGCGGGGCTTCATCGCAACAAATCCGGAGCGTTCCACCAGCTCCGGCCGCTCGTCCCGAGGCGACTGCCATGAACCCCACTCCACACAAAGGGCTGGAAGACCGGAGCTTCGTCTATCAATCACAATCGAGTCCAGACAGCCATTGGCCGCTGCGTATAAAGAACCGTCCCGCAATCCAATCGTGGCCGCAGCCGAGCCGAAGAGAACAAAGAAATCAAGATCGCTTTGACGCGTGCAGCGATCCAGCACTCGAGCTCCTTCAACTTTGGCGCGAAAAGCGAGCTCCACATCCTGCCTCGAGGCATTTACGATCGAACCGAAGCGAATACCAGCAGCGGCATGAATTACGCCGGCAAGAGATCGTCCACCCTCAATCCTGGCGAGCACCTTGCTCACCTGCAATTCATCCGATACGTCGCAGGCTTCGGCAATCAGGGTGATGCCCTGCTCCCTCCAATCTTCAAGCTGGCTCGTTAGCTCATGGCTGCCGATCTCGAAAGGATCTCTGCGTCCAACAAGCACCAGATGGCGAGCTCCATTAAGAACCAGCCATGAGGCGATCTCCATTCCAAGCCGGCCGAAGGCGCCCGTTATGAGGTAGCTTCTGTCTGCCTTGAGTTTCAATGGCTCTGCGTTTACCTGGGGATTGTCACGGCGCAGTCTGGCTACAAATCGGCTCCCCTTCCGCAAGGAAATCCTGTCCTCACCAGTTGCTCGCGTAATCTCGTCGCGCACCGCGCTCGCATTAGCCACGCTATCTTCATCTACCTCAATCACGCTGCCCGAGTATTCAGGATGTTCTAAGCCCAGCACGCGGCTGAACCCCCGAATGGCCGTTTGCGACGAATGGAATGCCGCTTCAGGTTCCTCATTCGTCTTGGTGCTTTGCGTGACAAACCAGAGTTTGAGCGGAGCGCCATTCCCAATAACGGCTTGAGCTAACTCCATGACTATGGTGACCGTCTCCGTTACGCTCTGGGGACCGGCAAGATACACCGCGTGCTGCGGTCTTGTTCCTGCTTCCGTCAATTCAGCAAACAGATGATTCAGGCTTTCCGCAAAGCCTTTTCCAGACACAGCTGCATCGGGCGTCTGCTGTGAGAAATCTTTCCCGATACGGCGCTCGATGACTGTGTCTCCGCGCTGCCGGCCGGCCTCGGCCAGGCTTTCGCCAAAGTGTTCTCCAGAATGGAAAAGAAGCCAGGTGATTGGCTGGGACGGCTGATCAGGTGGAAGCGGGCTTAAGGATTTCTCTCTCCATTCGATCGAATACAGCCAATCGGTGGGAAGCAGGTCTGCGTTTTCACCTGGGACGCTCGCCGCCGAACTGAGCCAGTATTGAGTTCCCTGAAAAGGGTAGTACGGCAGATCGACGATGCTACCGCGATTTGCGAAAGCGAAACTCCAGTCCACATCCGCACCCGCTTCCCAGGCACGTATCGTTTGTTCCAGATCCCGCGATCCATTTACGCTGTTGTCGCAGGTTTCCAGAGGTTGCCTGGAAGTCTGCGCTTCGGTCCACTCAGCAATTCGCCGACGCAACTCCGAACCAAGCTTCTTCCCCTGCGAGCCGCTCACAGCAATGCGGTGTGCGTGATGCGTTCTTCGCACAGCGCTGGTGAAGCAAATGTTCACCAGCTCAGTGTCTTCCGCTTGTTCCAGGCGATCTGCATACACCGAAGCTAGAATCCTTAGCGCATCAGGCGACTGCGCAGAGATCACCAGCGGCCATGTTTGCTTCGACGCAATCGGTTCACTCCAGGCGGGCGCTTCTTCCAACACCATGTGCACATTCGTTCCACTCCAGCCAAAGGAACTGACACCCGCTAACCTCCGTTCGGCAGTCCACTTGCGGCCCTGGTGTGGAATGCTCAGCCCTGTGCCGTCGATTGCGAGGTGGGGGTTGAGTTCTTTCAGGTTGGTTACTGCTGGCAGCCAACGATTCCTTAGAACGAGGACGGTTTTGATCAGGCCGGCAATCCCGGCGGCTCCCTCCAGATGCCCTATATTCGCCTTCACCGCCCCAAGAGTGCAGGGTGTGTCTCTGCGACCTCCCTCTCCCAGCACTTCGGACAGCGCCTCGACTTCAATCGGATCTCCCAGAGAAGTGCCGGTGCCATGAGCCTCCACGTAACCAATTTCCCGCGGCTTTACGCTGGCATTCTTAAGGGCACGCGCCAACACTCGACGTTGCGACAATCCATTGGGAGCAGTCAGGCCGTTCGTCCTTCCGTCCTGATTCACAGCCGAACCCCGAACAACAGCCAATACCCGGTCGCCGTCACGCAGAGCGGCATCCAACCTTTTCAAGACGACGACCCCGCAGCCTTCACCCCGGCCCATTCCGTCTCCTCTTGCGTCGAAGGGTTTGCAGCGACCATCGGAAGATAGCAGTTGGAGTTGCGCGGCCGCCACCGTGAATCCAGGCGCCAGCAGGAGATTGACGCCACCGGCAAGAGCTACGCTGCAGTCGCCTGCGCGCAAGCTTTCACACGCTAGGTGTGCCGCCAACAGGGACGACGAACAAGCCGTGTTGACAGCGACGGCAGGACCGTGGAGATCGAGCCAGTACGCCAGCCTACCGGCTATCATGTCGTGTGCCGTGCCTGTAGCGGAATAGGCGTCCAGTGCAGCCAGATTTTCAAACTGCATCATCTGATAGTCGATGCTGTGGCTGTGCACGCCGACAAAGACTCCAGTATCACTGCCGGCCAGCAGCGCTTTCGGCAAGCCGGCATCTTCCAGCGCATGCCATGCAGTCTCGAGAAAGATCCGCTGCTGAGGATCCATGTGGATCGCTTCGCGCGGCGTTATGTCAAAGAAAGCTGCATCGAATCGTCTCACGTCGTCCAGAAAAGCTGCGTGCCGGGTATTAATTTTTCCGGGAACACCGGCTTCATAGGCATAATACGCATCGCGATTCCAGCGGTCCGGCGGGATACCCTTCACCGCGTCACGGCCGTCCACAATCATTCGCCAGAACTGTTGGACATCGGAACCACAACCCGGGAAACGTATGCCCATGCCGATGACGGCTATCGGCTCTGGCCGGTTTGCAGCTTCGGCAGCGCGCAGCTTCTCTCTCAGCTCCCGAATAGTCTTTCGAGCTCGCTCGAACAACTCATCCTGTGGATTCAGAGTCATCTCCAGCCCTCGGAAGTTGCGGGGAGACCTTCTACTTCCATCAGCTCGGCCTCCAGCATTTCAGCGGCCGACCTTCCGTCGCTTTCCGCCTGCTCAACCATGGGGGGTTTTGATTCGACGACCGTTGTGCTGTCTGCTTTGGCCTCTGTCCCTCCGGGATGCGTTGTAGCCAGCCGGTTCTCGAGATGAGCCGCTACCGCTGATATTGTCGGATAATTCCACACCAGGGTTGCGGAAAGCTTTAGCCGCAAATGCCGCTCCAGCCGATTGCGAAGCTCCAGAGCCATCAGGGAATCCAGCCCTAGCGAGCGAAGAGTCTTGTCTTCGGGCACGCGCTCCACGTCCAGACGGAGCACCGCAGCCACCTGCTCGCGCAGCCACGCGGTCAATGTGTGACGGCGTTCTTCTCCGTCCAAGAGCCTGAGCCTTCCGAGAAAGTCTCCACCCTCGCGCACTGCTGTGGTCGATTTCTCCGTCAAGTTCGCAAGCAGTCCTGAGCGAGCGGCCGCCGGGTGCGAGACGCACCATTGATCCGCGTCCAAATGCATGGCTGCAACCTGGGTGGGCTCTTTTCTCAAGATCTCTATCAGCAATTCCGCGCCTTCTTGCGGAGAAAGGGACTTCAACCCATGAGAGGCGATCCTGGCTCCGCGAATGTCCTTCGCGGCAGCAAGACCTACTTCGCCCCACGAGCCCCAGTCGATGCTGATTGCCGGAATTCCGCGCGCGCGCTGGCTACAGGCCAGGGCGTCCAACATCGTATTCGCGGCGGCGTAGTTGGCCTGTCCTGGACTGCCCAAAATCCCCGCCACAGAGGAGTAATACACCAGAAACTCGAGATCGAAAGTCTTCAACCATGCATCCAGCACCAGCGCCCCGCCGACTTTACCGGCCGTGACGCTCTCAAACTTACTGAGAGAAAGATGAGAGACCACAGCGTCGTCCAGAACTCCTGCGGCATGCACGATGCCTCTCAGCGGCGGCATGGTCGCACTGATTTCTTCCAGCAGGGCTTTCAACTCCGTGTCTACACCTAGGTCGGCTTGCCGAATCTCCACCGACACGCCGCTCTGCTTCAGCGTGGTTATGACTTGCAAAGCCTCGTCCGACACATTGCGCCGTGAGGTCAAGACCAGGTGACGGGCTCCATGGTGCGCCAGGGCCTGCGCGGTCACGAGACCCAGACCACCTAATCCTCCGGTGATGAGATATGTTGCTTCTTTCGCAAGCCTGCTCTTGTCGCGCCGAATCATCGCTGATTGGTCCCGCATATTCAGGACGATCTTTCCGATATGGCCTCCCGACGCCATCAACTGAAATGCGTCTGCTGCCGAGGAAACAGGGAATATAGTCGTGGGAGCGGGCTCAATTGAACCGTCATTCAACAGTTCCATGACCTCGGCGAACATCGTACTTACCATCTCGCGCCGGTCTTCGACCGCCTGCGCAAGATCGACGGCAAAGAACGACAGATTTCTCAGGAAGGGTTGCAGCCCAATCTTGGTGTTCTCCCAGATGTCCCGCTTACCGATTTCAATAAATCTTCCGTAAGGCGCCAGGGCTTCGATCCCAGCGGTGATGGCTGGGCCAGCAAGTGAGTTGAGCACAACATCAACCCCTTCTCCGTTCGTCTTCTCAAGCACCTCGCGCGTAAAGTCCAACTTCCGGGAATGCATGATGTGCTCTATTCCCATGCTCCGAAGATAGGCGCGCTTCTCCTCCAAGCCCACCGTAGCGTAGACTTCAGCCCCGATCCATTTCGCTATTTGAATTGCTGCCAGACCTACGCCGCCAGCGGCGGCATGGATAAGAATTCGTTCGCCCTTTTGCAACCGCGCCAGCTTTACCAGCGCGTACCACGCGGTTAGGAAAACGCAGGGTATGCCTGCGGCCTGTTCAAAGCTGATGTTCTCCGGCTTCTTCACGACAAGCGACTCAGGAACCCTTACACGTGTGGCAAACATTCCTGTTTCCTGAAACGAAGCCGAGATGGCGATGACTTGATCGCCGGGACGAAAGCCCACAACTTTTTTTCCAACCCGCAGCACCGTTCCCGAACACTCACCACCTATTCGTGATCCCTTCGGAGCCTCGCAGACTCCCATCGCAACCAGCACATCCCTGAAGTTAATTCCGGCGGCCTCAACGGCGATCTCCACCTCTTCGTCCTTGGGATCGTCACTCCATGCCGCGACTAAGTCGAAGCTGTCGAGTGAGCCTGTGATAGCTTGCGAAAGTTCGAAACCCTCGGATTCTCCTTGTTCAGTAGAACGAAGCTGGCTGACGGGGATTTTTTGAATGTTGTTAACGGACGCCTCAAACGGGCACAGCCTCGCTCCAAAGTTTCCGTCTCCCCGCAGAGCAATCTGGCCTTCTTTTCGATCTCCGAGCAGCAGCTCTGCCAATCGAATCATTTCTTCCTCAGCGGGAACCGAGGGAAGGTCTATGCATGCGATTTTCAAGGACGAGTATTCATTGGCGACAGACCCAAACAAGCCCCATGCTCCTGCACCCAGGACATTCGTCACCGGCTCACCATCCACCGCCTGCGTACCCCGCGTAACCATACATATCTGTGTCGGGGCAAAAGCGTCGGTTGACTCTGTCAGCTTCGATATGAGTGCTGCGCCCTCGGCGAGGAGCTGCTGGACCTGCGCGAGAGTGGGCTGAGAATCGAAGTCCAGCGGCGTCAGCCATGCCACCCCATCAACAGCGGCGCCCGTAGGGATATATCCGTGCAGAATCTTCGTCGCTTGCACGAGCTCGGTTGATGCTCCTCGCAGTTCCAGGGCCTTACCAAGTTCTGTGGCGACACCGGGGTCATCGGCAATCAAGACCCAGTGTCCTGGAGCCGTCTTCACATCGCTGTCTCGGGTGGCCAGCTTTTCCCAATTGATTTCGTACAACGACTTACCGACAGGCTCCGAGGCATACTCCATTGGGCTGAAAGTCAGTCCGCGAATTGCGACCACCGGTCTGCCCACAGCATCGAATATTTCCACATCGCCCGCCAGCGCATCTGCATGCACTGTCGCGCGCGCATAGAGTCCGCTTCCCTCCAGCGACAGACCCTTCCATTCCACACTTTCGATGGAAACTGGCAAGAGAGTCTCACGTTCGCCTCTTTCGATCAGGAGGCGCCCGAGCAACTGCAGGGCTGAATCCAGAACCGCGGGATGCAGGAGATATCGCTCTCCACGGAATTCGCCGGGTAGAGTAATCCTTGCGAGCCCGCTTTCGTTCTGAAGGGCTATCCAATCGATCTGACAGAAGCTCGGGCCAAAGTTGTAACCCAGTTCATTCATTGTCGCGGCGTGCTGCCTGCCACTGATCGTTCCGTCAGAGAATTCCATGTCTTCCCAATGAGTCAGATCGGCTTCGTGAAGTTCTCTTTGGGCCACCCGGCGGAGAACGCACTCCGCAACCTGGGTCCATTCCCCGCCAGAGCCTCGCCAGAAAAACTGCGCTGAGAAACGATCCGGGGATTCACAGGTTCCGACGATTTGCAGATCGAAAGAACCCTCTGAGGGCAGCGCACCCGCGCTTAATAGCCGCAGCTTTTCCACCAGCGCCGGCTCTCCACCGAAAATCTTAATCGCGGCTGACCCGGCCAATTCGATATAGGCGCTGGCGGGCAGAAGCACCGTGCCTTCCACCGCATGATCTTTTAGCCAAGCGTGAATTCCGGTGTCCAACTTTCCGGTCCAGATCCAACCGCCCTTCGCTGTCTGAATGGGCTCGCCGACGAGCGGATGACCCGTTTCGGCGAGGAGTCCGATTCGTTGCATACCCGAGGATTCAATCCAAAATCGTTCGCGTTGCCAGGGATACGCAGGCAGTTTAACCAGATTTCCGCTCGGATAGATTCTCTGCCAATCCACCTCCGCGCCTGCCGTGTAAAGGCGGCCCAGCGCGGCGAGGAGTGTTGCAGTCTCCGGCTCCTCCCGTCGAAGCGATCCCACAGCGAATGTCTGGCGTCCGGCTTGAGCGGCTGTCTGATCTATAAATGGAACCAGCGTCGGATGCGGACTCATCTCGAGGAAAGTGTCAAAGCCCTGTTGCATCAATTCTTCAACAGCGTTCGCAAATAGCACTGGTTGCCGCAGATTCTCAACCCAATACCTTCCGTTCATCTCGCTACCGTTTGACACGCCTAACCTGACAGTCGAGCACATCAGGATTGACCCGGCATGCGCCTGTACGTGCGCCAGCGCCGCGGAAAGATCTTCGGTCAGCAAGTCCATGTGGGGGCTGTGCGATGCGACGTCCACGCGAACCCATCGGCAGAAGATATCCTGCTTTTCAAGTCCCTCGACGATTTCATTGAGCGCTGCCGGATCGCCTGCCAAAACTGTCGATCGCGGGCTGTTGCAGACGGCAACGGACACCTTGTCTTCGAGTCCTACAAGAAGCTGCTGCGCTTCGGCACGAGTCAGATCCACGACCGCCATCGCGCCTGCACCCGCCACTCGCATCAAGAGCATGCTTCTCCGGCATATGATCGCAGCGGCATCCTTGAGGGACAAAATCCCGGCGACATGCGCCGCAGCCACTTCTCCCATGCTGTGCCCGACCACAGCTTCCGGAAAGACTCCCCATGAATTCCACAACCTAGCTAATGCGACTTCGATCGCGAAAAGAGTAGGTTGCACTACATCGATTCGTGCGAGCCGGTGTTCCAGCGATGCGTCTTCCAATTGCTCCAACACCGACCATCCGATCTCCAGCGCAATCGCTTTATCGATCTCCTCCATGGCGCCGCGAAAGACAGACTGCGTACGCAGCAACTCACGTCCCATACCAACCCATTGGGAACCCTGTCCTGGAAATACAAACGCAACTTTCGGCCTTCGTTTCTGGATAACTGTGCCCGTTGCCGTGAATGCCGAATCCGTCCCTCTGGAGAACTCTTCGAGCCTTTCCCGGAGTTCTGCCGCGTTAGCTCCTGCAACTGCCACTCGATGAGGTAGATGATTCCGTCGAACCGAAGCGGTGTAACAGAAATCAGTCAGCAAGCCAGTAGCTTCCTGATCCTGGAGCGCGCCGAGAGACACGGCAATATCCTTTGCCCGTTGCTTGAGCGCAGCCTCGGAAGCTGCAGAGAGCGGTAGCAAATAGGCGCTCCGTAACTCTGTTTTGTTTCCGCGAGTTTGCGAAAACTCCTCCAGTACTACATGAGCGTTCGTACCCGTCAGACCCAGGCCATGAACTGCTGCTCTCCGTGGTATTCCGTCCGGCTTCTCCCACGCAGATCCCTCAAGCTCTAATGCCACACCAATTGTCTTCCAGTCGATGGCCGGATTGGGCTCCTGCACGTGGAGCGTTGCAGGAAACCTTCCATAGCGCAGAGCCTGCACCGTCCTGATAATGCTTGCCACGCCAGCCGCAGACTCCGTATGGCCAATATTCGATTTCACCGACGAAATTCGGCACGGCTCAATTCCTGCCCCTGATCGCCCAAACACGGATGCAATCGCGGAGATTTCAATTGGATCTCCGGCCCGGGTCCCTGTTCCGTGAGCTTCCACAAGGTCCACACTCGCCGGGTCCAGACCCGCGTCTGCGAGCGCATCGAGCATGGCTTGTCTCTGCCCCGCTGCACTCGGTGTGGCGAGCAATCCGCTGCCCTGGCCGTCGTTGGCCATGGCCGTCCCGCGAATTACGGCGAGAATGCGATCGCCATCACGCTCTGCATCTGACAGCCGTTTCAGCACGAGCATCCCGACGCCATCGCTGCGGACGAAGCCATCCGCGCTGGCATCGCCGTACTTGCAGCGTCCATCGGGCGACAACATCTGGGAGCGGCTGTAGGCCTGTGTGATTTCATGTCGCACGACTACGTTCACTCCGCCGGCGAGGGCGACGGAACACTCCCCGGACCGCAGCGACCGAGTTGCCAGGTGTACCGCTACCAGGGAGGATCCGCAGGCGGCGTTGACGGAGATATCCGGACCGCGCAGATCAAACTGGAACGCAAGTCTGCTTGAAGTTCCGTACAAAGGGCCGCCCGTGATAAGGAAAAACTCCGCTACAGGAGCCAATGCTTCCGCATGCCGCTCATATTCATTGAGCCAGACACCGACAAATACGCCGGTCTTCCTGCGTGCCAATGCGTTCAGCGAAATGCCCGCATCCTCCAGTGTCTCCCACGTAACTTCCAGCAACAGCCTTTGCTGTGGATCCAGCCATTTGGCTTCGCGAGGTGACATTTCAAAGAACGCTGCATCAAATTTGTCGATCTCCGGCAGAAAGCCGCCGCGGATCGAGACAGGGCCATCGGACAAGCCGACCCTTCGGTAGAAAGCATCGAGTTCGGGAGTCCGTCCGCCGGGATAGTCCGTCACACCCTCGCCGCGGTCGAGCGTCATCGTCCATAAGAATTCGGGATCGTTTGCTCCGGGCAAACGACATCCCATTCCAATGATGGCAATCGGCTCCTGCGCCGAAGTCTTAGCAGCATCCATGTGATTCCTAATCAACTCCGTGATTGGCGCCCAGCAATGTTTCTCGGACATTCGTAGTCAGTTCTTCTCGTGCGCTTTGTAGAAAAAGGTGCTCCTCGTCGAGAATGACCCGGGTAAAGGAGTCGGTCGTTTGTTCGCTCCATCCGGCAATGTGCTCCATTGGGACTGTCTGGTCGCGACTCCCGCCGAATGCCGTGATCGGGCAGGAAAGCGGATTTGGCGCTGTCCGTTCGTATGCTTCCAACATGCGAATATCCGCCCGAAGAGTTGGCACCACCACGGCCAGAAACTCCTCGTCCTGCATAACCTGCGAGGGAATTCCCCCATATCGTTCGGAAATCTCGCGGACCAGCTCCCGGTCTCCCAAGTCTCCTATGGGAGCCAGCGGCGGAGGCAGGTGCGGGGCTCCTGTGGCAGAAACGAACAAATGCGCCGCTCGACGCGCAGTACGTCGCTCGATCTCGTGCAAAGTCTCAAAAGAGATCAATCCACCAAGGCTGTTCCCGAAGAACGCGAATCTCTGATTATCGGCAAGATAGGGCCGGATTGCTTCGGTCAGGTCGTTTGCCAGGCCTTCGATCCGCTGGTAGGGCTCCTCACGGAAACGGCTTTCTCTGCCAGGGAGTTGAATAACGATGACTTCGACTTCCGGCTTCAATTGCTCCTTCCAGCCTCGGAACGCCGATGGGCCAACGCCAGCGTGCGGAACACAGAAAAGCCGGATTGCCTGCCGGTTTGGGGATGGAGCGTTTTGAAACAAAGATGTCATGTGATAGAGATGGAAACAAGAAATTGGAAATAAATGCGATCATATTGGATTATCCCGCCCGGACCCTATACCACTTGCGTGGTGTCGCAACCTCCGTCAGCCTCGGCAACGCTCGAGCCATGAGCGAGGTTTTCTCCACGATCGGCCTAAATCCTGGACTCGTGCACTGGTTATAGCGTTTTGTCAACGCAATTCGCGGCGGCTTCTCTGCTGCAAAAGTGATATTGCAGGCTTGTGATGGGCAGAAGAACATATCCCTTGCGAGGGTGTGCCTTCGCCGCAGCGGCTGGCATGTCGGCTTGTCGTGCACTCGATTGAGGCATTAGTAGATTTACTCAAACAAGTACCCAAACCTTTCCAAGGAGCCGACTGCGATTGACTCGACCCACGCCACAAGAGACAAATCTGGAAGTCACAGCGACTGCTGCCGAGAGACCCCAGGCCGAAACTGAGGTCTCGGATCTTGATTACTGGAGGCACCGGCTCACTCCACAACCCGAATTGCTCAGTCTTCCCATCGATCATGCGCTTACAACGGAGGGCGCCTTCGCAGCCGCACGCGTAGCGGTGGATTTTCCCGATGATCTGGCTTTGTCACTACGCGCCGGCATCGATCATGGGCTGTTTGCGACATTGCTCTCAGGATGGCAGATCTTGCTATGGCGGTTGAGTGGAAACGCCGATCCGGTAACGCTGATTCCTGCCTGCCTGGAACTCACTGGGCATAACGACCTCCGCTACCACAATGGCGACACACTGCTCCCCATTCGAGCGGCCATCGATCCGGCAATGCGCGCAGAAGACTACCTGGCCACACTCGAAACGGTCGTATTTAAGGCTTACCAACACCGGAACGTGAGTGACGATACTATTGTGCATCTGGTGACGCCTGCAACGCGCGAGCAGACCACGTTGAGTAAGGTCCAGTTCAGCTTTGAGAAGGCGAGCGCTTTTGACAGCCGCAAAGTAATGGGCGCGACCGAAAACCGCTTGGACGAGGCGGATCTCTCTATCAACATCGTGGCCGCCGGCGCGGGCTTTCATCTCGAATGCGATTACAACGCCTCGCTTTTTAAGGAGGAGACAATCCGTCTCTGGCTGGACTGCTACTGCACGCTGCTTTCGGCAATGTTGATCGATCCGTCACAGATTGCTGGAACGCTGCCCCTGCTGGATCCGGAAAAATCCAAGTATCTTCTGGTAGATTGCAACGCCACAGCCGCCGAGCCTTTGCCCTCAGAGAGTGTTCCGGAACTTCTGGCAGATGCTTTCGCTGCGATGCCGACACAACCGGCGGCAGAATTTTACGGACTCGTATACAGCCGCACTCGGCTTACAGAACGAAGCGATCGACTCGCTTCGTGGCTCCTGCGTCACGGCATAAGCTGCGGATCCCTCGTGGGCATCCATATGGATCGGTCACTGGAAATGCTGGTGGCTGTTCTCGCGGTATTAAAGGCAGGGGCTGCGTACGTTCCCCTGGATCCAAAATTTCCTCTGAAACGCCTGGAACAGATCACAGACGAGACGAGGATCCCGATCCTGCTCACGCTGGCGCGCCATCTCGATGATCTGCCGAAGTTTGGTGGGCGGGTACTCTGCCTCGATCGCGAAGCCGCAGAGTTGATGAGAGAACCTCTTCGCGCATTTCCGCATATCTCCCGTGAGATGCGGGCGTATGTCATTTTTACTTCGGGCTCCACGGGTCGTCCAAAGGGCGTTGAAGTGACCCACGGGTCGGTGGTCAACTTACTGATCGACGTGAAACGACGTCTTGACATTGGTCCTCAGGATCGCCTGCTTGCGATCACCACTCTGGCTTTTGATATCTCGGTTTTGGAGCTACTGCTGCCCCTGGTTTCGGGAGGGACAGTAGTGATTGCAACTCAGGAGGACGCGGCTGACGGCCTCCAACTCATGGATCTCCTCACGGCGACCCGGGCCACCGTGCTGCAAGCAACTCCCTTCACCTGGCGGACGCTATTGGAATTCGGATACCAGCCACCGCCCGGATTGAAAATGCTGTGTGGCGGAGAAGCATGGCTGCCTGCAATGGGGGAGAAACTTCTTGCCGGGGGCGCTCGGCTATGGAATATGTACGGTCCCACCGAGACGACAGTGTGGTCGTCCGTTACCGAATTTCAACGCGGCACGACGCGAGTGACTATTGGCCCTCCGCTCGCGAATACACGTTTCTATGTGCTGGACGAGCGGCTACAACCAGTGCCCCCCGGCGTCCCAGGGGAATTGATGATTGCCGGCGCGGGTGTGGCCCGAGGCTACTTCCAGCAAAAGGAACTAACTGCAGAAAAATTTCTCGCTGACCCCTATATAGACGGGGAAAAAATGTATCGGTCAGGCGATGAGGTGCGGCAACTCCCTGATGGCCGAATGGAATTTCTTAGACGCATTGACCAGCAGATTAAACTACGAGGCTTCCGTGTTGAGTTAGGTGAAATCGAAGCCGCGATGCTTGAGATCCCAAAACTCCGCGGTGCGATCGTCGTACTGCGCAAAGACACAGCGGGTGAAGACATGTTGGCCGGTTATTACACCGCGGATGGCGAACTCTCAGCTGTAACGCTGCGAGAGTGGCTCCAGGGACGTCTGCCGGCCTACATGATCCCAAAGCTGCTCCGCCAGCTCGAGGCCTTCCCCCTGACGGCCAATGGAAAGATAGATCGGCGCAGACTTCAGGAACTGCAGGAAACTCAATCCGACTCCACAGTATCGATCGAAGAGATTTATTCGTTTGACGCAATGGACGTAGAATCACAGACTCGACAGCGGATGTTTGAAATATGGCGAAAGATTTTTGAAGGTGAGGATATAAGGTCGGACTCGAATTTCTTCGATCTCGGAGGGGACTCGCTTCTACTGGTAAGACTACAGTCCGTGATCACGCGTGAGTTCGGCGTCCATTTGACTATGGCTGATATTACGCACCACTTGACTCTTGGGGCGCTATCCACATGGGTGGGTGAGATGCGACTAAACGCGGACGCTAATTCGACGGCGCGTCCTACGAATCCGCGCGTATTACCGGTTCATTCCAGAGAGAGGGGACGTCCAATCTTCCTGATACCGCAAATGACGATCTTCTGGACTTTGGCCGAGCTACTGGGTGTCAATCAGCCCGTTTACGCGCTTCAGATGCTTGACGAAGACGTGCCCCTTTCGATGGATTCTGCGAATCTTGAACAGCTTGCGATGCTGTATTGCAATTTGATTCGAGAGGTACAGCCCGAGGGCCCATATCGACTTGGGGGCTGGTGTCTGTGGGGATTGCTGGCATACGAGGTGGCTCGCCTGCTCGAAAAAGAGGGTGCCGAAATTGAACTACTCATGATCATAGATACCTGGGCTCCAAATCGTTGGATCGGGCATTTACCGCTGCGCAGGTTCTTTCTGAACATTGCTCATTCTGCACATCGCCTGAATCGGATTGCGAATCGCTTACGGCGTAGCTCTATGGAAAAGCGGAAGCAGGACGTACTGCGCCGCCTTCGCGATACTGCTACGACAATGGCTCGCTTGCTGCCACAAGGAGTGCGGTCTAAAGCCAGGGTTGCAGAGGTAAGCCGTATCGAGAGGCTGGTGTCCAATGCCGCGGCGGTATACCAGCCAGGGGAGGTCAAAGGCACTGTACTTCTTTTTAAGGGTGAGCAGCAGCCGACTGGCCGGTTCATTGGCGAAGACATGGGTTGGACGCAGGTCTTGAGGCGGAAAGTGCACATCGACACGCTCCCAGGCAATCATTCGGAGATATTCGATCTTCCTGGCGCCAGCATCATGGCGGCACGCGTTCGTGAAGCCCTTAATTTGGAACTCGCATGATAGCCTTTTCAGTCTTGCTAACGTCGGGAAATGCGACGCAGCAATTCGCGCAGATCGGAAGTCCGGTCAAAGCAATATCGCTTTACCAAGTGCTGTTTCACCGCTAATCACATTTAATGCCCGATGGACAAACGATCGCACTTGCAGTTTCTTGAGCTGCTCTCCCGAAAGAACATACGCATTCATTCAAAAGATGGGCGTCTACAAATCAGCGCACCTACAGGCGCACTTGACGCACAGCTGCATGCAGAACTGATTCGTAGAAAGTCAGATTTATTGACGCTCCTTGAAAAGGCTGAAGCTTCCGCTAAACCTCTTTCGCCTCGCCCTAAGGATGCGAAAAGAATTCCTCAAACGCCCGCCCAACAAGGACTCTGGCTCATCGATCATCACGAGCCGGGTAACGTCGCCTACAACATTCCCGAGGCATTCCTTATAAACGCGGACGTCGAACTCGATGCCCTTCAAGAAGCCGCCGATCTATTGCAGGCGCGGCATGAGATCTTGCGAACCAGCTTCCACGAGGATGACGGCGATTTGTTTCAGTCCGTTTCCGCTGAAGTCAAAGCCAATGTAGGATTCACAGATTTATCTGCTCTAACGGAAGCGAATCGGGATCAGACACTCCAAAAACTGATTCGGGCCCATGCACAACAGCCGTTTGATCTGCAATGCCCACCTCTCGCTCGATTTCACCTGTTTCGCCTGGATAAACAGAAACACGTACTCTTCCTGAACATCCATCACATTATCTCCGACCGCAAATCCGTGGACATCCTTCGTGAAGAGCTGGTTGCGTTGTACCAAGGAACAACAAAGAACGAACCGGCAAACCTGCCCGACCTTCCTGTTCAGTTCGCGGACTATGCCATCTGGATGACCAAACAGATGGACAGCAAGGCGATTGAAAAGCAAATTGGCTATTGGAAGCGGAAGCTCGCGGGAACTCCACCTTTCTTAGAATTGCCTCACAGTCGCCCCTACCCCAATAAGCGGACATCGTGGGGATCGACGCTGCCAGTGACAATTCCATTATCTCTTCGAGACTTGCTGGCTAAAGTCGCAGCAGAAGAAGGGGCAACTCAATTCATGACATATCTGGCGGTACTTGCATTGCTCTTGCATCTATATTCGGGATCCGAAGACTTTTGTATTGGCTCGCCGATAACGGACCGCAGACAAGTGACAACCGAGCGAATGGTCGGATTGTTCTTGAATATGCTGGCCTTTCGCTGCCAGCTCACACAGGAATATAGTTTTCGTGAAATCCTACGACGGATTCGCGATACCGCTCTCGAGGCCTACGATAATAGCGATGTGCCTTTCCAGAAGCTTGTGCGAGCGCTCAAGCCGGACCGAAGGTTTCAACGATCTCCAATCTTTCAGGTCACGATTGGCTTTGAATCTTACCTCCACACTGGAGAAGACTCTTTACAAATCCATACTGAACCGGGCACCGCAAGGTATGATTTGACCTTGAATCTCATCGAAAACAGGGGCGGCATTTCCGGTTCAGTCGAGTACTGTACAGATCTATTCGATGAGAGCGACATGGTAAACGTGGCCCAGGGACTCGCGATCGTCCACGAAGCTGCTCGTGAGCCGGACCAGACAATCTCGGACATCATAAGTCGATCCTGCGTTCAAGACAAACAAGCAACGTTATAGATTTCAGCATTGAATGAGCAGGCCAGCCGTTAACGCTGGATGGGCCGTAGCCGGGTCACTTTGGAGATCTATCAGCAGGCTGTAAGCGCGGAGAAAAGGTAGCTTAGAACAAGGGTCTTCAAAGGTCTGCTCGGAGCTCGTTTCAGCACTCTCGGAGGTAGTATGAAAGAAGCAATCATTGCCATAAACCCTTGTTTTTGATTGGTTTATAGCGGGACGACGGAGCTCGAACCCGCGACCTCAAAAATCGGCCGTGCAGAAGTTTCAGGTGCAGCGCTGCAGAAAATGCCGGGTTCATCCCGAGACAAACTAACATCCGGCTGTGGCGTCCTCCTTCCGGCTAGCTGACGACTCTGGACGGTTTGTGCTAGCCTTTTGATATGAGGTTTCAAGTCCGGAAGACCACCGCTTGTTGTAGCGCCTGTATGCGTAGCGGAGATGTGTCTTCTGGCTTGAGGAGATTGCGAACCTAGCAGGTTCAAACGCAAGGATCCTCGAATGACCCGCCGCCAGGAGATGCTCTGGCAGGCGGGTTTTGTGTTTTTTGGCTAAAGGAGAGAGTCAGGGTGAGCGTTCCAGAAATTCAGGCAGAGGAATTAAAACAGCGTCTTGATCGAGGCGAGAGCGTGTTCCTTCTCGACGTTCGCGATGAGTATGAATACGAGATCTCAAACATTGGAGGGCACCTGATTCCCTTGCCCGAGCTCCCCAGGCGCTACAGGGAGCTGAACTCCCGCCAGGAGATCGTTGCAGTCTGCAAAATGGGACCTCGCGGAGTGAAGGCTGTCGAGTTCCTGCAGCGACAAGGCTTTGAGAAGGTGGTCAACCTGAGCGGGGGTATCCACGCCTGGTCCGATCGCATCGACAAAAAAGTTCGCAAATACTGAATTCATTCCGTCGAGAGAAATTTCGGCTCGGCTGCCCGCGAGGAATCGTTTGTCCATAGGCTCGACAATCACCGATGCTTTTCCTATGCCGTTTGATCTACAATTTGCCCGATCACAGTAAAGGAGTTTTTGAGTGGCCGACACCGTAACACGGGGATCTCTGGGCGAACAGGGTGCAATTCAACTTGCCAATGTAACCAAAACTGCTCCGATTTATGGAGCAATTACTCCCCGATGGCTGGTTCGGCTGTTGGATTGGAAGCCGCTGGAAGCGGGCATCTTCCGGCGTAATCGCGTTGTCGAAGATCAGGTGATTGAAGTCCTCTGCGGTCACGATGACGAATCTCCAATACCCTCCACCTTCGCGAATTACGAAGAGGCCCCGCGTGAATACCGGTTGAGCAGCATTAATGCCGTCGTGAATGTGCAGACTCGCATCGGGGACTTGTTCAGCAATCCGTACGATCAGGTTCGCGAGCAGCTTCGCGTAGTGGTCGAGGCCGTAAAGGAGCGGCAGGAAAACGAACTGTTCAATAATCCGGACTATGGGCTGCTGAACAATGTTCCAGATCCTCAGAGAGTCTCGACCCGCAAAGGTGCACCCACTCCCGACGACCTTGACGAGCTTCTGACGAAGGTCTGGAACGAACCATCATTATTCCTCGCGCATCCTCGCGCCATCGCCGCATTCGGGCGCGAATGCACACGCCGCGGAGTACCGCCTCCGACGGTGACGCTGTTTGGCAATCCTTTCCTCACCTGGCGTGGAATTCCTTTGATTCCCACGGACAAGATCCGCGTGGCTGGCAAAGTACCCAAGTCAAAGGTGCTCCTGATTCGAGTTGGAGAGAGAAAGCAGGGAGTGATCGGACTCTTTCAGCCCGGGCTGACCGGCGAGCAGAGCCCTGGTCTTTCCGTACGCTTCATGGGTATCAGCGATCAGGGCCTTGCCTCGTACCTGATCTCTCTCTATTGCTCTGCTTCTGTTCTGACGGACGATGCGATCGCCGTGCTCGATGACGTCGAGGTCGGACAGTACCATGAGTACAAGTGATCCCGGACGCCTGACCGTCGCACCGGAGCCCAGCACGACGGCAGCCGTTCCGTTCGGTGCATCCGAGCTTTTCCCTGCCGGTTTGCCGGATGCGGCAACGCTCGCGCGCATGGCGAACCAATTCTTCACCGCCTTGCCGGGCGCGGACGATGCGCCGGTTCGCGGTATATCGACGCAGCCGCTGTCGGGTCTGGAAACTTCTCCGGTTACAGTTCCAGCAGCGCCTCCTGAAACATCGCTTCCATCCGATCCACACCTTCCGGGAGCGCCGGCCAGCGCGGGAGGTGCGTCCCTGTCTCCGCTGACGACTCCGGTCCAGGCGACTCCGCCGCCGATTCCAGGCGCGCCCGGTTTAACGGATCTGACCGAGCTTTCAGGAGCTGTCCCCGCATTCTCATTTCTGCAGGATGCACGGCCTATCTTCTCGGACAAAAATACCGTCCCGGCCGGCCCTTATACTCCTGCGAAGCCTCTGACAGAATTTATGCCGGCGCCCACCGCCGCCAAAGACCTTCCATTTGTGCTCGAAGCTCAACCGTTGCCGAAATTGGCAGAAGCCGCCCAGCCTCCGTCGCCTACGATGCCGGCTTCGCTGGGTGTTGTAGATTTGTCGCCTGTCCCCACATTTTCATTTCTTGAGGAAGCTCGACCACTTGTTTCTTACCCTCCGGCAATTCCTGGGCCAGTTCCGGCGCTTCCGCAAAGCGCGCCGGAAATCGCCCCGCAGACTTCAGCCGTATCTGCCGATTCAGCCGGTTTCCCCTCGTTCGACTTCCTCAAAGACACGTGGCCGCTTTCATCGCCCGGCCCCGAGGTTAAACTTCAACTGGCAGACATTGAGCCGGATGTCCCACGCGATCTGAACCTTTCCTCTTATTCCTTCGACGCGGAGGCCCTTAAGCGCGACTTCCCGATTCTGAGTGAGAGGGTAAACGGCAGGCCACTGATATGGCTCGACAATGCGGCTACCACGCAGAAGCCGCAGAGTGTCATCGATCGACTGAAGTATTTCTACGAGCACGAGAATTCGAACGTGCATCGCGCAGCGCACGAGCTGGCAGCTCGCGCTACGGACGCTTATGAGTCCGCTCGGGAAAAGGTACGCCGCTTTCTCAATGCTTCGTCAACTCGCGAGATCATTTTTGTTCGCGGCGCGACCGAAGGAATCAACCTAGTAGCGCAGAGCTGGGGCCGGCGCAACATCCAGAAGGATGATGAGATCGTCATTACATGGCTTGAGCACCACGCCAATATCGTGCCCTGGCAAATGCTCAGCTCCGAAAAGGGCGCGAAGCTTCGTATTGCTCCCGTTGACGATAGCGGCCAGGTTCTTCTTGACGAATACGAGAAGCTGCTGGGGCCGAAGACACGTCTGGTCGCAATACCCCAGGTATCAAATGCGCTCGGGATCGTTCCGCCCGTAGCCGAGATGATCGAAGCAGCGCACCGCCATGGAGCCAGGGTTCTACTCGACGGGGCGCAATCTGTTTCGCATATGCGCGTGGACGTGCAGTCTCTCGACTGCGACTTCTTCGTCTTCTCCGGACACAAGGTATTCGCGCCGACCGGCATCGGCGTCGTGTATGGAAAGGAGGAGGTGCTGGAACATATGCCGCCGTGGCAAGGCGGCGGAAACATGATCCAGAATGTCACCTTCGAAAAGACCGTTTATCAGCTTCCCCCGCAGCGCTTCGAAGCCGGGACCGGCAACATTGCGGACGCAGTTGGGCTCGGCGCAGCGATTGACTACCTGGATCGCGTCGGGATGGTCAACATATCGCGCCACGAACACGGCCTCCTCATCTACGCAACGGAGTCACTCCTGCGAATCCCGGGTCTCCGCATTATCGGTACGGCCAGGGAGAAGGCCGGCGTACTGTCATTCATTATTGATGGCTTTCGCACGGAGGAGATCGGCGACTATCTGAACCGGCAGGGCATCGCCGTTCGCTCCGGGCACCATTGCGCACAGCCAATCCTGCGCCGTTTCGGGCTCGAGAGTACAGTCCGCGCCTCGCTCGCGCTCTACAACACCTACGAAGACATCGACGCGTTGGTTACGGCGCTATGGAACCTAACGCTGAGGCACAATTCGATCGCGTGAGTAGATTCATATCATTGAACACTTGCGCGCTCGCTCCCTGAAAGAAGCTTTACGACAAGCGCTTTCACTTCGTGCCGAAGGTCGCTGTTGCCGTCGCCGGTTGCCGGTCCGGAATAGCCCGCGTGAATGCTTTTCACAAGCTGTGCCTCGCCAAAATTCCATCCGCGCAGAAAACGGGCTTGGCTTTTCTTTGAGGGAGTTTCGGAATGAGTGATTGTTTACTTCAAGATTGCAGGGCAAAAGTGTCAAATACGCGGCAAGCCGTGCAGCCTGAAGGGGGATGGAAGCGGCGAGTACACTTAGGCCTTTTTCATGCTCAGTTTCCTTGAGAGATGTGCGAAGCCAAAGTTCAAGCAGCCAGGTCGCAGCGGTGATGGAGGCCACCAAGCCTTGGCATGGATACAACCCTGCGACCTGCGCCGGGATATTTCTTTGCCTCCCGACTCGCAGGCGTCGCGACGGTGACGGCGATAGAGGTTTAACGCCACTCCCCGATTGTGCGACATTGCACGATGAGTGAGATCTGAAAACCGAATTTTGTTGGAAACAAAGGAGGTGAGCTCTGGGGCGGCTAGTGGGGATCGAAGCAGAGCCTCACGTTGACGCCTCGTAAGTTAAAGAATACACGTTGCCATCATTGCCATCAATACCGGATATGCCAGGGCACGTTGGCCCATATTGGCCCACACTGAAGTTAGAATTCTTCGCAAATCAACTCATAAATAATCTGCGCCGTACTGCACGGGGATTTGGGTGAAGGCGATTCGTGTTGGCACGCTTTCGCGTGCCGGGAGCATGCTGACCTTGCCCTCAGACGCGCCACTGAGTAGCTGCCCCCGCCTTTTGTGCCCGCCTACTGAGGGGGTATCGTTTGTGAGGAAGGGGCATTCGATGCGAGCCGCAGAACTCATCTATCCCCTGACATTCCGCCTTACTGATATGCCGATTGAGGATCCCGGACCCGGCGAAGTGCAGGTCCGGATCGAGGCCGTAGGCGTCTGCGGGTCCG
>JABCZC010000067.1 GCA_013289875.1 Acidobacteriota bacterium | reverse complement strand
GGCGGCGGTGTACAACCAGCCGGGTTTCGATATTGTCGATCACTATACGTACGGTATCTGCGGCGACGGCGATCTGATGGAAGGCATTTCGCACGAGGCGTCGTCTCTGGCCGGGACGCTGCGCCTGGGCAAGCTGATCTTTCTTTATGACGACAACCAAATTTCGCTCGACGGGCCGACCGAGCTGTCTTTCACCGAGGACGTGGGGAAGCGCTTTGAGGCCTACCACTGGCATGTGCAGCACGTTGCCGATGGCAATGATCTCGACGCCATCTCAAAAGCGATCGAGGCAGCTAAAGCGGTGACCGACAAGCCGTCGCTGATTGCGGTGCGCACGGTGATTGGATATGGCAGCCCAATTGCGGGGACGAACAAAGTACACGGCGAGGCTCTGAAGCCGGAAGAGGCGATCGAGACGAAGAAGAAGCTAGGCTGGCCTTCGGACAAATTCTTCTATGTGCCGGAGGAGGCGCAGAAGAACTGGTCGACGATCATCGAGCGCGGGGCGAAGTACGAGGCGGATTGGAACTCGCTCTTCGCGAACTACAAGAGCAAGTTCCCCGAGCTGTCGGCTGAGTTTGAGCGCACGCAGGCGGGCAAGCTCAAGAACGGATGGGAGAAATCCATCCCCGTCTTCCCGGCCGGCGGAAAGGGCATGGCCACCCGCAACGCCGGCAATGCGGTGATGAACGCCTTCGCCAAAGAGGTTCCGGAGTTGATCGGCGGTGCGGCGGACCTGACAGCTTCGACGAAGACGATTTTGAAGGACGGCGGCAATTTCCACGTTGATCCGAAGGGCCGGAATATCTGGTTCGGCGTGCGCGAGTTCGGCATGTGCGCGGCAGTCAACGGGATGGCGGCGCATGGCGGCCTGATTCCGTACGGATCGACCTTCTACACCTTTTCGGATTACTGCAAGTCGGCGCTACGCATGGCTGCAATCATGCAGACGCAGTCGCTTTTCGTGTTCACGCACGACTCGATCGCGCTGGGTGAAGATGGACCGACCCACCAGCCCATTGAACACCTGATGATGCTGCGCGCGATGCCGCATTTTACGGATTTCCGCCCAGCGGACGCGAACGAGACGGCCGCGGTATGGCGGCTGGCCCTAGAACGCAAGAGTCCGTGCTTTATGGCGCTCTCGCGTCAGGATCTGCCGGTCATGGACGCTGAGAAGCACGGGATTTACGACGGTGTGAAGCACGGCGCATACATTCTGGAGCAGGGCGGCGAGTCGCCCGATCTGCTGATTGTGGCGACAGGCTCGGAGGTGTGGGTGTCAATCAACGCCGCGGCGGAGCTCAGCAAGGGTGGAATCGCGACGCGCGTGGTCTCGATGCCGAGCTGGAAGATTTTCGAAGAGCAAAGCGAGGCGTACAAGGCGTCAATTTTCCCGGATCATCTGCCCAAGCTGGCGGTTGAGGCGGGCGCGCCGCTCGGTTGGTGGAAGTACGTCGGCCGGCACGGCGATGTGATCGGCTTAGAACGGTTTGGAGCGTCGTCTCCGGGCCCAAAGGTGCTTGAAGAACTCGGCTTCGGCGTGGACAACATCGTGAAACGGGGCAGCGCGCTGGTGGAGCGCGTGCGCAAGAGTGAAGCGACGCTGGCGGGGAAATAGCAATGAAGCTGGTGGTGGGAGCCGATCACGCCGGTTTTCCTCTCAAGGAGGAGATTCGCGGTTATCTGGAACGCCTTGGTCATGAGGTGATCGATGTTGGCGCTTACAATGCCGAGCCTTCCGACTATCCCGATTTTGCCGAAGCGGTTGGGCGCGTGTTGATGGCCAAGCGTGCCGAGCGCGGCATCCTGATCTGCGGCAGTGGCGTGGGCGTGAACGTGGCGGCCAACAAGATGCCGGGAATCCGCGCCTGTATGTGTCACGACACTTATTCGGCCCATCAGGGCGTGGAGCACGACGACATAAACGTCCTGGTGATGGGCGCGCGTATCGTCGGCTCAGCTCTGGCATTCGAACTGGTGGCGAGTTTTCTGCATGCTCACTTCCAGAAGCTGGAAGATCGGTTTGTGCGGCGGGTCGCCAAGGTGAAAGCAATCGAGTCGCGCTATATGCCGGAAGCAGTGAAGCAACATGGCGGAAACTGAAGTTCGTCTCCGATCCATTCCAACGCGGTACGAGCGAGAACAGCGATGAGCGATATCAGCACCATTCTGTGGGATGTGGGTGGAGTTTTGCTGACCAATGGCTGGGATCACGAAGGGCGCACCGCCGTTCTTGCGCGCTTCAAGGTGGATCGCGCCGAGTTTGAGGAGCGGCATCCTGAAGCCAACGACGCGTGGGAAAAGGGACTGATCACCGTCGAGGAATACCTTCATCGCACGGTGTTCTGGGAACCACGCAGCTTTTCTGCCGAGGAGTTTGTCGAGGCCATGAAGGGGGAGTCGCGCCTGTTGCCGGACACGTCGCTGGGGATTCTCGAGAATATCGCAACGACACAGGACGTGGATTTGGGGATGCTGAATAACGAGGCGCGCGAGCTGAATGATTATCGGATCGAGACATTCGGGCTGCGCGGATATTTCGACTTCTTTCTCAGCTCCTGCTATGTGGGGCTCCGCAAGCCACACGAGCAGATCTTTCGAATGGCTCTCGATGTCCTGCAATGTGAACCGGGGGAAGTCATCTTCATCGACGATCGCACGGGCAACGTTGAAGCGGCTGCCGCGGTTGGTATTCATGCGATTCGTTGTCAGGGCTCGGAGCAGGTCGCGCGCGATCTGGCGGCATTGGGGATTGAAACGGAAGCAAGTCTGAGCGGTTGAAGAGAATGATTGCAAGACCAAATGCGGCGAAGACGGACGAGACCTCTCTACGAAGATCAACAGTTGCAAGGAGAATTCCATGGCGACGACCGAAGTAAAGATTGCACCCGAGAATTTGCAAGCAGCCTCGCGGCCGAGCGAGCGCGTGCCCGAACCGGGAGTGGTGGTGATCTTTGGCGCATCGGGCGACTTGACCAAGCGCAAGCTGCTGCCCGCGCTCTTTCATCTTGAGCAGCAGGGATTGCTGCCGAAGGAGTTTGCCATCGTCGGGGTCGCCCGCCGCGACTTGAAGGACACCTTCGCAGGCGATATGAAGGACGGCATCATTAAATATGGAGGTGGTGAAAAGGGCGACTCCACGATCGATGAGTTCATTGAAAAAGTGGACTACCAGGCGATGAACTTCGACGATGACAGCGGCTATACCGACTTGAAGGCGTTGCTGGAAAAGATCGACAAGGAACACGGGACGAAAGGCAATCGGCTTTTCTATCTCGCGGTTGCTCCGGAATACTTCTCCGACATCATCGATCACCTGGGCAAGCATGGCATGGCTCATCCGGAAAAGGGTCACGCCCGAGTAATTATTGAGAAGCCTTTCGGGCACGATCTCGAATCGGCACGGGAACTGAACGACGAAGTCAATAAAGTCTTTGAAGAACAACAGGTCTTCCGCATTGACCACTATCTCGGCAAAGAGACAGTGCAAAACATATTGGTTTTTCGCTTTGCCAACGGGATTTTTGAGCCGATCTGGAACCGCAACTATATCGATCATGTGCAGATCACGGCCGCGGAGAACATTGGGATCGAGGGCCGCGGGCCATTCTATGAAAAGGCAGGCGCGCTGCGCGATGTGGTGCAGAACCATGTGATGGAACTGTTGTCGTTCGTGGCGATGGAGCCGCCGGTTTCCTTCGAGGCTGATTCGGTGCGCGGCGAGAAAGTAAAGGTGTGGCGCGCGATCAAACCGATTCCGATTGAAAACACCGTGCGCGGCCAATACGCGCTGGGAATGGTGGACGGACAGCAGGTGCAGGGCTATCGCGAAGAGGATCGCGTGGATCCGAATTCAACCACGGAGACCTATGCGGCTCTGAAGCTGGAGATGGAAAACTGGCGCTGGGCCGGGGTTCCATTCTATTTGCGAGCCGGCAAGCGGCTGGCAAAACGCGTCACAGAGATCATGATTCAGTTCAAGCAACCGCCACTGTTACTTTTCGACCGTTCTGCCGATGGGCCCTGCAACGAGATTCAGCCGAACGTTTTGACGATCAGGATTCAGCCGGACGAAGGCATCTCGCTGCGTTTTGGCGCGAAGGTGCCGGGGCCGGATACGAATGTTTGCCCGGTCGTGATGGATTTCCAATATGCATCAGCGTTTGGTGTAAATTCTGCGAATGGCTATGAACGGCTCCTGCTCGACGCAATGCTTGGGGATCAAACGCTGTTTGCGCATCGCGACGGCGTGGAGGCGACTTGGGCCTTGTATACGCCGGTGTTGGAGGCGTGGGTGAAAGCAAAGCCGAGAGATTTCCCGAATTACAGGAGCGGCACGTGGGGGCCGAAGGCTGCTGATGGGCTAATTGGCCGCGACGGCCGGCAGTGGCATAGGATTTAGGATCACATGGGAAGAAAAACGGTAGTCGAATATCGTGTGTACGACGGTTCGGACGCCTTGGCACGGGCCGCCGCCGAGCATTTTCTAGAAACTGCCCAGGCGGCGATTCGGGCGCGCGGCCGGGCACGCATCGCGATCTCAGGGGGTAACACACCGAAGCGGACGTTTGAGTTGCTGGCGAATCCGCAGGAGCCGTTCCTTAAGACAATGCCCTGGGCGCAGATCGAACTCTATTGGGTGGATGAGCGCTGCGTTCCCCCGGATCATCCTGACAGCAATTACCGCATGACGCGCGAGGCGATGCTCAGCAAGGTACCGCTGAAGCCGGAGCAGGTCTTTCGGATTGAAGGTGAGTTCGAACCCGAGGCGGCTGCTTCTCGCTACGAGACGACGATTCGCGCACAATTTCGGCTCGAAGGCGCGGAGGCGCCGCGTTTCGATGTGCTGGCACTGGGAATGGGCGACGACGGACATACAGCCTCGCTGTTTCCGCACACCGAAGGGCTTCATGAGTTGAGCAGGATTGCCATTGCGAATCACGTCCCACAGCAGAAAGAGACCTGGCGAGTGACCCTGACCTGGCCGGTGATTGTCGAGGCGTCCGATGTGTTCTTTCTGATAGGGGGAAAGGACAAGGCGGACCCGTTGCATCGCGTCTTCGGAGGGCCGTACGATCCTGAGACGCTGCCTTCGCAACTGATTCAACCGAAGAGCGCCAAGCTGCTTTTGCTTCTCGATAGGGATGCGGCGGCGCTGCTGCCTCCTACAAACGGAGCCGGTGTGGGAAGACTGGAAGTAGAACGATGATGATGGTGACGGAAGCATGATACTGGCCGGAGATGTAGGCGGTACAAAGGTTGTTCTGGCGCTCTATGGCTTCGACCATGGGCAGCTGACTCATCTGAAGGAAGAGATATTTCCGGCCCGGGAATACGGGGGCCTGGAAGAGGTCGCACGGAAGTTTCTGACCGAGAGCGGGAACCCCGTAGTGACCGCGGCATGCTTTGGAGTTCCCGGACCGGTGCGTGGCGGCCGGCTGAAGCTGACGAACCTGCCATGGGAACTTGATAGCCGCGAGCTTGCCAAGCACCTGAAAATTGAGCATCTCTTCCTGATCAACGATCTGGAGGCAAATGGTTACGGCATTCCGGAACTGACGGCTGATCAGATTTATGAGTTGAGCGCAGGCGAAGCCGGCTCGGTCGGCAACCGCGGCCTGGTCTCGGCAGGGACTGGCCTTGGTGAGGCGATTCTGGTCTGGAATGGCAAGATGCACATTCCGATGGCGTCCGAAGGCGGACACGCGGATTTTCCAGCGCGGGACGAAACCGAATTCGAGATGTTGCAGTATCTGCGGCGCATGCTCAACGGCAGAGTGAGCCTCGAGCGTGTGGTTTCAGGCCTTGGGCTCAAGAATATCTATACTTTTCTCCGCGATGGTAAGGGCCTGGAAGAGCCGGCGTGGCTGAAGGAAAGGATGCTGCACGAGGATCCAAATATCGCGATCGCAGAACTGGGTGAAGCGGGCACGGTGGAGCTGTGTGTGCGGACCCTGGATATGTTTGCATCAGCCTACGGCGCCGAAGCGGGAAATCTGGCGCTGAAGGTACTGGCCGTGGGCGGAATGTATCTGGGTGGCGGGATCGCTCCAAAGCTGTTGAAGAAGATGAAGGATGGAACTTTCATGAAGGCATTCACCGACAAGGGACGGCTAAGCGATCTGCTGGTGCACACGCCCGTGCGCATCATTCTTGAACCTCGCTGCGCCCTGATGGGAGCCGCCGCTTATGCTGAAGCGCGCGCGGCTGAGGTGAGCGGCCAGTCGGAACGGGCCGCGTCCTTCTAGTTTGCGATTGGAGGTCGCGACGGCAGCCTCAGGCGATACACTATAGATAATTGAAGCTATGAAGAAAACTTTGTTTGGCGCAACGATTCTCGCCTTTTGCTTGTTCGCATCTTCCCATCTGGCTTTTGCACACGCTGTCCTGGTTTCTTCCACGCCGAAGATTCACGGAACAGTACATGGGCCGGCGATCGATATAGACCTGAAATACAATTCGCGCGTAGACGGCGCGCGCTCGAGCCTCAGTGTTGTGTTGCCGAGCGGCGCTGTGCAGCCTCTCTCTCTCTCCAAGCAGGAAACTCCGAACGAGTTGAGCGCGCATGCGCAGCTGGCTCCCGGAAAATACACCCTGCGCTGGCAAGCCCTTGCAGTCGATGGCCATATCACCCGCGGTGAAGTTCCATTCACGGTTGAGTAAGGAACAGGCACCGAACAACTGTGATCTGGCTGATTCAGGATTTCGACCTCTTATCCGTGCTGCTGCGCGCACTAGGGCTCTCGCTTGAGGCGCTCACCGTAGGCGGAGTGCTTCTATTGCTGTTGGTTGCTACTTCTGGCTGCGCAGAGTCCGAAGCCCGGCGGGCAGTCCGGAACTTCATCGCGTGGTTCTCGCTGGGGCTGGCGATTACGCAAGTTTTGGCGGCGGCTGAAAGCTCGGTGATGCTCCTGACCGGCTCCGGCACAGGTACATCCAGCCTCGTATTTCGGGATGTGATCGCCGCGTCATTTTTTCGCGCCGACTGCATCGTGGCGATGGCGGCCCTGACCCTCTTTCTCCTGCTTCGCGTGCGTCGCGAGGGAATTGTTGTTCCGTGTGTACTGGCGGCGGTGATCCTCGGCGGCTCGGTTGCGCTCAGCCATGCAGCATCGAGAGTCGACGATCGTCCGCTGCTATTGTTGTTGACTGCGGCGCATCATCTGGGAGCGGCGGCGTGGATTGGCGGCATGGCGAGCTTGCTGGTAGCGATCCGCCGCAGCACCGACGCGCGAAAAATCCACACCATGGCACAGCGTTTTTCCGCGATGGCCATCGCGAGCGTGGCGACTCTCGTGCTCGCCGGCATTGGCATGGCCTTCTTCTACGTCGGTTCGTGGCGCGGGATGTACGGCACCTCGTATGGTGTCATGGTGATGGCAAAGACCTATCTTCTCCTGCTTGCAATTACGCTCGGGGCGAGCAATTTCTGGCTGGTGCGACGTACGCGGTCAGACGCGGCCCCGGTGCTGCTTCGCCTGCGGCGCTTCAGTGAGGCGGAGATCGGGTTGGGCTTCACGGCCGTGCTCGCCGCAGCTTCACTCACCTCTCAGCCGCCTGCGATCGATCTTGGGCAGCAGGATCAGCTCACGAAGCACGAAATCGTGGAGCGTATGAGCTGGAAGCGGCCAGCATTACACAGTCCCCGGCTTTCGGATCTCCCGCCCAGGAAATCGCTGAAGGAGCATCTCGAGGACGCGAACTTCTCGGGTGGCAACGAGAACGATTTCATGAACCAGAAGTGGTCTGAATATAACCATCAATGGTCGGGGTTGATTGTCTTCTCGGCAGGTCTACTGGCATTTGTTTCGAGGTTCAAGGGGCAGCGGTGGGCGCGAAACTGGCCGCTGCTCTTTTTTGGATTGGCGGTGTTCATCCTCTTGCGCGGCGATCCTGAAACATGGCCTCTGGGGCCACGTCCTTTCTGGGCGAGTTTTGCTGAGTCGGACGTGCTCGAACACCGTTTGTTCGCAGTGTTGATTACTGCTTTTGCACTATTTGAGTGGTCTGTCGAAACCGGGCGAATCAAATCTCAGATTGCAGCTTTGGTCTTTCCCGCGATCTGTGCGCTTGGCGGCGCTTTATTACTTACTCATTCGCACGGGACCGGCGACTTCAAGGAAGAGCTGTTCGCCGAGATGAGCCATTCGCCAATCGCGCTGCTGGGGGCCACCGCCGGGTGGGGCCGCTGGCTAGAATTGCGCTCGCCGCCGGAAGATGTCGTGCCGGATGGCAGGTCCGGAATCGTCCGCGTAGCAAGTTGGGCATGGCCGATTTGCTTAGTTCTGGTGGGTCTCATCCTGATTAATTATCGCGAATCTTAAGCTCGCGTGGTTGCGAGCCGGCATCTTTGCGCCGCGCCAGCCTACTATCCTTTCCTGTATCGTAAGAAAGGTGTTTTGGCGCCGAGTTGAACCGAGCGCCACCCGCCGATTTTATCTGTGAGGCAATTCATGCCATTGCTGCAACCCCGTTTTTCCAAGGGTCTATTCCTTGCCGTTGTCACCTGTTTCGCACTCCATGCCCGCGCACAGCGGCTCCCGCAGACTGTTCACCCCGAGCACTACCAACTCCTGCTCACTCCCAACCTGAAAGTTGCAACCTTTGCGGGCAGCGAAAAGATTGACGTTCTGCTGGACCAGCCTCTTGATTCGATTACTTTGAATGCCGCCGAAATCAAGTTCCAAAGCGTTACCACGAAGATTGACGGCAAAGATCTAAAAGCTACCGTTACGGAAGACGAGAAGAAGCAGCAGGTCACCTTCAACTTCAATCGCACCCTGCCAGCCGGGCGGCTTACGCTGCAGATTGAATACACCGGCATCCTAAATGGAGAATTGCGCGGCTTTTATCTTTCGAAGACTTCGAAGCGCAACTACGCTGTGACGCAGTTCGAGCCCACTGACGCGCGGCGCGCATTTCCGTCGTTCGATGAGCCGGCATTCAAGGCCACGTTTGACGTGAGCCTGGTGGTGGACAAGAACGACACCGCGATCTCGAACACCAACATTGTTTCAGACACGCCCGGACCCGTGGTTGGGCAGCACACGATCCGCTTTGCGACTACGCCGAAGATGTCGACTTATCTCGTCGCATTTCTGGTGGGCGACTTCCAGTGCACCTCTGGCGAGAGCGACGGCACCCCGATTCGCGCGTGTGCGACTCCGGACAAGGTCGAATACACGAAATTTGCGTTGTCGGCGGCAGAGTACATCCTGCACTACTACAACAACTACTTCGGCATTAAGTACCCGATGCCCAAGCTGGACATGATCGCCCTGCCAGATTTTGAAGCAGGCGCGATGGAGAATTTTGGCGCCATTACCTATCGCGAGACGGATCTTCTGATCGACGAAAAGACCGCTTCTGTAGGTTCAAAGAAAAACGTCGCGCTGGTGGTTGCGCATGAGATGGCACACCAATGGTTCGGCGATATGGTGACCATGCAGTGGTGGAACAATCTTTGGCTCAACGAGGGCTTTGCCACCTGGATGGAAAATAAGCCGGTCGCGGCGTGGCATCCCGAATGGAATATTCCGCAGGATGTGGCTGCCGGGCTTAATAGAACGCTCAATCTGGACGCGCAGCGGACGACACGCACTATTCGCGCCGAAGCCGATACACCCGATGAAATTAACCAGATGTTCGACGGCATCACCTATGACAAAGCCGGCGCAATGTTGCTGATGGTCGAGAACTATGAGGGCGAGGAAACCTTTCGCGAGGGTGTACACAACTACCTGAAGGCACACATCTATGCGAATGCCACCGCGGAAGACTTCTGGAACACGCAGACAGAAGTCAGCCATCGGCCGATCGATAAGATCATGGCGAGCTTCGTGGAGCAGCCGGGCGAGCCGATTCTGAACTTCGAGAATCCGACTGGCGGAAGCGTCTCGGCCAGCCAGCAGCGCTTCTTTCTCAGCCCGAGCGCGAAGGTGGACAATCCGCAGACCTGGTATGTACCGGTGTGCTTCAAATCAAGTGGGCCCGAGAATGCATGCGATGTGTTTTCATCCGCTCAACAATCGCTCAAGATTCCGGCCGCACCCTTCTTCTTCGCAAACGCTCAGGGCAAGGGCTACTACCGTAGCAGCTACCCGCCTGACGTGTATGCAAAGATCGTCGCGAATGTAGAAACGGGCCTCACACCCGAAGAGCGCATCTCGCTTCTTGGAGACGAATGGGCGCAAGTGCGCGCCAACAAGGCGCCGTTAGGCGATTATCTGAACCTGATTGCAGCGGTGAGGGATGACGCAAGCGGAACCGTCATTGGGACAGCCCTGAACAGCGTCGTCACGATCGACTCCCAAATTGCCGCGACGCCGGAAGAGAAAGAAGCCCTGGCTGCATGGGTTCGCAAGAACTTCAAACCGGCTCTCGATCGCTTGGGCCCGCCCTCGGCGAGCGATACTCCGGAAACGAAGGAATTGCGCGCAACTCTGTTTGGGTCGCTGGGTACTATCGGCAAAGACCCCGAAGTGATTGCGCAGGCCAAGGAAATGGCGGCCAAATACCTGGCCGATCAGAGCTCCGTAGATTCGACCCTTGCGCAGGCGGCGATGGGAATTGCCGCGATCAATGGGGATGCGGCCTTCTTCGATCAGCTGCAGAAGGTGGCTGAGACCTCGACGAATCCCGAGCTTCAGGAGGGTGCGCTGCGGCTGCTGGCGGAGTTTAAGGATCCGGCACTGGCGAAACGCTCGCTGGACTATGCTGTATCCGGCAAGGTGAGGAACCAGGACTCGGTGATCGAACTGCTAATCGCATTGCGCAGTGCGGATACACATGATCTTGCCTGGCAGTACATTCAGGAGAACTGGAGCAAGGTGCAGGCGCAGGTGACGACTGCGATGGGCGGATATCTGGTAAGCGGCACTGGAAGCTTCTGCAGCTCGGAGAAGCGCGATGAAGTCATGAGCTTTTTCGCGACGCACAAGGTCCCGGCGTCAGAGCGCGCCTTGGCGCGTGCGCGCGACCAGATCAACGACTGCATCGAACTGCGCTCCCTGCAGGAGCCGAAACTGAAAGAGTGGATAGCCAGCCAGAAGTAGTTATCCCGCTCAAGTGAATGATGGGCGAGGCGCAATCCTCGCCCATTTCCTTTGATGAGAAGATTGTCCACGTCGCCCCGTTAAGATAAACAAAATGATCCCCTTCAAACAGAGGCTGGCTGCGATTGAAGAGCGCATTGAGGCGGCCTGCGATCGTGCGGGCCGCGCACGCCGCGACATGCGGCTCATGGCTGTGTCCAAAGCACATCCAGCATCTGCGATCGTAGAAGCCGTCGAGGCCGGTGTGACACTCTTTGGCGAGAACCGCGTGCAGGAATTCGAGCGCAAGCGGTCGGAGCTAGAGGCGCTGGGAGTATTTGCGTCGCAGGACATTGAGATTCACATGATCGGACATCTGCAATCGAACAAGTCGGGCAAGGCGGTCGAGATTTTTTCGGCCATTGATACGGTCGATTCGCTGCGTCTTGCGGAACGGCTGAATGAGGCGGCAGACAAGTCAGGGCGCGTGTTGCCGGTGTTTCTGGAGATCAAGCTAGGTGGTGAGGCGACGAAGACGGGCCTCGATCCGGCAGGAAGGGAATTGCAGGAAATGCTCGAACGCGCGCCTGATCTTTCGCATATCAACGTGCGCGGCTTGATGACAGTTCCTCCGCTCGACGATAACCCGGAGACTGCACGGAGCTGCTTCCGGCGATTGCGGGAACTGCGCGAGGAACTTGCCGGACGTCATCCCACGCTCGATTGTTCGGAGTTGTCGATGGGCATGTCGGGCGATTTTGAAATCGCCATCGAAGAAGGCTCAACCCTGGTGCGCATCGGGACGGCACTCTTCGGCGTGCGCGAGGCGCGAGTTTGAAAGAGCACGAGGCGCGGGAGTGGATCTCGTTTGCGGTGGTGAGGTGGTCGCGGGGCAATCGCGAAACAAGTTTGTACGTGTGCACGGCCGCAGCGGGGCGCAGGTCGCCGAAGTATTCAGGCCTGACAAGAAGGCACGACTCCCGTAGACTTACGGCTTGATCCATCTCAAGCGTTAACAGGAAGACGAATGTCACCACTCTACGCCGTGGTTCTGGGCGCGATCGTTCTCACACTGATGAGTGTTTCATTGGCACGTCTTCACAAGGTGAAGACGAAGGCTGATTATCTGGTTGCCGGGCGCTCACTGCCCGCCTTTGTGCTTGTTTTCACGCTGCTTTCTTCATGGATCGGCTCGGGTTCGCTGTTGGCCGGCGCCGAAAACGCCTACCGTCATGGATTCGCCGCGCTCTGGCAGGGCGGCGGAGGCTGGGCCGGCCTGCTGCTGATCTACTTCATCGCACCGCGTGCCCGCAGGTTCGCGCAGTTCACCATTCCCGATCTGCTCGAGGCGCGGTACAACCAGGCTGCCCGCGTGCTCGGCGTGATCGCAGTGCTGTTTGCTTACACCGCGATCACCAGCTACCAACTCATCGGCGGCGGAGACATCCTGCACCTGCTGTTTCCCGCTCTGATTACCGCCGATCTTGGCAAGTACATCATCGCCGCCTTCGTCATCGTATTTACGGCCATTGCAGGCATGTCCTCGGTGGCCTATATGGACGTCTTCATCGGCCTGCTCGCCACGTTTGCACTGCTCCTTGCGTTTCCGGTGCTTACCCATGCCGCAGGCGGCTGGAGCTCGGTGACGCATTCGCTGCCCGCTACGCACTTCCAGGTCTTCGGCGATTTATCGCCGGTTCAGGCGCTGGAGCTCTTTCTGCCAACCTGTCTGCTTCTGCTGGGCAATCAGTCGATGTACCAGAAGTTTTTCTCGGCTAAATCCGAGCGCGATGCGCGCGTGGCGGTCGTAGGCTGGATTATCGGAACGGTGATTCTGGAAACGGTGATCGTCGCGCTGGCGATAGTGGGGTCGGTGCTTTTTCCCACCGGGGAAGTCTCTCGCCATCCGCGTGAAATCCTCGCCTACAGCGCTCTCCACGGCATGCCCGCGCTGCTGGGAGCCTTCCTGATGGGAGCGATCTTCGCCAAGATCATCTCGACGGCCAACAACTATCTTTTCTCTCCCGCTACCAATCTCGTCAACGATGTTTTCGTGCGCTATATCGCGCCTGACGCCTCGAATAAGCGCATTCTGATCGTGTCGCGGCTCATGGTCGTACTGTTAGGTCTCTGGGCGCTTTACCAGGCGATGGGAACCGAATCGGTGCTGAAGAAGGCTCTATACGCCTATACGATCTATTCGGCTGCGCTTACGCCGGTGATCCTGGCGGCGTTCTACTCGCGACGCGCAAATGCAGCGGGAGCGGTCAGCGCCATTGCTGCCGGAACCTTTGTCACGGTTTTTTGGGATTCGGTTCTCATCCATCCCCATCTGCCCGCGCTGATCGCGGAGCGTGACGCAATTTTTCCGGCGCTGCTGGCGGCGCTGCTTTGCCTGGTGGTGGTGAGTGCGGTGACGAAGCCGCCGGATGCGGAGAAGATTGCGCAGTTTCACCAGCAACAATGAGGTGGCGCTACTTCCCCTTGAGCGGTTTGCGCGCGAAGTAGTAGAGCGAGAAGCCGAGCACGGTGAACATCACAACCGAGAGCGGCTGCTTGTACAGAATTTGATAGGGAGCCGATCCCGACGCGAACCATACCTGCACTTCATGGCCAGTAGCTGCTTCGTATAGCTTGCGCGCGACCCCCAGCAATCCCATGATGCCGCCAGCCGCGATCAAGCCGCTTGCATAGAGCGAGCCTGGTGAGACTTCACTTTCGGTCTCCGAGGTATCGCCGCCTGCCCTGGCAACGGCGCGGTCCACCATCCAGCGAACCATGCCGCCACAGAAGATAGCCAGCGTGGTGCCGATGGAGAGATACGATCCTACGGCAAACGACAACGAGCGCACGCCAAGCAGTTCAACGGCGATGACCAGGAAGACGCCAAGCAGGACCAATCCCCAGGGCAATTTGCGCGACAGGATGCCATTGATCACGGTGGCCATCAATCGTCCCTGCGGGGCAGCGGCCTTCTCGCTGCCAATGCCCTGCGCCCACTGGACTTCGATCTTGCCGGTGTCGGGATTGAACAAGTATTTGCCGTCAGCCAGAGTGGTCGAGCCCAGCGCATTGAGGAGCACGTACTTGCTTCCGTCGACGAACGCCGTGGATTTATCCGGTCGAGTCAGCAGAAAGCGCGAGCGGCTGAAATGCTGCTGTTGCACCTGCACGCCATCGGTGGGCGCGTTCAGACTGAAGGGGAGGGGAGCTTTCATCGGCGTGAACTCTTCGAGGCCCTTGTTCATGGCATTGAGCGTGATGCCAATCGAGAACACAGAGACGATCACACCCACCATTACCGCTATCTGCTGCTTCCAGGGTGTCGCGCCGATCAGGAATCCTGTTTTGAGATCCTGCGAAGTATCGCCGGCGTTGGCGGCGGCGATGCACACGGTTCCGCCGATAGTGATGGCGAGGGCTCCGAATGCGGGAGCAGTCCAGCCTTTTACCAGAAAGATTGCGGCGGTCGCCATGAGCGTGGCGATTGTCATGCCGGAGATGGGATTCGCCGAGCTTCCAATCAATCCCACGATGCGCGAAGACACGGTAACGAAAAGAAAACCGAAGACAACAACCAGAAGTGACGCGGCGAGATTGGCAAGCCATCCCACTTGCGCGCCAGGAACAGGCTTAAAGGTGAGAAACAGAAACATCAGCAGAACCAGCAGCACGCTGCCACCGAGCACGACGCTCATGGGCAGATCGCGCTCTGTGCGCCTGGCCGATGCCATGGTGGCGTTCTTGCCGAAAGTTTTTACGCCCGCGCTGAGCGCGCCGAGGATGGTGGGCATGGTCTTGAGCAAGGTGATCAGACCCGATGCCGCGACCGCGCCCGCTCCCATGGGCCGCACGTAGGTGCGCCACAGGTCGCTGGGGGACATCTGCGCGATGGGAACCGTGCCCGGATAAATCGCAGTCGGCAGATGCGCCCCGAAGAAATGAATCACGGGCATTAGAACGAACCAACTGAAGACTCCGCCTGCGAACAGCACTCCCGCGATGCGCGGCCCGATGATGTAGCCCACGCCCATGTATTCCGGCGTTGCCTCGGCGCGCAACGCGGCGCCGGGGAGCCACTTCGGCTCATAGTTAGGAGTGCCCGGCCACGCGCCGAGGAGGTTTTCGTTCTGAAAAAGCGTGTAAAGCGCGCCCAGGCCGAGTCCGAAGAAGACGCGGCTGGCGAAGGACCCTCCACGCTCGCCAGCGATCAGCACATCAGCACAGGCCGTGCCTTCGGGATACTTGAGGTTGCCGTGCTCCTCCACGATTAGCTGGCGGCGAAGCGGAATCATGAACAGCACGCCGAGCCAACCGCCTAGCAGCGCGAGAATAAAAATGCGGAAGTATTCGAGATCGAATCCCAGAAAGATCAGGGCGGGAAGCGTGAAGATCACGCCGGCGGCAATCGATTGCCCGGCGTTGCCGGTCGTCTGAACGATGTTGTTCTCGAAGATCGAAGCTCGCCCGAGGGCACGCAGCACGCTGATCGAAAGTACGGAGATGGGAATGGACGCGGCGACCGTAAGTCCGGCACGCAGGCCGACGTAGACCGTGACCGCTCCGAAGAGCACTCCAAAGATGCAGCCCAGCAGAATGGCGCGCACGGTGAATTCAGGGCGCGTCTCATTGGCAGGGACAAAGGGTTGAAATTCGGGCAGGCTGGCCAATCGTTCCTCCGTGTCTTGTCAGGCGCAGGCGCGCATCCCGCGCATGAGAAGTGTGAGTGTATCAGCGCGGCGTATCGATTCAGAAGCCCAATTCGAAGTGAGTGGCTCATCTAGGCGAATTCGGAATGCCCGAGACCTCCTCTCCAGCCCAGGGAAACACGCCGCCAAAGAAAACTGAACACTCCGCCTTCCGTCACCGTCTTTGCGTGTGAATGTCATCCGCGCATCATGGTGGTCCGCACGAGGCCGCAGACCAGGGGGGCCCCGAGTTTGGCCAGCAACGAGGAAGCGAAGTTCGAGTCGCTCGTGAGGCGCCAGTCGAAGTTTGTTTTCCGCGTTGCTTACGCCATCCTGCGAAACAGTCATGATGCCGAAGATGCAGTTCAGGAGACGTTCTTGAAGCTCTATCGCAACGGCGCATGGACGGAAATCGAGAACGAGCGTGCCTTCCTCGCACGTGCAGCCTGGCGCATGGCAGTCGACCGGCTGCCACAGGTACAGACAGAACAGGCGCAATTCGTGTTGGTTTCGAATACGCCGAGTCCGGAGCAGGAGGCCATAGCCGCGGATTGGCACGCGACAGTCCACCGTTTTGTGGATGCCCTCCCCGAAGAACTTCGGCAGCCTTTAGCTCTTTCCACGGTGGATGAACTGAACTCGCGAGAAATCTCGGAGATCCTCGGAGTTCCAGAGGGCACCGTTCGCACCCGTCTGATGCGCGCGCGGCAGATACTGAGGCAGAAGTTGACGGTATTAACGGAGAATCGCTATGCGCGATAAAGACGAGCTCGACTCTCTGCTCGACAGGGCGCTGGTTACGTATGCAGACCCAGGCGTTGCTCCCGATCTGGCGGGGCGGGTGCTCGCCTCTATACAACACATTGACGGCCGGAGGCGCCCTGACAAGTGGCTACCGTTGGTCGTTGGAGTCGCTGCGTTTGCCGGGTTGCTATTTGTGACTCTGTTCCTCGCGCGTCACGCTGCACCGCCGGCGAGCATTTCTCCAACCGTTGAGCTGGCAAAGCCACACAAATCTGGTCCTGCAGGTCATATGGAAGAGAACAAATCTGATGCGGAAAGGACGACCCGCGTCGTCACGTCGCACTTCCCGCTAAAGACAACATACTCCGGGAGAGGTGGCTTTGGCGGCAGGATCCATGAGCAAGCGGTGCCCAGGCTGGAGGTGTTTCCTGCGCCTGCGCCCCTTACCGTGGAAGAGCGCGCCCTTGCGACCCTGGTGAGTCAATCCTCTGGAGACATCAGCCAATCGATAGCCGACAGGCAGAAGAATGCGGCTGAACCAGTCCGTATCGCCGCAATTCAAATTCAACCCATCAACCCGCCAGTCAACGGCGAGAACTAAGGAGCCACAATGCGCAGGATCGCCATTCTTTGCCTCAGGCTATTCTTCATCCCACTATTCGTTGTGCCTGTATTCGCGCAGGAAACTCATGCCCAGGCCCCGGAAGCTCACTTCTACCATCTCGACTTCGTGGTCAAGGAATTGGGCGACGACGGGAAGGTGGTGAACAGCCGCACCTACCTCACGACGATCTCGACAGAGGGGATGTCGTCCGTCCGCACGGGGACGAAAATCCCATTGCGCACGAACGACAAGGGTGAGATCAACTACATCGATGTCGGAATCAACATCGATTGCCAGCGCGTGCACGAAGCGGCTGAAGGGCTGGCGATGCAGATTTCTGCCGAGATAAGCAGCTTGGCTTCCCCGATCGGGACCGGCAACACTCCAACTCCGATCATCCGGCAAAATCGCTGGCAGTCGGCCACAGTGCTGCCAATCGGAAAACCCAGCGTCGTCTTCTCGTCAGACAATCTTGAGAACAAGGGCAAGATGCAGGTCGAGGTTACGGCTACGCCTATGCACTAGAGCAGAGTATTTGTCCCAGTTAACTATTGAGCGTGCAGGCTGGTACTGAGGCTCTCGAGGTTTTGCGGGCGCACGCGGATAACGCCGCCGCGCGGACTATCGATATCTGCAATGAGCATGAACGACACGGCAACAACCAATGGCACTACAACGAAGAGTGTGGCCTTGGAGCGATGTGCTCCGACGCCGAGCAGCACATTGGCGACGATGGCAATCGCTGTCATCATACCCCATGCAGCGGCGGGAATCCGATTCCACCACGCAGCTTGTGTATAACCCTGAGAGTTCAACACATCATTCATGCCGGAAACGGCAAGCGCTCTTACCGGGGTTGGCTGCGCATTCGCGGGCCCAATGACCGTCGCCCAAAGCTTATTTTGCAACTGCGCGGTGTCCTGGTTGATGTGCGGCAAGTGATCACGATCGCGTGTGCTGTAGAACTGAATGCGCAGATCGGTGTATTGCCGCAGCAACGCACGAACCTGCGCAGCATCGGCCTGGGGTAAGAGATCTGCACGGACATACTCGGTTCCGATGGCGTTGGCCTCTTCCTCTTCATAGCTTTTGCGCAGATCGTAACGCGTCGTGGCCATGGAAAAACTGAATCCAATGATGAGACCGAGCAACGTCAGGCTCGCCGCCAGGACAACGCCGAAATCCTGGCGAAGGTCTTCCGGCAGCTCGAAGCGCAACTTGCCGCGCAAGAACGCGCCGGTCCAAGTTGCGAACCAGAGCAGGACAAACGAGACAACGAAAACCAGGGACGGATGTCTCAACAAGTCGGCGACCATGCTAGAGCTTTTACCACGATGAAGCCAAAGTGTGCAGGAAAACCAGGACTTCTCACGAAGACAGAGAATAGCAAGCGATAAGCACAGAACGTCGCGTCTTCACGGCGGAAAAAGAACCAAATGCTACATGTCGCGAATGGCAAAGCTCATTCCAGCTTCAAAATCGAGGTATACTCTTACCAACCGGGAGCGAGGTTCTCTGAATCCGGCTCCCCCTGAGTGAGGTGAGTCTTCCGCAGTCAGATTGACCCCCTGACGCTGGACCTTCCGTCAAGTCAGAACACCGCTTGGCGTGCAGTGGTTCGCGTGCTCCGAAGTCCCATGGATAGTGTGACTTCTGTTGCCTTCCCTGCCGATTGCCGACTCTGCGGCGATCCCCTCACTGGCTTGAGCCGCCTTCCCGTTTGCTCCTCTTGCTGGAACGACCTTCCCTCACAATCTGCTTCGCTCTGTTTTCGATGTGGCGAGAATATCGGTGTCTCTGATTTTGGGGAGGGGCCGGGTGAGGAACTGTTGTGCCGTCCCTGCCGACTTGCGCCTCCAAGGTTCGAACGGGCGGTGGCGCATGGGCTTTGCCAGGGCACCATGCGGTCTCTGCTGCACCTGCTCAAGTATGAGGGGTGGGAGCCAGTCGCCCGAAGGCTGGGTGCATTGATGGCTGCCCGGATCGCATCGATTCCGGGATTGCCGCAATCGATGCTGGTGGTTCCGGTACCGCTCTTCAAGTCGCGCCGTAGGGAGCGCGGCTTCAACCAGGCGGAGTTGCTGGCGCGAGCGGCGACGCGCGCTATGCGCAACCTTCGCCCGGAGTGGGAGGGCGAATTTGCCCCGGGGGTTCTGGCGCGCCAACGCGCTACTGAGAGTCAAGCAGGCCTGCACCAGCGCCGGCGCAATTTGCGCGGCGCTTTTTTTGTCACTGATGCCATCAGGGTGCAGGGGCGCGATGTGCTGCTGATCGACGATATCTATACCACCGGGGCGACGGTGCGAGCGTGTTCGCTGGCGTTGAGGCGGGCCGGGGCAGCCGGCGTGTGGGTGGCGACGGTTGCGCGGGCGCAGCGGCGGCAGATCGAGGCTTACCGGGCAGTTACGGTCGAGGTGCCCATGCATCAGGACGTCGCCATGTGGGATAGAGGCACGACAGTGCAGTAACAGGCGAGGGCGATTTTGCCCGCGGGTAAAACGGAGACGGGGGATGAGAATGTCGTTGGGGAAAGCATCGGTTCATGCTCGCAAGCAAAAGTCACTCGCCAAGTGCCATACCCTGCCGCACGCGGAGACGGTTGAGCCGCGGGTCCGATTCAACTCTGCCATGCAGACGCCGGTGCTCGTGCTCAATGCCTCGTACGAGCCGATCAACATCTGCGGGGCGCGCCGGGCCCTGGTCCTGGTGTTGAAGGGCGTTGCCAAGACCGAAGAGGAGCAGGGGGCCATTCTGCATGCTGCGCGGGTGAGGATGCCCATGCCGTCGGTGATCCGGCTGCTTGAATATCGGCGGATTCCGCACCAGACTCGCGCTCTATCGCGCAAGAACATCCTGCTGCGCGACCGAAACACCTGCCAATACTGCGGGGTGGTGCTGCACTCCTCCGAGCTTACGCTCGACCATGTGCAGCCGCGCTCGCGGGGCGGACTCTCCACCTGGGAGAACCTGGTCGCCGCCTGCCACGGCTGCAATCGCCGCAAAGGCAATCAATTGCTCCATGAGCTCCAGGACATGAAGCTGATGCGGGAGCCGCGGCCGTTTTCGCTGCATACGAGCCGCCATATCATGCGCATGATCGGCCACTCGGACCAGAAGTGGCGGAAGTATCTCTACTACTAAGACCGGAGGGTGACATCAGTCACCCTCGATTCCTGACAAACGATACTACGGTTGCAGCCCAAGCGGTGCGATTCTGCTTGTGTCAGGAGGCAGTCATGAATCTCACAACGGTTTCGCAGCAACAGCAGAAGGAATGCGATCGGCAGGACCCTTACATGCGGCTGGTCTATGCGATCGGCATACTTCTCACCATGTTCCGGCAGCTTCATTCCTGGCCAGGTGAACTGGAACGTGGTCGGCATCGCACTGGTGATCTTTTACTGGATCTACTGAAGGGGTACCCTCCCCCGGTCTTGCTCTACTTCGTAACTGCTTGATTCTAAAATGTATGGTTTATAACGGATTCATTCTAAAGAGTCTGTCTGTAACCATTTAATTCTAAAATGGTTAAGCGTGGCGATTCACTCTCTCAACCCTGGCTGCCTGTAACCGTTTCATTCTAAACAATGAGACTGTAATCGTTTCATTTCAAAGTGAGTTGACTCAGAAGACAGAAAGCCCAGCCGATTGTGGCGGCTGGGCCTTTTGTTCTTCTATTTCTATTTTCTATTGTAGCGGGTTGAAAGAAATACTCGGCCAAGTATTTCAGGGGCGGTAATCAAAGCCAATCCATAAGCCGGGTAGCCGAGAGAAATTCTTTCAGTCCGGGTTGAATGCCTTCATAATGGTGGGAAGGAAGTCGAGCGGAGCCCCGTGAACATCAAATCCGGAGTCGTCGCATTGCTGCTGGGACTGGTTGTCGCTCTGCCCGTGCAGGGCAAGTCCAGTTCGACACATCCCGAAAAAAAGAGCCGCAGCGCTGGCGGCGAGATGGCGAGCGGTGCCGGAGACATCGGTAAAGGGGCAGCCAAGGGCGCGGGGAGTTTAGCGGCGGGCGCCGGCAAAGGCGCAGTGGACCTGGTCACGCTCCATCCGGTTGATGCGGCGGTGTCGGTGGGCAAGGGAGGCGTGTCAGCAGGCACGCACATTGCCGTCGGCACGACGAAAGGAACCGCGAAGATCGTCACCGGTGTCGGCAAGGGGATCAAGCACATCTTCTAGGGCTGGACAGGAGCGTATGGTCCCGCCCATCGCCTTCATCATGGCGGACGCGAGGCTCAAACTCCACCAAAGATGAAGATGACCACTCTTGAAATATTGCTGACCGCTCACTTGCGCGGACGTCCCAACCCCTGCCTGTCCTCGATGGAAGCCTCCTGCTGGTCTTCTGCGTTCGCGAAGGATCTGCCAATCGATCTGCTCAGCCTTTGCTGGTATTGAAGAAGCGGTTTATGGCGCTCTTGCGGCAAGGCTGAAATCAGATCACTGACTAAGGCTTTCATCCGTCGCATTACCTGCACGCTGTTCGCACCATAGAAGCGAATCTCCTCGAATGCCAGGTCGAGGAAGTCTTCCCATACTGGATACGAAATTACGAATCGCAGTTTGCCGCTGCTGTCGCGAGTCGCACCGATCTCCAACTGCCGCCTGCCGAGACGCCGCAGCAGGTCTTCTATCTGATCGAGCGCCTGGACTGCCGTGGTGGGGTCGTTTATCGCCGGTGAGAGCGCCTTAATCGCGATATCCACTAATAGGCGAAAGGCGTACTTGGGATCTTGTTCAAACGTCCTGTCGCCTCCCATTCCGAATGCTTGTCTAAATCTTTTCTCGTCAATATGCTTAGTCCCTCCGTAGACGCGCAATAGAGGGGTGCCCTCGACGACGAAGTCTCCGGCAGGTGAGGCGACCTCCACGATTCCTCCTGCCGCCGAGGACAGAGTGAGGAGGGTTTTCTCATCTACCCATTGAATCGCTCGTGGCCGCCCAATGTGAAGCACCGTTTGGGTCTGGGGATATTGCTTGAGTTCTTCAGGAGCTGCGATGGCGGGCGGGGTTTCCAGCGGTGGATACAGCGCCTCAATCACACGCCTGCCATGCTCCCCGGTGAGACTAAGCATTCGCCGGATCTGGAAGAGAGATATCCGGTCGACGAGCGCCACCAACATCGCTACGCTCGCCATCATAAGAATGATGACTAGCCATCCACTAAAAAACGGCGTATTGCCGGAGTGGTTGCGATCCAGCCAGGCGATGGCCCCAAGAGAATAGAGGAAGGTAGCGGTGAAGACGCCCAGGGAGTGCCATAGCACGCGATCCCGGACGATCCAATGAACCAACCGCGGCGAGTATGCGATCGCACTGAACTGGACCATGACGAAGACGAGTGAAAAGACGACACCTGTCAACGCCATCATGCCGGAGGCGATCGAAGAATCGATCACCACTGCTGCCACAGGACTCATCCCGGACTTAATCGATGGCAGCCAGCGGCTTTCAAATCTCGGCAGCGTCAACGCTACGAAAACTGCGAGGACCGCATATGAAACGGGTATGCCCCAGTTGGGCAATTCGACCGTGCGACGCCGAGGGGCCATAGATTCGCCTAAACTGTTTCCGTTGAGTGAAGTATAGCGGAGCGTTCACGGCGAGGTTCTTCATGCGTAGCAGCATCGTCGGCTCACAATCATGGTCCAACCGGCAAGCGCTTTGCTGTAAAAGCAGAGATCCCGGCCGCTGCCACCAACCCACAATCCAACCCAAAAATTCTCTTGTCTTGCACGACTTCCGGGTGTTGGGCAATCCCCATCGCCGTAGAGCCAAATGGGGCTACGGCGTCACACGCACAGGTCCAAGTCAGCTGATCGGATTAGTAACGAAAAACGCGCTTCGCGTTACTTGGCTGAAAATTTGCCTAATCGGACAAGTATCTTTCGATCCTGACAGATTGAATACGGCGTATCCGGGAAACTTCTCGGTCGCATGGAGTTCGAACTGAACCACCACCCTTCTTTTGCGTCGCTTTTGATTCACTAGCAAGCTGGCAAAAACTTCTATTCGCGGAAGAAAGATCCATCAGGGGCTAAAGCCCCATGTGTGCTCTATCGTTCACGGCACACTGAAGTCGTGCCCTCTCAAAGCAACGAGTTTTCCGCAACTGCTACCTGTGCCCATAATTTGTGAAAACGTAATCTTTTGTCTTCACTGCCGTGTGGCACGCGAACCCGCACTTGGCGTCGTTCCCCTGCGGCGGCTTGTCAGTTAAGTTGCCGAGCCTGAACGTATCGGACGCCGCGTCATACTCGAAGACGCCGTAACCCCATCCGCCGCTGTCCGCGAACCTCTTGCTGTCCTTCACCATGAGATCGACGTCATGCTGGGGGCCTGGCACCGTTGGAGAACCGGGTTCACCGACATCCACTTTCGCGTTCCAATGGACCTTCGCCATCTTGGCGCCATCCGGAAAGGGCTTGCCGTTACCGGGAATGCCCGCCTTATAGGCGTTGATCATCACAGGATTCCCGAGGATCGCAGCGACCGCACCTCCGTTATGGCTGATGGAGATTACCGGCCAGCTTTCGTATCCCCTGAACTCAGAGAACGCGAGGCCATTCGGTATTTTGAGGGTGTACTTGTCCTGCACGGAAGTGACGGCTTGTGCCGGTGACGGGACTGCTGTGGAGGCGGAGGCAGCGTTGACATGGGGAAGGTTGTGGATGAAACGTGCAAGCTTCCAGGTTTCGTTATCGGAGATGCTCGACCGCCAGGCAGGCATGCCTGTGAGGCGAACTCCGTTTTGTATGATCCAGAACAGTTCCGCGTCACTCCAATGCTGCACGTGGGATGAGGTCAGGTCCATGGCAGGGGGGGACATGTTGCGTCCGATGGTAGTGTCTCCGCGCGCATCCGCACCGTGGCACTGGGCGCAAGACCCAAGAAACACTTCCTGGCCCTGACTCACGACCTCATCCGTCTCAGGCAGGGGGTTCTTCATCTTCCCTGCCTCCAACGGAATGGCGACGTCTTTAGCCGCATTGGCCAGGCCGGTTTCTTCCTGGGAAGGAGGTTTGCCCGCCGTGCAGCCTTGAAGCAAAACGCCCAGCATTGCGCTGATCATGCCAAGCATCAGCTTGTGTTTTAGCGCCACGCGGCGATCATTTCCGCCCCACCCGCCAAACCACGGCAGACCCACAGGTTCCCTCATAGGTTGAGGCATCGCGTGTTCTCCTTCACAAAGAAAGTTATTCTGAGCACGATATGACGTGTGTCTGGAACAATCGCAATTGTGCCAGAGGTCGGGGGAGTAAAACAATTTGGACGTCAAGGAGTAAAGCAATTGGACAATGGATCGACCGATACCTTCGTATCAAGTGTGCGGGAGGGGCGTGCTCATTTCACCAGCCTGGTACCCGCCTCAAATCGCGAGCAGTGCTGGCGAGCGCAAGCGATCTTCTTTTGCGCAGCGGGTCAGTTTGAATCCAGCATCGAGAACACCACATCTCCGAGACGCCCGTTTTACGTCCAGTTGGATTACTTCCGGATTGCCGGTAATATGACCGGAACTCGGTAATCCGATCGATCTAGATTCGATCAGTGACTCGGCGATTTTGCACGATCTAATGAAGACACCGACTGTTCAGCCGTGTTTGGGCTGCGGATAGACTCAACGACACTGTGAACGATTTCAGTCCGGGAGGCTGTAGCTTAAGTGCAGGCGGTTTCCTC
>JABCZC010000066.1 GCA_013289875.1 Acidobacteriota bacterium | reverse complement strand
CGCCTGTTCCGGCGACATGTAGGCAACGGTACCCATCGTCGATCCCGAAGCGGTAAGAGTGCTTACGGCAGTTGAAGCGTCTGCGCCAGTACCGTTGAGTTTTGCCAGCCCGAAATCGAGGATCTTCACCTGTCCCGAATTCGTCACAAAGATATTTGAAGGCTTGATATCGCGATGCAAAATGCCTTTGCGGTGCGCGACATCGAGGGCATCAGCCAATTGCATGCCCATCTCCAGCAATTTCGAGTAGGGCATGACATGGCCGCGGTAGAGCTTTTCCAGGCTGTTGCCCTCCATCAGTTCCATTACGATGAACGGCGTTTCCGCCGACTCGTTGAGCTCATGGATTGTGCAGATGCCGGGATGATTGAATGAAGAAGCAGCGCGCGCCTCGCGCCAGAAACGCTCCAGAGCGGACCTGTCGTTAGGCGTTGTTTCGATCAGCAGTTTGATCGCGACATGGCGGCCCAGCTTCTGGTCGACTGCCTCGAATACCACACCCATGCCGCCCTGCCCTAAGCGCCGGACGAGTTTGTAATGACCGAGAAGGGCACCCGGAGATAGTTCTTGCACTCCACAATCTTGCCTGTAAGCGCTGAATGCGGCAAGAAGCCTTGGGCCACTTGAACGAAAGCGCTGCGCGGCTGTAGTGACGCTAACAGGGCAAAGCGCTCATCGTGCTTCAGGCGCCCTGGTCGGTTGAGAACCGACTCTCACGTTGTCGGCTCTCAACCACGTTCGCACCGATGCCTCTCATCAGGTCCGTGTGAGCCTCGGTTCAGGCATTCGTCCCACCATCCACCGTCAGATTCGTCCCGGTGATGTACGACGACTCCGGACCGGCGACGAACGCCACCAACGCGGCGACCTCATCGACATGCCCGTAACGGCCGAGCGCCGTGACAGCCGTCTGAGGTGTTGCCCAATCGCCGGCGGCGGGATTCAGATCCGTATCAATCGGACCCGGCTGGACGTTATTGACCGTGATTCCCCGGCTCCCGACTTCTCTGGACAATCCCTGAGTAAACATCTTCACGGCTCCTTTGGTGGCGGAGTAGGGCACCAGTCCCGGCGTCAGGACACGCTCGCCCACGCACGAGCCGATCGAAATGATGCGGCCCCCGTCCTTCATGTGTTTCAGGGCCGCCTGTGTTGCAACGAATACGCCGCGAATGTTGATGTCAATCAAGCGATCCAGCTCTTCAAGCGTCGTCTCCTCGAATCTTTTCGGAACAGCGGTGCCGGCATTGTTCACCAGTACATCAAGGCCGCCAAAGGTCGCGACTGTCTTTTCAACTGCGGCCGTAACGGCGCCGGCATCGCCAGCGTCCGCCTGAATCGCGATTGCCTTTCCGCCTGCGCGTTCAATCTCCTTGACGACCGATGCGGCCGCATCCGCACCTTTCGTGTATGTAATGGCCACGCTCGCTCCATCTGCCGCCAGGCGCTTCGCGATCGCCGCGCCAATGCCCCGGGAACCGCCGGTAATGAGTGCCACTTTCCTAGCTAACTTAGACATATGTCTCCCTTGGTTTCTATGAATGATTCACATGACTGCGATTTGGCCGCGACTTCAGCCCCTTATCCGATGTGTCATACCCGCAAGCAGACTTAACATTTTGCGGATACCGTGTATTGCCCAGGCTCGGGCATGGCTTTTCGCGCAGAACTTCAGAGAGGTACAGTTCTCTGTGAATCAGGGCAGCGCGAACGCCACGTACATTCCGCCGGAGGGAGATTTGGGATCGCGGCCGCCTCCAGCGGCGATGACCACATATTGCTTGCCGGCGATCATGTATGTCGCGGGGGTGGCAAGGCCGGCGAAGGGAAGCTCAGTCTCCCACAGCAGCTTGCCGGTGCGGCTGTCGAGGGCGCGGAATTTCCTGTCGAAGATGGTGGCTCCGATAAAGAGCAGGCCGCCGGCGGTCACGATCGGGCCGCCGTAGTTTTCCGTGCCGGTGTGAGCCATGCCTTTGGCGGCCAGCTCAGGGTATTCGCCGAGCGGAATCTTCCAGAGATATTCGCCGGTGTTCAGGTCGATGGCGTTCAGAGTGCCCCAGGGCGGCGCGACGGCCGGGTATCCGTCGGGATCGTAGAATTTGCGGTATCCGGTGAAGCGGTACTTCATCTGCGGAGAATCGGGACGGGAGAAGTCGCTTTCGGATGGGGAGGTTCTCGCCTGTGGCATTTCTTTCTTGTCGTTGGTTGGAGTTGCGGCTGTTTCTTTGCCAGTTCGTAAATAGGCGAGGAGGGCGTCAAGCTGGGCGTTCTGTATGGTTGGGAAGCCCGGCATCCTGCCCTTGCCATGATGAATAGTGTTGGTGATTTGGTCCGTGGTCAGCCGCTTGTCGATGTCGATCAGCGAAGGAAAGGCTGGAGGCGAGCCGGCGCGATTGTCGCCATGGCAAAGCGAGCAGCGGTTTTGATAGATTTCTGTACCGGGGCCGGTGGGCTTGTTCTCGACGAGGCCGCCAGTCCAGGCAATGTCGTTGGCGTTCACGTAGATCACTCCGGTGGCGGGGTCGATGGCCGGACCGCCCCATTCTGCTCCACCGTCGAAGCCGGGGAAGACCACGGTCTGCCGGCCCACGCCCAGCGGGACGAACTGGCCTTCACTGCGGAAGGTGCGGAATTGCTGCAGGGCCCAGGCGTGCGCCTCGGGCGTGCGGTTGGTGAGCATGTCTTCGGTGAGAAGCTGACGGGCAAAGGGCTCCGGCTTGAGAGGGAGCGGCTGCACGGGCGCGGTGACTTCGCCAGGTACGTCGCTGGCGGGATATTTCTTCTCTTCAATCGGAAAGAGCGGCGTTCCGGTGGCGCGGTCGAAGAGGAAGACCCATCCCTGTTTGCTGGTCTGCGCGATTGCGTCTACGGATTTGCCGCCGCGCTTGACGGTAAGCAGCGCGGGCGGCGAGGGAAAATCACGGTCCCATAGATCGTGATGCACGCCCTGGAAGGACCAGATGCGCTTTCCGGTTGCGGCGTCCAGGGCAAGCAGAGTATTGGCGAAGAGGTCGTCGCCCACGCGGTCGCCGCCGTAAAAGTCGAAGACCGCCGAGCCGGTCGGGGCATAGACAATGCCGCGCTGGGCGTCAATGGTCATACCTGCCCAATTGTTGGCCGCGCCCATGTGGTCCCACGCGCCGGCAGGCCAGGTGTCGTATCCGGACTCGCCGGGATGGGGAATCGTGTGGAAGCTCCAGCGGAGTTTGCCGGTGCGAACGTCGTAGGCGCGAACGTCTCCGGGAGGCGCGGGCGGCGTTTCGGGCGCGCGGAAGCCGACAATGATCAGGTCTTTGTAGACCACTCCAGGGGAAGTCATGGCAACGGCCTGGCGCGTGTAGTCGCGTCCGAGATCTTTGCGGAGATCGACTCGTCCATTCTCGCCAAAGGACTCGATCGGCTTGCCTGTGTGAGCATCGAGGGCATAGAGATAGTTCATGACTCCGGCGAGAATGCGGCTGTCGTTGCCTTCGGACCAATAAGCAACGCCGCGCAGGGGCTGTGTGCCGGCGATCCCGGAGTCGAACTTCCAGAGGAGCGTGCCGGTTGCCGCGTCGAGCGCGATTATTTTCTGGGATGGGGTGCAGGCGTAGAGGACTCTGCCGACGATGATGGGGCTGGTCTGCATGCCGCCCTGCTCGCCGGTGTCGAACTTCCACGCCACGCGCAGGCGGGAGACATTCGCGCGATTGATCTGGGAGAGGGCGGAGTAATGATCTCCGGCAAGCTGGCCGCCGTAGACGGGCCAGTCTATGTTTTTTTTCTGTGCGGTTGCGGGCCGCGATGCATAAGCGATGATGGCGATGACGATCATCGCACCGGTGAGCTTCTTCATTCTGAAGGAATCCTCGGCCCGTTCGGAGCCAAAGCGCATTTTAACCGGCGGAGCTGATGGGCAGGCTCCGAAGAAAGGTTGTAGAATCCGGCGATGTCTCAAAAGCGAGTAGAAGAAAAATATGACACAACACTTTAACGTAACGATTCAAGGGGCCGTTCAGGGAACCTTCAAAGGTCAAGGGGCAGGGCGCGATAAGGACAAGATCCCCGGGGTCGCTCTTACATACGGCCTTCTGGTTCCCAAAGACCCTGCCAGTGGATTCCGCACCGGAAAGCGCCAGCATAACCCCGTTGTTTTCACAAAAGAATGGGGCGCTGCTTCTCCACAGCTTTTCCAGGCTGCGGCTACGAATGAAGTGTTGAAGTCAGTCCTCTTCGAATTCATCACAACGAATACTTATGGAAAAGAAGAGGTGGATTACACCATTGAGCTGACCAATGCTACGATCTCAGGGTTTGAAGGGTCACTGCACATCGGCGAGAAAGCAGGGCCGATCATTGACACTCGCGAACTGGAGGTAATCACGTTGGAGTTTCAGAAGATTGTCGTCACCAGCGTTACAGGTGGAACCACCGCCACCGATAACTGGAACACTTCGCCATAGAGGCGCCGCCCAGCCTTTCCTACTCGCCGCCGCTCGCATACTTCACGCTGCATCCATAGGGGCGCGTCGACGCGGTCGCAACCGGTTTTCCTGCCATAGCATCGGTCAGCGCTTCAGATACATAGTTTTTCGAGGCCTTGATGTCCGACGGATCGGGAGTCGCGTGATCGTCGATCGCGCCCTGGTAGATGAGCCTGCCGGAGGGATCGATGACGAACATGTGCGGCGTGGTCTTCGCAGAGTATTCGCGGCCGATGGTCCCCTTGGGGTCGAGGATTGCGGCGGTCGGATCGGCGTGCACCTTGGTGATGTAGGCGTTCTCCTCCGACGCGGTCATATAACCTTGCTCGCCCGGCGCAGAGGAAAGAATCGTCAGCCAGACGACGCCCTTGGCAGTCCATTCCTTTTGCAGCGCCTGCATGTTGCCGCTTTCGTAGTGCTTCCTGGTGTAGGGGCAGCCGTTGTTCGTCCACTCCAGCACGACGAACTTGCCGCGGTAGTCGGAGAGCTTCTGGGTCTTTCCGTTGGTGTCTGTGCCGGCAAAGTCGGGAGCCGCATCTCCAACACGAACGGCGAAAGCAGCCAGGGTGAAAGCCAGAGCGGCTGAGAGAGCCGTGGTCCAAGGACGCATCGGAATTCGCATGGGAGAGAAGCCTCCTTATTGCGCTTAGACGGATTTATTGGGAGGTTTGTTACTGAAATTTCTACAATCCGGCGCGGGCGCGGGTGGGGCCGGGCTTGATCTGATCGAGGGCGTTGAAAACAATGCCCTGGGTCAGCACCTCGGGCAGCAGGATAGGCGGTGCCTGGGGATCGGCGGGATACAAGGCATACGTCGGCACGCCGTCTCGGCCCAACGAGGCCAGCGTCTGCGCGATGACTTCGTCGTGCCGGGTCCAGTCGGCGCGCACTAGGGCTACGCCGCTCGTCTTCAACCGCTCCTGCACGTCGGGCCGGTTCAGCACGACGCGCTCATTCACCTGGCAGCTGAGGCACCAGCTCGCGGTGAAGTCGACGAAGACGGGGCGTCCTTCGGATCTGTATTTAGCGACGAGCTCGGGCGTGAAGGGCTCCCATTGTGTGCCGGTCACTCCAGCGGCTGCGCTCTTCGGCTGAGCTTCGACTCTGCGAACGGCAGCCAGCGGCAGCGCGACAGCGAGCAACAGAACCAGCGCCGCGGCCACAGTGGCGGGAATCTTCGCCGGCCAGCGACCGAGGATCCAGCCGGCGACTGCCAGCAGCAGGAATGCGATCAGCAGGTCGACGAGAGCGTTGAGGCCGGCGGTCTGCGAGTAGACCCAGATCAGCCAGATCACGGTCGCAAAGATGGGGATGGATGTCGCCTGCTTCAGGATTTCCATCCACGCGCCGGGACGAGGCAGCAGGCGCGTCCACGCCGGATTGAAAGCAAGCAGCAGGTAGGGTGCAGCCAGGCCCAGTGCCAGCGCAGTGAAGACCGCAAAGCTGACGAGCGCAGAGTTGGAGAGTGCGTAACCGATCGCCGCGCCCATGAATGGAGCCGTGCATGGAGTGGCCACGATCACGGCCAGCACTCCTGTGAAGAAGCTGCCGGTGTATCCCTGCTTCGCAGCCAGACCCGAACCGGCGCTGGTGAGGGTAAGGCCTATCTCGAACTGGCCGGCGAGCGAAAGGCCCAGGAAGAAGAGCAGCATCGCGATCAGGGCATCGAAGGTGGGAGACTGAAACTGAAATCCCCAGCCAAAGTTGTGTCCCGCGCCGCGCAGCACCAGCAGCACGCCGACTACTAACCAGAACGAGGCCAGGATTCCCAGCGTGTACACAAGGCCGTGCAAGCGCAGCTTGTGCCGCTCTTCCGAAGACGACTGCACCAGCGCGAGCCCCTTGATAAACAGAACAGGGAAGACGCATGGCATGAGGTTGAGAATAATTCCGCCGACAAATGCGAGCAGCACTATGCGCAGCATTCCGCTGGATGACGGCACAAGACTCGTCGAAGCCAGCGCACCTGGAGTTGCACGAATCTCGTAGGCGCGACCGTCTCCGAGGACCAGCAGGGCGTGCAGTTGGTTGGGAGCGGCGTGCAGGTTCTCGTCTTTAGTCAGCGTGAGCTGCACGCCGTTTTTCAGTTCGGTCACCGGCTGCGGAGCCGCATTCGCGAGCACATTCTGCTCAAAGGGAAAGAACACCGCGGACTTCTCCGGGTGCCCTGTCAGAACGGTCAACTCAAAGCCCTTGCCGGAGGTACGAAATCTCGCTGCGTCTTGTGGGGGCAGCGGTTGGGGTAGCGTATCTCTGAACTTTTCGAGCAGCTGTGCGTCGGCTGCAATCTGAGTATCGACAGTCGGAGCTTTGGCTAGAGCAGGCCGATCCACCGAGAGCTGGGCCTTTCCTGGAATGCAGACCTCGCGGCAAACCAGCCAGTTCACCCTGGCGGCGAGGATTACGTTCGGTCCGCTCGGTTTAAAGTTCGCTGCGACCCGCATGGGAATCGGGAAGAGGACTTCGTTCTCGTAGCCGTAATCCATCAGCGGTCCCAGCGGAAGACGCTTGGGAGCAGGGAACTGGATGGCATCGGCTGTGATTGCTGGTGCAAGGGTCCACTTGATCGACGGAGGCTCACCTGAGTCTCCGGCATTGATCCAGTAAACATGCCAGCCGGGATCGAGCTTGAAATACAGGCCCGCGGTAAAGCGTTGCCCCGGATAGATCTGCGCAGGAGGCACGACGAGCTGCACCGTAAGGTGTGGCGCCGTTGCTGTCGGAGCTGCACATAGCGTCCCGGTCAAAAGCACGAGAGCGCAAAGGATCGGTATCGAGAGCGAAAGACGAGCACGCATGCACATTCTGATTCCATTGTAGGACGTGATCCGAAGATGTGTAGGACGTGATCCGAAGATGGAGAATGCGCTGCGACTGCGGAGTTAAACGCTGGAGAAGCGGTTATATTGAGAAAACCGAGGTTTGAGCACGCAAATGCAGAGAATACCTTCTCTCGATGGGCTGCGGGCAGTGGCGATTTCTCTGGTGTGTCTTTCTCACCTGTCGTACGTGAAGAATCAGATCGCGCTGCATACCTCAAGCTTTGGGCCGCTCGGCGTCAGGATTTTCTTCGTCATCTCGGGAATGTTGATCACCAAGCTGCTTGTGGAGGAACGCCAACGCTCCGGGGAGATTTCCCTGCGAGCTTTCTACATTCGCCGGACTGTCCGAATTTTTCCTGCAATGTGGTTTTACGTGGCAGTGATGGCGACGTTGTCCATAGCCGGCTTGATTACACTGCAACGTCACGACATCCTTCACTCCCTGACTTACACGATGAATTATTTTCCAGTCCGGTCATGGTATCTCGGGCATCTCTGGTCGCTGTCAGTGGAGGAGCAATTTTATCTGCTTTGGCCACTCGTATTATGCTTCGGAACACCGCGAGTCGCTATCCGAGTGGCCTTGCTGGCAATCGGCCTTGCTCCACTCTTAAGATTCTTGATTCTGTTATTGGCCCCGACAACTCTTTATCACGAGTGGTTTCCCGCTTCGTGTGATTCCATCGCGACAGGATGTCTGCTTTCATTGTTGCCTGTAGGCAGATGGAAGAACCTCACAATTCGAATCGCTGCTTCACGATGGTTTGTGACGATTCCGATTCTCGTTTTCCTGGCGAACTCGCTGCGTCACCGGGCGGAGGGCTATGTACTCCTGAGCATGAAGGACCGGGTGCTCTTCATGGGACTGGATACCATCGGTGTGCTCATCATGAACTGCGGCATCGCGTTAGTTGTGCAGCGCGTTGTCACATATCCGCACGATCTTGTCGGGCAGATACTGAATGCCCGGCCGACCGTGTGGTTGGGAAGAATCAGCTACTCCCTTTATCTCTGGCAGATGCCTTTCTTGAACCATGAAGCTTCCAGTTGGATCACGCGGACCCCGTTCAATCTAGCCGCTGCTCTTTGCGCGGCATGCTTTTCGTATTACCTGATCGAAAATCCACTCTTGCAGCTTCGCAAGCACCTCAGGTGGGGCGAGCCAAAACGTGCGGTACAGGTCGATCCCAAGAATACCGCAGTGGTGACGGAAGCTGTAGGTTGAGTGGCGGCAATTCGTGGTCACTCAATCTTCCTTCGGTCGAACTCCTCCTGCGATAACGGTTCTTCATGCGCCAGAATCATTTCTGCGATTTAGGTTGTCGATACTCAAGGGACAAGCGAAACTGAAAACTCCAACTTTCACTGGATAAAAACAATCTTTTGTTATCGGATCGGACGGGGGACCAGCGTTATGGCGTGGACTCGGCGGACATTTCTTACTCATGTGGCGGCAGTAGGCGGCTACCGGGCAATGTTTACAGCGATGCAATCGTTAGGGCTGCTGGCTATGACTGCGGAGGCCTCTCCGCTGCCGCAGCTGCCGGCGAATTACGGCTCGGGCAAGAAGGTTGTGATCCTGGGAGCGGGTATCGCGGGGCTGGTGTCGGGATACGAACTGCGCAAGGCGGGCTTTGAGTGCATTGTGCTCGAGGCGCGCGAACGGCCCGGAGGACGCAGCTGGACGGTACGCAACGGCTCTAAGGTCGAGTTTACCGATGGGACTACTCAGACATGCGATTGGGAAGGCGAGAATTATCTGAATCCCGGTCCGGCGCGCCTGCCGTCGATCCATAAGACGATTCTCGGTTACTGCGAAGAGCTGAGTGTGCCGCTGGAAGTCGAGATCAACACCTCGCGCAGCACGCTGATGCAGTCGAAGGATCTGAATGGCGGCAAGCCGGTTGAGCAGCGGCAAGTGGTCAACGATACGCGCGGCTGGATCTCCGAGTTGCTGGCCAAGTGCATCGACCAGCACGGGCTCGATCAGGCTCTAAGCAAGGAAGACACGGAGAAGATGCTGGCCTTCCTGCAGACGTATGGAGATCTCGATCGCGACTACAAGTTTAAGGGCTCGGAGCGGAGCGGCGTGGATATTGGGCCTGGGGCGGGTCCGGACGAAGAAAAGCTGCGTCCGCCGCTCAAGCTTCACGAGCTTCTGGTTGCGGACTTCTCCATGGGCGAGCTGTACGAAGAACAGCTCGACTGGCAGGCGACGATGTTTCAGCCTGTAGGCGGAATGGACCGCATCCCATACGCCCTTGCCAAATCGCTCGGTCCGATCGTGCGCTATGGATCGCCGGTGCAGCAGATGCGCAAGACAGAGAAGGGCGTAACGATCGTCTACACTGACAGCGCCTCGAAAGGGCCGCAGACGATCCAGGCCGATTACTGTATCTGCACACTGCCAATTACCATTCTCGATACGCTCGACACGGATTTCTCTCCCGCGAAAAAGCAGGCATTCAAAGGCATCAAGGTGGCCTCGCTCTACAAGATCGGGTGGGAGTCGCCGCGCTTCTGGGAGAAGAAGTACAACATCTACGGCGGCATCTCTTTTACCAAGCAGACAGTGGGCCTGGTCTGGTATCCAAGCTGGAAGCTTTTCAGCAAGACAGGCGTGATCCTCTCCGGCTTCGACTTCGAGCAACAGGACTGGGGAAATGGTGCGCCCACCGACTTCGGCGCGTTGTCGACCGAAGGCAAGCTCGCCGCGTCCCGCGCCGCTGTCGAGACGCTGCATCCCGGCTACGGACAGCTGCTGGCCAAGCCGATCTATGTTTCGTGGCAGAAGATTCCCTACAGTCTGGGCTGCTTCGCTCTGAATGGGTTTCCGGGAACCAGACCTGCATACGAAGAGTTGAGCAAGCCGGAAGGCCGCTACTTCATTGCCGGAGACTACGTGAGCCACCTGGCCGGTTGGCAGGAGGGCGCGGCCCTCTCGGCGCATCGAGCGGTGAGGGATATCGCCGCGCACATGCAGAACAGCTAGGCTCACCAGCCTGCGGCCATGCGGTCTTTGAGAATGCAGCGACCCATCACGACCTTCACGCCTGCGGCCTCGGCCTGCGCGGCGGCCTCATCGTGGATCACGCCTTCCTGCAGCCAGAGGTAAGGAATCTTCAGTTTTATTACGTCGTTCACGACTTCGGGAACGAATGACGGCGCTCGAAAGACATTCACGAGGGCGATGCCGGGAATGGCCTCGACGGCCGCATCGAGCGTCGGATACGCCTTCTCGCCGAGTGCGCTTTCGATGCGTGGGTTCACAGGGACGATGCGATAACCGCGGCTTTGCATGAACCGCGAGACTCCGAGCGAAGCGCGCCCCTCGCGATTGGTGAGCCCAACCACTGCAATCGTCTTCGCTCGGTCAAGAATCTCGCGGATGGTTGCGGCCTCATTCATGGCATCTCCTCAATTAGTAGATGATATTTGTGATGACTCCGGCATTGCTTTCTGTGTTTAGAATTGGACCGGCAGCCCGATGAAGAAGCTTGAGATCGCGGAACTCGAGCGCGCCGCGCAATCGTAGTGCAACTGAGTTCTGAGCAGACGCCCGTTTTGCTGACGGGTATCCTCATTCCATGCAAGTCAGCCGCCGTCAGTTTCTTCTGCACGCAGCATCCATCTCTGCCACCGGAATGCTCGCGGGTTGCGTGCGCCATGCACCTCAGCCGATCCTGCATCCCTTTATCAATCCGGCGCTCCCCGACTCTGCCTGCTCGCTGCCGGCGGTCCATGTAGCCGCCGAGCGCGAGATTCGCACGGTGGTTGGATTGCGGCCCTATCGGCCCTCAGGTTTTGTGGTCAAGCCGGAGAAGTTCGGCGACACGCTGGTCGTCCACAACTATGGACATGGCGGCGGAGGAGTCACACTCTCCTGGGGAACCGCCCGGCTGGCTGTGGATCTGGGCGCGCCCGGATACACCGGGCCAGTCGCTGTGCTGGGCTCCGGAGCAGTAGGATTGGCAACCGCACGCCTGGTGCAGGAAGCTGGTCTCGCGGTGACGATCTATACGAAGGCGCTGCCTCCAAACACCACCTCGAACATCGCGGGGGCGCAGTGGTTTCCAGTGACGGTTTCAGACCCTGAGCGGCGCACGCCGGAATTTAATCGCCAGTTTCTGGCCGCCGCGCAATATGCCTACACGCGGTACCAGATCATGATCGGGCCGCGCTACGGCATTCGATGGATGCGCAACTATTATCTGAACAATGAGGCCTGGAACGAGACAGGATATAACGGTCTGCAGAGCCCACTGCGCGCGATGATGCCGGAGCTGCGCGACCTTACGCCACAGGAGTATCCGTTTACCGGGTACAAATATGTGCGGCAATACGACACGATGATCGTGGAGCCGCCGGTTTATCTGCCGGCCATGCTGGATGACGTGAGGCGAGCGGGCGGTGTGATTCGCGTGCAGGAGATTCACGACATCTCACAGCTGCAGCAGCTACCGGAAAAGCTGGTCTTCAACTGCACCGGCCTCGGCGCTCGCGACCTATTTCACGATGAGGAGCTGCAGCCCATACGCGGGCAGCTGACATTTCTTCTGCCCCAGCCTGAGGTGCAATACGCGACGATCTTCGATGGCCTCTACATGTTCTCGCGCTCCGACGGAATTGTGCTTGGTGGTACGCACGATCTCGGCAACTGGTCGCTCGACCCGGATGCGACGCAGAAGGCGAATATTCTCGCCAGCCATCAGCGATTCTTTTCAAGCTTCCGGAGTTGCTGACCTTAGCTACACATAGGTCACAGTAATCGCGATCGAGTTCTTGTCGGTCAGATCGGGAGCAGGAGCAGTGAGTTCAGCTGGAGGGCTGCCTCCGGCGCAGAGCTGCGTGAGCGCGAGGGCGACGGACGCTACGAAGTCCGGCGACACATCGTTCTTCATCATGGATTGCAGCCGGGCGAGCAGCTTGTCCCATGCATCGAGCTCGGGCGGAGCCGAGGTGAGCGTCGCCAGAGTTTTGAGATCCTCGCAGAAGTTCATGAAGTCGCTAGCCGCCTGCAGGGCATATCCGATCAGCGCGGCATTCATGCCGGCCTGCGGAAACTCCAGATTCAGATAGTTCACGCCGGCTGCGGCATCGCCTGACTGGGTGCGATCGGGAAGGGCGCCGGGCGATGGAGGCCACTGGTCGTTGCTGGCGATGTTCCAGTTGCTCCAGAGGGTGTAGCCAAGGCGCTGGCCGGCAAAAGTGAAATTCGCTGGTGAAGAGGTAAAGAGGTCGCTGCATGCATTCGCAAATGCGGCGTAGTTCTGTTCGTCAGCGGTCTGGTTGTCAGGCTTTCCGTTTGTGATCGTGGATGCCAGGAGTCGCGCATAGGCGCTGGGATTGAAGGTGAGGTGCAGCAACTCGGTGGCTCCAGCATTGGTCACCACGGTCTGTACGCTCTGCACCAGCGCGTCGTGGTTGGGGCCAGTGGTGATGAGGCCGAGGAAGTTTGCGATGTACTTGCCGAAATTTTGATTTCCCCTGGCCTGCAGAACGCAGTGCAGATCGACACTTCCCAATTGCAAGGCGGTGCTGGTGAGGTCGGCCTCGGCGGCGAAGTACAGATCGATCTCGCGTTGGCCGCCGTTCACGTCGAGGAGCAGTTGCCGTCCCACCTGCGCAATGAGGTGGAAGGTATTGTTGCCGGCGTAAATGAGCCGGGAGTTGCTGATGATCGCGTCGCTCCATGCGACTCTCAGCTGGCCGAATAGATTCAGGTTGATGGAGGTCTTCCTCTGGTAGAACTTCTCCATGCCGCCGCCGGCCGCGATCGAAACGCCGCCGTTCGGGGTGGCCAACGCCTTGACGAAATCTCCGTCGAATGCAGTCTTCCATGCGGTTGCGAATGCCGGCGCAGTCAGGTCGAAGGTGTAGTCGAGAAGGATGAAGGTCTGTCGCGTGGTGGAGATAGCGATGTCGAGTGTTGCCTGCGCGTCGTTGATAGGCGTCAGCCAGCCTGCGATTTTGTTGCCGGCCTCTTCGGCATACGTTTCAGCTTCGTCCATTGCCTTGGGCAGAACCTTACTCACGAACATGGTTCCCAGCGAGCCGGGCAGCATTCTGCCGAAAGCGGTGCCGAGTTGATCGGTGATGATGGCGGCGCTGTCTACGGGGCTCGAAATCAGTCCTACGCCAACATGCAGGCCGAGGCTGGTGTCCTGCTCCTTTGCGCGGTAGAGGTGCATATGCCCGATGGTCGCGCTGTCCTTCCAGAGCAGTGCCTCGAAGGAGCCGGCGTAGGAGAAACTGAAGGCAAGACTCGCCGTCGCCTCGAACGCCGGAATGATCGAGGGATTAGGATCGAAGACAGTCGCTGTGCCGCTGATGTCGGACGCTGCCTGACCTGCGTAGAGGATCTTGGTATAGCCGATGCTTGCTCCCAGGCCCACATTAAGGCTAGCGTTGAAGTCGTGATGAAGGTAATCGCCGACGTCCAGGTTGTTAAAGGTCAGTTGATGCAGCGGCAGAACGAAGTTGGTGAAAGCCGCGCCGATTGCGTCGTGCAGCGTGTCCGATGGGCTGCATTTCCGATAGAAGGCAACGCCGAATGTGTTCTGCGCGCTGAGGCTCCCGAAGATACCTACGGTGCCAACGGGCACCTCCGCAGAAATGCCGCCGCCGATTGAGAATTCAAGCTCGATGCAGACGTACGCGGCCCCTGCGGGTACGGGAATCGTCTTTGGAGCGGGTGGAGCGGGCGCTGCGACTGGCCCAATCGAAATATCGGTCTCGAATTCGTCGGCGTAGCTGAGAAGGGTGTCGCCGGCGAGCAGAACCGCAAGCTTGCCTGCAACGCCCGCGGAAAGCGAAAAGGTGAATTCGCCCGCGCCCGGCGACCACGAAGGGCTCTGACTGGCATTGATGGCTACGCTGCGAAGATTCGCAGGCAGCGTGGAGAGCGGCTTGTCAAGCTGGCTTTGAATCTCGGGTCCGAGCTTAAAGTCGGACTCCATGGTGCTCTTCAGGTCTTTAAGCGGACCAAGGGAGGTGATCTGGCGGGATCCTACGGTGATATCGAGTGACATGCGCTGTCTCCTGGTTCGTAGTGGGCATTTGCGGAGGAATTACAGATGCCAGCGTGGGCCCGCGCAAATGGCGAGGGCAACTGTAGCAGGCTCGGCGTGGATCGCGCAGCGGTTTGTTCTTGAAATTCTGAATTCGCTGGAGGCTGTTAGAGGCGCTCCTAAAGGCGCTCCTATAGACGCTCGGGGCAGGCTCCGTATTTCTTCAGTGTTTCCTCGACCTCGGACCCCTTCTTCGAGCGGTAGGTCTCTTCCGACCACTTCTTGACCTCGGGGGACGCGTCGGTTTCGATTTCCTGGTAGACGCAGCTCAACAGACGGTCGAGAGGCTCTTCGACCCAGGTGTTGCCCTGCCCGTGTACGCGTGTCGCGCCTTTTTCCCAGCCTCGCGGAGTCAGGTGCCATTCTGTCCATTCTTTTCGTGCGGCCATCGTCTCGTTCTCCCGGCAATCCTGCCAACATTCCTGTCACGCCATTTGTACGCCTGAGGCAGCTTCGCCGACAATGAGTTCATGATTCTCGAAACCTTCCCCGTCGGAGCGCTGCAGTGCAATTGCACCATTGTGGGCGACGAAGCGACGTCCGAAGCCATGGTTATCGACCCAGGCGACAATATACCGCAGATTCTGGCTCTACTGGCCAGGTACGGGCTAACCCTCAAGCAGATCGTTGTGACCCACGCGCATATCGACCATGTGGGGGGAGCCGTCCAGCTCAAAAAGGCCACCGGAGCCCCCGTTCTGCTAAATGAAAACGACCTGCCGCTGCTCAAGATGATGGACATGCAGGCGGGCTGGCTGGGAGTGGCTCCGCCCGAGGTCGCTCCGCCCGATATGAGCGCCGAAGAGGGCATGGTTGTCGGCATTGCCAACCACTCCGCTCATGTTCTTCATACTCCGGGCCACACGCAGGGGAGCATCTGTCTGCACTTCGCCAAAGAGAAGCTGCTGGTTGCGGGGGACACGCTGTTTGCCGGGTCGATTGGGCGAACCGATCTGCCCGGTGGCAACTCGCGGCAGATCCTGCGTTCAATCCATGACCGGCTGCTGCCGCTCGCCGATGAGACGCGAGTGATTCCCGGCCATGGGCCGCAGACGACGATTGGCGAGGAGCGCGAGTCGAATCCATTCCTACAGCCTGGTGTACGACTGTGATCATATTTATCAATCGCTTAGGTGCAGTAATCTAAACCACAACATGAGCGGAATCAATATTGATAACTACCTTTCAGTTTCCTCTTCTATTGCATTGAAAAGAGAGCAAATAGCACTTATGCCTCTGGCGAAGTGCTCCGAGGACGTTAGAAGGCTTACGATGAGCCAGCCGTCTCCCGGGAAACCGAAGAAATAGCCGGGGCTAACGGAGACGCCGTGGTCCCTGACCAGCCGCACGGCAAGCCCTTCTCCGGGCTCAATGGCTGGTACGCGTAGAACGGCATACCAGCCGGCCTCAACTTCCAGGCGCGAGATCATGGTCTGGGTGGTCAGCAGGATGTCGAGGGTACGCAGGTTTTTCTCCACGCGAGTGGAGATTTGAGTTTGCAGTCCAGCGCGCGAGTGAAGCCATGCGGACAGGGCGCATTGGATCGGTGCGTTCATCGAGAGAAATGTGTCGGCGACGACTTCCAAGCGGTCGAGGGCATGGTGCAGGTGTGGCTCCGGTCCGGAGGCGGCGATCCAGGCGGCTTTCATCTGCGGGAGCGCGGCAATCTTGCTCAGTCCGCTGAGAACAAAGGTCAGGACAGGATGTGGTCCGCAAGCAAAACTCCGGCCGGCATGGCCCTCCAAGCTGTAGTCGAGAAACACCTCGTCGACGATCAGGGCAAGTCCATACTCGGCGCAGAGGGATTCAAGTTCCTCCCGCTCCGTATCTGTCGTGAAGTGTCCGGTCGGGTTATTGGGGTGGACCAAGGCAAAGGCACGCGTCTTCGTCGTAATCAGCCGTCGCAGTGACTCGGCGTCCATATGCCAGCCGTGGTCGTAGAACAACGGATAGGGAAGCAGCCGCACACTTTCAATCTGCGCGAGAAAATCCAGAAGCGGATAACTCGGCTGCGCGATGAGCACCTCGTCGCCGGGATCGCACATCAGGCGGAAGAGATAGCTGTAGGCCTCGCTAGTGCTTGTGGTCAGGAAAAGCTGCGCGGGATCGACGGTCGCGTGATGGCCGGCGTAATACTCTGCGACGGCTTCACGAGCGACGAGCAGGCCGCGTGGATTGGGATCGTAGAGGAGTGACTCGCGCTGGGCCAGCGCCGAAATAATCGCAGCTTCGTCGTAGATGAAGCCGCACCGCGTAGGATTCGAGGCGGTCAGATCGAGCAGCGGCAGTCCGCTTTTCTGTCGAGCGGCGATCGCTCGGGCCAGTTCGGTTTCAGAGGTGTCCCAGGCAGTGCGCGCGGAGAAAGTTAAACGCCGTTGCATCGAACTCATCTTTTCATAAATGGTTCGTCGCGATTATTCGGCATAATGAAGGCAGGCTTCGCGAATTTCCTCACGGGAGAATTCATGGCGATCGATGCAGTGATCTTCGACTATGGAAAAGTGCTCAGCAATTCCGAAGATCCCGTGGCGCAGCAGAAGCTGTTGAGGCTGACCGGCCTCGACCGCCCAACCTTTGACCGGCATTACTGGCGGCATCGTCACGATTACGATATGGGAACGCTGAATGGCCGCACCTACTGGGAGCAGATTGCCAGGGAGGCCGGAATCGCCGTGACCTCTGAACTGGTGGACGATCTGATCGAGACCGACGTGATCATGTGGACCTCCCTCAACGAGGAGATGCTGGCCTGGGTGGTTGCCCTGCAGGAGGCTGGCATCAAGACCGCGATTCTGTCGAATATGGGCTGGGAGGTTCTGGGCTACATGCGGCAGGAGTTCGGATGGCTGGCTCACTTTCAGCATCACACCTGGTCATGCGAGCTGGGCATCTGCAAGCCGGATCCCGCCATTTATCTTCACACCTGCGAGAAGCTTGGCGTGGCGCCGGAGAACGCGCTTTTTCTTGATGACAAGCCGGAGAATATTGCGGCTGCGGCCAAGGTTGGCCTCAATGCAGTGCTCTTTGAATCGATCGAGCAGCTGCGCCGCGACCTCGAAGCGCGCGGGCTGCAGGCAGGATTGCCGGTGCCGGGCGCGCCTTCGGTAACGGAGGTTTCGGGGAATTACACGCTCGATGCACAGGCCGACGCCTGAGCCTTATTCCAGCACCGTATCGAAGAAGCGGCGCAGCAGCCGTCCCACCATTTGCGGCTGCTCCCACGGAGCGTAGTGACCGGCGTCGCGCAGCAGGGTGAACTCGGCGCCATAGCCGCTGCTGCGGATTGATTCGGCCAGCAGCTTCATGTCGGCCGGGGTTGAGCTTGTGTCTTCACCTCCGGCCAGAACGAAGCAGGGCACGTGGATGCCGCGAGCTGTCGCGACAGAGTCGGGCCGCGTAGCCAGTCCCTGCTGAATGGCAATCGCCGCCTGGGAGTGAACCGACTGCATCATCTCACGGGCCTCGGCGAGCCTCTCCGGAGCGCGCTGCCGCGCCGTCGGTCCGATCAGGCTCTCAAGCATCGACTCGATGAATTCTCCGGTTCCACGCTCGCGAATCTTCGCGATCCATTCTTCGCGTTTGGCGCGATTGATCTCGGTATCGGCCTGCGGTTTGGAGCAGCAGAAGGCCAGGGCGGAGATGCGGATGGGCAGCTCGCGCCACAATTCGTAGAGCGCGTAACCACCGATAGAGCAGCCTGCAAAGAGCGCGCGGTTGATTTGCAGGGCATCGAGCAGCCGTTCCACGTCGGCGCCGAGCTTTTCGATGGTGATCGGACCATGGCCCGCCTGCGACTGGCCGTGACCCCGCAGATCGGGCAGGATGACCTGGTATTTCCCAGACAGCTGATCGACGACGCCGAGCCAGAAGCGATGATCGCAGGGCGTGGGATGCAGCAGAACGACGGCGGGGCCTTTGCCGACTGTCGTATAGAAAAGCTCAGCGTCGTTCGAGGTGAAATTCACACAAGCAGTGTACCGGGGTTGGGCAGCGGGCGAAGTCTCTGGCGGTTGGAGAGAAGGGAACCAGCCCCTTTTCGAAACACGTTTCGTTCGAGATGGGGAGGCGACAGTCTGCGGAAGCCTAAAGCTTTGCGGCGGCGATTTCCTCGAGGATCGCCTTAGCGGCGGTCGCGGGATCGGCGGCCTGCGTTATTGGACGCCCAATGACGAGGTAATCAGCTCCAGCGGCGATGGCAGCCGAGGGTGTCGCGATCCGTTTCTGGTCGTCAGTGTCGACTCCGGCGGGACGGATGCCCGGAATTACCAGCGTCGCGTCGGGGTGGGCCAAGCGCAGGATGGCAACCTCTTCCGCGCTGGCGACGAAGCCCCGGATGCCGGTGTCGTAGGCCATCTTCGCCAGCCGCATTACCTGGTCGGCGGGAGATACCGCTATGCCAGTAGAGGCGAGTTGAGCTGGGTCCATGCTGGTGAGGACGGTGACTGCCAGCAGCTTCGGAGGCGAGGGTAGAGCGAAGGCCGCCTCCTGCGCAGCAGCCAGCATGGCCGGCCCTCCAGCGGCATGGAGCGTGAGCATGCCGGCGCCGGATTTTGTGACTGACCGGACGGCTCCGGCTACTGTGTTCGGGATGTCGTGCAGCTTCAGATCGAGGAATACTGAGTATCCCCGGGATCGAACAGCCTCTACGATCTTATTACCTTCAGATACATAGAGTTCCAAGCCGATCTTAAACCATAAGACAAGGTTCTCTAGTCGATCTATCAAGGCCAACGCAGCCGCACCGTCGGGAAAATCGAGAGCGACGATTAATTGGTCGCGAGGCCCGAGGTCCCGCGCGCCGGAGATAGCCACACTGGAGGCAGACGAACTCATAGGTTCGTCGTAGATTGTACTGGAGTTTCGCCCGAGACGCGCCCTGGAATCATCCAAGGCGCGCTATGTCTGGCTTTATCGGACCAAGGAAGGAGTCAGCGGGAAGACGACAGCGGCATTCAGTGGGAAAAGCTGCGCCAGCTCTGGATCGTCCTTCACTAACTCCAGCTTTACCGGAGCCGTGCCCATGCTGCCGAATCCGAGGAAGTTGGCAGCCGCATAGGACAGGTCCACCACTCGACTGCGGGCGATGGGGCCGCGGTCATTCACGCGAACCACAACCGTTTTGCTGTTGCTCAGATTCGTCACCCGCACCAGAGAGCCCATGGGAAGGCTGCGGTGCGCGCAGGTAAGGTCGTTCATATCAAAATTTTCGCCGTTGGCGGTAGGGTGGCCCTGGAACAGCCTGCCGTACCATGAAGCCCGGCCTGTCTGGAACCAATGGTGCTGCGAGGTATGCTTTACAGGTTGTTCTGTGTTGCTTGCTGGAGCAGCGGAAATGCCAAGCACCGATAGAAAAGCAGCACTTGCCATGATGACATAGCGGCGGGAGCGAGTGATCTTATCGATTGCGATAGCGTTCATATTCCTCCTGTAAAATTGTACGGAGGCAGGGAACCGTAAGTCAAACCAGCGTCGGCATTTGTTTATACGCATCTCTTGCGTTTCTTGGCAAGAATATGTTACGCATGTCGCAGATTTAGTGCAGGTCAAGAAGTCATGAAGCCGTGCCAGTGGGGCGACCCCGCGTGACTGTTCCGACATCCGAGAGGCCCGCAGTGCTCACCATCGCCGGCTTCGATCCCTCTTCGGGAGCAGGAGTTACGGCCGATCTCAAGGTTTTTGCGGCCCACGGTCTGTATGGCCTAGCGGCCATTACTGCGCTCACCGTCCAATCGACCCAGGGGGTGCGCCGGTTCCACGCCATTAATCACGAATTTCTCGCGGAAACCCTGGAGTGCCTAGCCGAAGATGTGAAAATCTCCGGGGTAAAAATCGGAATGCTGGGTACGGAGGGGATAGTGAGGGTTGTCGCCGAGTTCCTGGCCAGTTCCGGCATCCCCCGCAGTCACATCGTTTTAGACCCAATCATGCGGTCCAGCTCAGGTCGCACACTCCTCGATTCGCAGGGATCGGGTCTGCTCCGAAGGGAGCTGTTGCCACTGGTAGGGTGGGTCACTCCGAACCTGGATGAGCTGGCCGAGATGGTCGGGTGCGAGGTTTCCGGGCGTGAGTCCGTCCCCTTAGCGGCGCGCGAGCTGGCCTCCGATCATCCTGGTCTTAACATAGCTGTTACCGGAGGCCATCTCGACCCTCCAGACGACTTCCTGCTGACGGCAGACGGAGCCGAATGCTGGTTCCCCGGTGAGAAGATCGAGACCAGGGCTACGCATGGCACGGGCTGCGGCTTTTCCTCGGCACTGCTGACGCAACTCGTTGCCGGCTCCCAGCCTGCCGAGGCCATCGCACGTGCAAAGCAATACGTCCGTGCAGCGATGGCGGCAGCCTACCCGGTCGGCAAGGGGCGAGGACCGCTGAATCATCTCTATCGACTCGACGAGTTGTAGGGGTTCAGCCGGTGTTTTATGTGCCAGGTTCCAGTTCAAAGTCAGGCCCCTCCCCATCCGTGGATTCTGAACTGTTCCGTTGTGCGTGCAGTTCCTCGTGCGTGACCAGAAAGCGCCGGATATAGTGCAGAGGTTCTTCACACGCTGCCATCTCTCGCAAGTGGTATTTCCAGGCATCGGGTTTCAATGTGCGCCGTGTGTATGCCTTGCGGGTGACCGTGACCATTTGGCCCCGGGCGTTCAGACGCGTGAAATGCTGGGTGGGAACGACGAATTGCATCTGCGTGCCCTGCTTCCAGAAAGCCTGGGCAAACTCGTGTGAAAAGAGCAGGGCATAGTAGCGGTTACCTGATGCCAGCGTTACGATCGCGGCTTCCGGGCTGGTCCACTGGCGCTCGATCTTCGACTGAAACCACTTGCGCAGTTCAAACCCGTTCGCGCGCGCCTGAAGGACGAGCAGATGGAGAAACTCTTTCCTTGTCATCGCAGAATCCCGGGAATATCAAGAGAGGGAAACGCTGCGCTAAGCGACCCTGATCTCGCGCTAAGCGACCCTGATCTAAGGTTAAGGTTACAGTCTTAATTCTGCCGTGTCTTCCCTCGATCAGAAGACAATAGCATCGAAAGCTCTTTCATTGAAGCGACCGGACAGCAATTTCCGCGTCCAACATAAGGCTGACGTCATCTAGAATCTGGTACGGGAATGCTCTTGCGTAAAATACCCAGCCTGGTGGCCGGCGCGCGTTCTGCAATATCACCCAAGCTCGTGCTGTTCGCTATCGTTTTTCCCCTGCTGGCGCACCTCCAGGCCAAGGGGCAGACGGTTGACACCGACCCGCTCAATCGCAATCCCCAGGTGGCAGAAGGATTTCAGCTCTTCTACATTATGGATTACGACGGCGCGCTCACCCGCTTCGAGCAGATCCAGACCGAGCATCCCACCGATCCCATTGCAACCGACTACGTCCTTCACATAACTCTTTTTAGGGAACTCTTCCGTCTCGATCTGCTGGATACCACCTTTTACGCCAACGACGGCTTTCTCAGTGGACATCACACGGTAATCGAAGATCCGAAGGTCCGCGACCGGGTCTATGCACTCTCTGACAAGGCCTTCGACCAGGCCAACGACCTGCTGAAGAAGAATCCCAACGACATCAATGCTCTCTTCGCCCGCGGATGGGCGCGCTCGCTCGAAGCCTGCTACCTGGCCATGGTCGAACGCAACTTTGTCTCCGGCCTCAAACTGGCTCTGGGCGCAAAAAACGATCACGAGAGGGTTCTTGAGCTTGATCCCAACTATGTCGACGCCAAAATGGTGGTCGGCATCTACCTGTACGTTGTCGGTGCGCTCTCGTTCGGCTTCAAGGTGCTGGTCGGTTTTGCGGGTATTCACGGGTCCAAGGCCGAAGGTATGGCCCTGCTGCGGGACGCAGGGAACCGCGGCGTTATCACAAGCGTCGAATCTCGCACTGCCATGATGCTTTTCCTGCGCCGCGAAGCCAAATACAAGGAGGCCAAGGAGATTGCCGAAGGCCTCGCGAGGGAGTATCCTCGTGATTTTCTCTTCGCTCTGGAAGTAGCTAATCTGTCGAAGGACGATGGTGAAGGCATGAAAGCCGTGGCCGCCTACCGGGACGTCATCGACGAAGCCAGGCGTCCGGGGTATTTTCCCTCGTCGCACCTGGAGCTGGCCTATTTCGGACTCGGCGATAGCCTGCGCGGACAAAAGCTCTACGCCGAAGCGGCCGAGGCTTATCGCGAAGGCGCCTTTCTGCCCACGACCAGTCCCGAACTGAAACGGCGCAGCCTGCTGGCCGCCGGCGAAGTCTACGACCTGATGAACGAGCATGACAAAGCGAAGGAGCAGTATCAAGCCGTCATCAACGCCGGCAGCGACACAGTGCAGGCCGACCAGGCGCGCAAATTCCAGCGGACTGCTTATACCGGCCGCTAGATTCCAGACGAGATAATGCTTCACGCGAGCTTGCGGAACCGCGCCTCCCGCCTTTGCGTATTCATTGGCAATGGAATCGAGGTTCGTGTCATGATTCTGCGAACGATGCGTTACCCGGCGGCTCCTCCATCGCCGCCAGCCGGTCTTGTATTCCCGCTGGCCTGCATTGCAACCGTATTCGGTCTTCTAACCGGGATCACCATGGCTGGCATTGTCGTTCCGTCGGTGGTTCAGACCGTGGTGCCCGCCGTCATACGCCTGGTCACCGGCGCGTGACCGGATGTAAGCTTTCTATGAAATGGAGAAACCCATGGCTGTTTTCTGTAGAAATTGCGGAACGTCAATGAGTAACGAAGCGCGTTTCTGCTCCGCATGCGGCGCGCAGATCAGCGCTGGCAACCCACCGTTGTATACCGTGCAGTCGCGGCTGATTCGTCCGCGCGCAGGACGCATGGTGGCCGGCGTCTGTCAGGGATTGGCTAACAGTTATAGCTGGGATGTGAGCTGGGTGCGGGTGATCACCGTGCTGCTTGCCGTGTTCGGTGGAGGCGCCGGCATAATCGCCTACGTCGTCTTCTGGATCGTCATGCCCGAGGAGCCGCTGCTTCTGCCGTCGGGAACCACGTACGTCCCACCGAGCAGTTAGCAGTGTTTGCGGGGCCGCTGGGACCAACGTTGGCAAATGGCCTTAGGTCCCGGCGGCGACGGCGTTCAGTTCCTTGATAATGCTGGTCACGAAATTCTTGGCGTCTCCAAACAGCATAAGTGTCTTGTCGAGGTAGTAGAGCTCGTTGTCGATACCGGCGAAGCCCGGGCTCATGCTGCGCTTGATCACCATTACCGTTTGCGCTTCGGATGCATTCAGGATCGGCATGCCGGCGATGGGGCTGTTCTTGTCGTTGCGCGCAGCCGGGTTAACCACGTCATTCGCCCCGACGACCAGGACCACATCCGTTCGGGGAAACTCGGGATTGATCTCGTCCATTTCGATCAGCCGGTCATAGGGGACGTCCGCCTCGGCGAGCAGCACGTTCATGTGTCCAGGCATGCGGCCCGCGACCGGATGAATCGCAAAACTGACGTCGATGCCCCGCTTCGTGAGGATGTCGTGCAGCTCACGCAGCTTGTGCTGGGCCTGCGCTACTGCCATGCCGTAACCGGGAATGATGACCACCTTGCGCGCAGCGTCGAGGATCTCCGCCGCTTCTTCGGCAGAGGCGGAGCGGACAGGCCGCGCCTCGATCTTTCCCACGGCGACCTGGACCGTGCCGAAGGCGCCGAACAAGACATTCGTGAATGACCGGTTCATCGCCTTGCACATGATGACCGACAGAATGAATCCGGACGAGCCGTCAAGCGCGCCCGCCACGATCAGCACTTTGCTGTTCAGCACAAATCCCAGCAGAGCCGCCGAAAATCCTGCATAGGAGTTCAACAGTGAGATCACGGTCGGCATATCTGCGCCACCGATCGGCGTCACCAGCATTACGCCAAACAGCAGAGCCACAATCACCATGATCGGGAACAACACCGTCTGTTCCGGATGTATTACCAACGCGGCTGCCAATAAAACGGCCGCGCCAAGCACGGAAAGACTAACAATATTCTGCCCCTTATAAACAATCGGACGCTGGGGCAGAAGTTCCTGCAACTTGCCCGCGGCGATCAAGCTGCCGGTGAACGTTAGCGAGCCGATGATCACTTCCATCGCGATCTCGCCCATCTCGAACCGGCTTATACGCGAAAGCCCCACATAATATTCCGCAATGCCGATCATTGCCGCCGAGAGAGCGCCAAAGGCGTGACTCAAAGCTGTCCGCTGCGGGACCGCCGTAATCTTTACCATGCCAAGGGGAATGCCGATTCCCGCGCCGATAATCAGTGCGATGACAATCCACTTGTAAGCGACCAGTTCCGGGTTGTAGAGCGTCGCTACAACCGCCAGACCTGCCGCAACCTCGCCGGCCAACACGCCTCTGCGCGCACTCACCGGCGAGCTCAGCCACTTGAGCGCCAGGATAAACAGCACAACCGCGGCGATGTAAGCGAAGTCGAGGTACTGCTGAATGGCCGCCGCGTTCATGATTTCTTGGCCGCGCCGGATTTGAACATGCGGATCATGCGGTCGGTGATGAAAAATCCGCCCACCATGTTGCTGAAGGAAGCAGCCACCGCGATCGCTCCCAGCGTAGTGGTCAGCGGCGTCTCATGCCTCCCCGTGATGATGATCGCTGCTACCACCACGATGGCGTCGAGGGCATTGGTCAGCGACATCAACGGCGTATGCAAAAGGGGCGATACCCGCTTGATAAGCCCAAACCCGACGAATCCCGCCAGGATGAATACATAAAGATTCGAAATAAAGTCCGGTGGCATTCTTCCCTCCTAAAGATTCTGACTACTTACCCTTGACTCATAACGCTACCTACGCATGAGCCGCCAACAACTCCGCAACCTTAGGATGGACGACCTTGCCTTGATGGGTCACCAGCGCTTCGCGAATGATCTGGTCCTCGAGGTCCAGGCCCACCTGGCCTTCGCGAACCAGCAGCTTGGCCAGCGCGGCGATGTTCGCTGAGAGCATCTGGCTGGCGTGGTGGGGAATCAGCGACGGCAGATTTAGCGGCCCGAGAATCGTTACCCCGTTGTGGACAACCGTCTCGCCGGGCCGGGTAAGTTCGCAGTTGCCACCCCGCTCCGCCGCGATATCGACGATCACCGATCCCGGCTGCATCGCCGTCACCATCTCCGTCGTAATCAGGATCGGCGACTTGCGGCCCGGAACTGCAGCCGTCGTAATCACCACATCCTGCTCGCGCAGCGTTTCGGTGAGCAGTTCACGCTGACGGCGATAGAACTCTTCGTCCATGGCCTTGGCGTAGCCGCCCTTGTCCTCCGACGATGCTGCATCGACATCGAGCATCACGAACTTCGCGCCCACGCTCTCCACCTGCTCCTTCACCGCAGGACGCACGTCATAGGCGTACACCACAGCGCCCAGCCGACGGGCGGTCGCGATCGCCTGCAGTCCCGCCACGCCCGCACCCAGCACAAACACCTTCGCGGGCGTAAGCGTGCCCGCTGCCGTCATCAGCATGGGAAACATCTTTGGAAGGTGAGTC
>JABCZC010000065.1 GCA_013289875.1 Acidobacteriota bacterium | reverse complement strand
TCAAAGCTGTTTCATTCAACGATTTCCGAGGTGACCCTGACTTTCACAATTGCGATTTTTGTGCTGGGGTTTGCGGCCTTCTTTGGAGGGCTCTGGCTGAACCGGGTTGGACCGCGCGTGGTCATGCTCACCGGGGGCCTGCTCTACGGTTGCGGCATATTTCTGGCGAGCTTTTCCTCCGGACTTCCCTGGCTGTATCTGACGTATGGAGTAATCGGCGGAATCGGGCTCGGCTTCGGCTACATCGTTCCAATCTCGGTTCTGGTGAAGTGGTTTCCAGATCGCCGCGGGTTGATGACAGGCGTTGCTGTCGGCGGTTTCGGCGCGGGTGCGCTGGTGACCGCGCCGGTCGCCACCCGGCTGATTCAGAGTGTGGGTGTGCTGCACACCTTCGCTTATCTGGGAATTACTTACCTGATTGTCACCTGTGCGGCGGGTTGGTTTATGACCACCCCCCCTGCAGGCTGGCAGCCACAGGGATGGACGCCCGGAGCGATCGAGAAAGCGCAGCGCGCGTCGAAGGACTTCAGCCTGGGCGAGGCCTTGAAAACATGGCAATGGTGGGCGCTATGGTTCCTCCTGTTCCTGAACACCTCGGCAGGAATTTCGGTGATCTCGCAGGAAGCGCCGATGTTTCAGGAGCTGGCCAAAGTTACGGCGATTGTCGCCGCCGGTATGGTGGGCATTGTCAGCATTGGCAACGCCGTCGGGCGCGTCTTCTGGGCGTGGGAATCTGATTGGATTACGCGGCGTGGGACTTTCTTCGCGATGTATCTGCTGCAAGCGGGGCTGTTCTGGTTGCTGCTCGTGTTTCACTCAGTGACTGGCCTTACCGTGATCACGTTCATCATTTTGATGTGCTATGGCGGCGGTTTCGGAACCATGCCCGCCTTTGCCGCCGACTACTTTGGAGCGAAGAACGTGGGGCCGATTTACGGACTCATGCTCACAGCCTGGGGGTTCGCGAGCGCGTTCGGTCCGCTGCTGATCGCGTATCTGAGGCAGTCCAGCGGCAGCTATGCAACCGGGCTGCATGTGATCGTGGCGATTATGGCGATATCCATCCTGATGCCGCTCGTGGTGAAACCTCCGAAGGCGGCGGGACAGAACCTGGCTGCGGGCAGCACCACCGGTGCCGTCACCACGCGATGAAAGCTCGGCAATCCGCGGGAACCACAAGGGCGGCCAGGTTTGCTCAGTTTTCGCCGCGCCGCCCGAAAATTACGCTGTCTTCGCGTAGCGCAGCTGATGCCACGTCCATGCGCTCTCGATGATGTCGTCGAGCCTGGTATATTCCGGCTTCCATCCGAGCTCCTGACCGACCTTCTTCGAACTGGCGATAAGCACCGCTGGATCGCCGGAGCGCCGTGGGCACTCTTCGACCGGAATCGCATGACCGGTAACCCGGCGTGCCGCGTCAATGACCTCCCGAACGCTGAAACCGACGCCATTGCCGATGTTGTAGATAAGCTTGTCCCGGTCTTTCAGCGCTTGGAGGGCGAGCAAGTGGGCGCGCGCCAGATCCTGGACGTGGATGTAGTCGCGGATGCAGGTACCGTCGGGGGTGGGGTAGTCCCGTCCGAAGACCTTGATGCTCTTACGACGGCCGAGGGCAACGTCGAGGATAAGGGGGATGATGTGCGACTCGGGCTCATGCGCCTCGCCGCGGCCCTCGATGGCTCCGGCAACATTGAAGTAGCGCAGGCTGGCGTAGCGAAAGCCGTGGATGCGGTTGAGCCAGGCAAGCATCCGCTCGACCAGCAACTTGGATTCGCCGTAGGCGTTGGTAGGACGCAGCGGGGCGTCCTCGACGATGGGGGTCGATTCAGGCTCGCCATACACCGCAGCCGTCGAAGAGAAGACGAGGCCTTGAACGCCGGTGGCGAGCATCGCCTCAAGCAGGCTGAGGGTGGAGGCGCTGTTGTTGCGGAAATAGATCTCCGGTTTTCGCATGCTTTCCCCGGCCTCGATGAGAGCGGCAAAGTGCATCACTCCGTCTATCCCTGTATGCAGGACCTTCTCGATGACGACACGGTCGGCGAGGTCTCCCTCGATGAATTCCGCCTGGGCGGGAATCATCGAGCGGTGAGCGTGGCAGAGGTTGTCGTAGATGACGACCTGGTGGCCCTGATCGAGGAGAAGTTGAGCAACCGTGCCGCCGATGTAACCGGCCCCGCCGGTAACGAGAATCCGCAAGATTTTATCTCCTCTGATCGATCTGCCAGCAATCGACGTTTCGGTCACCAAACGGGGTGGGAGAGAACAGCCGGTTCGCCATATTTCGTGCCACCGATGTGGGATGGTGCAACCGTCGGAGATGAATCATCGTCGAAGAAGAGGTCAAGCAGGTCGGTCCGTCGGCGCAAGGATTAAGAATAATTTACTCTGCAGTCCGCGTGCAGCGCGATAAGGCTTACGCATTCTAGTGTTAGAGATTATAATTTTAAGAGCGCATGTTACGATCGCATTACCTTTGTAACGCTCTGTGTTTAATCAGCGACAGCCAAAAGCGGCCGCCTTGGATAGGGTGTACCTAAGGGAAGCCTTCTGAATAGAATTCTCCATGGGTTTGATGGAGGACGCAGAATAGGCTGGCGAAGCCATGCGGGGCCCGACCCTGGAAGAAGTGGAATCTGGAATGCATGCACACTTCTCATAGGGATTTGTCTCATTTTGTGACATTTTTGGGCAACAAATTCTGGAAACTCAGGTTGGGATAAAAAGAGCTATGGCGAGCAATTTTCGGAATCGGTCGACCTTTGGACTTCTACCCGAACCGCAAGGCAGGCTTGGCTCGTTTGGCGTGAGCCTGGTGGTGAACGTCGGCGTAGCCGCCCTTCTGATTCTTTTCGCTGCGGCACGAATCCACCAGGCGAAAGTGCAAAAGGAGAATACCGCGGTTCTGGTATTTCCCGTAGAGCCGAAGCCTTATGTGCCGCCTCCGGTGCCCAAGGTCCGCGTGATTCCGCCGCCGCCGACGGTCGAGCCGCTCCAGCCCAAGATAAAACCGCCCAAGCCCGTGATTGAGCCGCCAAAGCCTATGGAGGTGAAGATCCCCACGCCTCCGACTCCGAAAATAGCTCCGGCGCCTCCCAAGGCCGTGTCGCCTCCGCCGCAACCTAAGGTGGGACTCTTCAAGAGCTCGCAGCCCACCCTGGTCGCAAACAACACGGTTGCCCCCACACCTAAGACCGGAGGATTTGGTGATCCTGTCGGCGTCACACCCAATCCCAATGCAACGAGGCCGGCCACAATTGCCGCGGTGGGCTCGTTCAACGGAACTCCAGGGATCGGACAGCCCGGTGCGGGAGCGGCGCGCCAGGGGTCAGTGAAAGGCGTGGCGTTTGGCTCCGGGGTCGCAAATGGCGTTCCCGGCGGCAAGGATGTGCATGGAACCGTCGCTTCTGCCGGATTTTCCAATGGAGTGGTAGGCGGGACGGGCAAACCCGGAGGGACGGGTAGAGTCGAACAGGCCGGATTCTCCGGAACGGGCTTTGGGCAGGCCGCGCCCGCGGCGCCGAAGGTGCAACAGGTGGAGTCGACACCAATCGTGGTTCTTTCCAAGCCCAAGGCCGCTTATACGGCCGAAGCCCGCCAGCTAAAGATCGAGGGCGACGTAAAGCTCGAGGTGCGTTTCACGGCATCGGGCCATGTCGAGGTTCTGCAGGTGCTCAGCGGCTTGGGGCATGGCCTGGATGAGCAGGCGAAAACCGTCGCACAAGGCATTCAATTCAAACCGGCAACCAAGGATGGACATGCGGTAGACCAGGTCACCGTAATACGAGTAACTTTCCAGTTGGCCTAGGTTCGTTTACCCCTGGCATGAACTTTCGAACCACAGGGCGGGACCGGACGTCGCAGCACCAGCTGCTTCGTGCCAACGATTCCGGGATACGTTTAGGGATACGTTTCAGGTAGGTTCCGGGATAAATGTACCGCCTGACAGAAGAAGCGCAAAGATTGTGCTGGGCAATCCCGAAACGAGAAGACGGTAAAGAGTAAAGATAAGAGAAAGAGAAAGATTAGGAGCCTGTAAATGTCTCTCCGTAATATGTGCACCTTGGGTCTGGCGTTGTTTTTAAGCGTCGGCGCCGCTCAAGCAAAGAAAGAAGCAAAATACGTGCCGCCGGTCCCCCTCACGCCTGAGCAGGCCGCGCTCGTACAGAAAGCTGTGGATCGGGAAAAGGCGACAGTCAAGCAGATCCAGAAGAGCACGCCGGTCGTGCAGACCTACATTCAGAACATGCGGCCTGATGCCAAGCTCCAGACCGTACCTGTTTCGGATCAATACATTGTGGCTCGCGTGGATTTCGGCAAGGCCTTTGTTGCCAATCCCTATGAAACCCGAACGGCCAAGGGCAAGGGCTTCTTCAAAGGCACTCACAAGTTTCTGGCAGACCTCACCAAGAGCTTCAGCATCAGTTATTCCGCCACGGGCTTCATGGACATGATGTTCCTCGATCCCGTGAGCTTCGACCAGCAGCACTATGATTTCACCTATGTCCGGCGGGATTTCCTGGGCGGCGTGCGCACCCTGGTCTTCGATGTAAAGCCCAAGCCCAAGGAGGGCTACGGACGGTTCTCAGGCCGCATCTGGGTTGAGGACCAGGATGGCAACATCGTCCGCTTCAACGGCTCTTATACCGGCAACAACGGCGAAGAGATCGCCCGCTACTACCACTTTGACAGCTGGCGCTTGAACGTTCAGCCGGATGTCTGGTTGCCCACTGCGATCTATGTGGAAGAGACCCAGAAGAGCGATACGAAGAAGGCCACCGGTTTCCGCGCGCAGACTTATTTCTGGGGCTACTCGCTGAAGCTGCCTCAGCATGAGGGAGAGAGCGAGTCGATCCAGGTAGAGAACGCTCAGGATCAGAGCGATCAATCGCAGGACGTAAGCCCTCTACAGGCGAGACGCCAATGGGTTTCCCAGGCCGAACAGAACGTGCTCGACCGTTTGACGCAGGCCGGACTGCTGGCCCCGCCAAGTGATTTCGATAAGGTGCTCGAGACGGTTACAAATAATATTGCCATCGGCAGCAAGCTCGCGTTGCCGGACGATATCCACTGCCGCGTGATGCTGACCACGCCGCTTGAATCGATATCCATTGGCAACACCATCCTGCTGAGCAAGGGCCTGGTGGACGTGCTGCCCTCGGAAGAGGACCTGGCAGCGGTGCTGAGCTTCCAGCTCGCTCATATCGTCCTGGGCCATCATATTGACACCCGGTACGCCTTCAATGACCGCCTCCTCTTCCCCGACGAGGCGACCTTTGCGAAGTTCAACATGAACCACTCGGCAATTGATAACGAGACTGCCGCGAAGAAGGCTGTCGAGCTGTTCAACGCTTCGGTGTATCACGACAAGGGAGCCAGCGTTGGTCTATTCTTCCAGGCGCTGCAGATGCGCTCGAAGGAGCTGACCTACCTGGTGACACCGCGGCTGGGCGATTCGCTTCTCAAGCCCGACGGGACGCCGTGGCTGGTCGCGATCGGACAAGGCGCTCCCAAGCTCAACATGGACGATCTGACTCAGATTGCCGCACTCCCTCTGAACAGTCATCTGAAGATCGATCCCTGGGACGACAAGGTCTTCCAGCTGAACGTGAAACCGGCGCCGCTGCTGAGCGCTCGCGACAAGATGCCGTTTGAGGTCACCCCGATCTACTACCGTCTGCAGCGCTATCAGCCGCCGGTCCAGGCTCCGTCGTCCACGGCAGCGGCGACCACGGCGCCCGCAAGCGCGGCGCCTGCAACCGCGGCACCGGCGAATGCTGACCCGGCAGCAACGCAGCCGCCTCCGCCGCCCGCGGATCCAAACCAGGCTCCCCCGGCGGCAAGTCCACAATAAGCTGTACCAGAAACGGCACGCCGGTTCCCATTTTGGGTTCCGGCGATCGCTGGAAGGGTTTTTTGCGACAAATGGCGCCTTGGCTTTGCAATCTGGACTTATTGCATCTCAAATCTTGGAGATAGTAGACGTGCTCAAAAAGATTCTGATCCTCAGTTTTTTCCTCGGGTCCGGAGCAGCGTATGCCCAGGTCGCCCCATCCGTTCAAGGCGGGAATTCAACACTGTGGGTGGGGGGCGAGTTCTCAAGCTTCAACTCTGACTACGCTACCTCAAAGCGGCTCAATGGAATCGGCGCCCTGGTGGACTACAACGTGACCCCAAGATTCGGATTGGAAGCCGAGGGGCGCTGGATGAAGTGGAATGCTGTCGGCCAGCAATCACAATACGACTACCTCGCTGGACCCAAAGCCAAGTTGCTGCAATATCACCGCTTTTCTCTCAACGCCAAGTTTCTGTTCGGCGGAATTTGGATCACCTATCCCTTTAACGTAGGAAGTGGAAGCTATTTCGCGTATGTCCCCGGAGGATACGGCGAGTACCGCATCTCGAGCAGATTCGCGGTCCGCGGTGACTACGAATATCAGTTCATACCCTCGGCACCCGGGTTTCCCGGAATCCCCAGCAATGGGCTCACTCCGCATGGTTACAGCGTGGGCGTGACCTATCGCATTCTCGGGGTCCGCTAGAACTCGAAGCACGAGCGCATTGCCAAGTGAACGCGAGGGGCCGGGTCAAACCTGGCCCTTTTTGCGTGAACCGGACAATTGACGCAGACGTTTCGGACAGGAAAAAGCAGCCTCAAACGATTTCGTTCGAAGCTGCCTGCGATGAACAACCGATGGTCAAAGTCTAGAAGTGGTAGGCGACGCCAATCGAGGGATCGCTGATGTTGAAGTAGCGGTTGGTCTTCAAATTTGGGTCGTTGAAGCTGGGCGCCTTCACCACGATGCCGCGATACTCGACGCGAATATCGAAGCTGGGGCTAAGCTCGTACGCGATGCCGCCCCCGTAGAGGGCGCCGATATTGGTGCTGCGGCCAAGATTCTGAAGCTGCGTCTTCGCGTCATTGATCGGCGAATAGATGTAGCCGCCCGGACCGCCTTCAAGAAACGGATTGAAATTCTTGTATGTGAAGTTGTAGACGTACGCTCCGGAAATTTCCTGGAAGCGATTGTGAACGAGAATATTGTTCGTGGGATTGATATAGTGCTGCACTTCCTGCGCGTACTGGTAGTTCAGCTCAAGCCCGCTATGCGGTGTAAGCAGGTACCGGTAGCTGACCAGAACGCCAATTCCCGTGGTAGCGTGCAATTGAACAGCATTTCCGGCGACAAACGGCGGAATCAAAGCGGTTCCGCTCACGCTGACGTCCATGCGGCTTTCCTGGGCGAAACCCATCACTGCCATGAAGGGCAGCAGCAACAGAAACAACAGACTCTTCTTCATTCGTCTCGTGAACCTCTCGCCCACTGTGGCGGGCGCAACGCCTCTCGGCTCGTCAATTTTTTTTTGGCGGAGCCGGGGTTCCCCGGTCCACTTCGTAATTGTACCTGCGGAATGATGTTTCTACAGCATCCTGCGAAGATCGATGCACGATCAGCGGGCATGCTCGGCCCGGAAACTGAACGGCGAGCCCCGTTCCTGAGAGAGTGACTTGACGGCTTTGAGGAAAGCCAGAGCCGCATGGGACAAGGTCGCATTCTTCCGGTAAGCCAGCAATAGCTGCCGCTCGATTTTGAGCTCCGGCACCTGAACCTGAACCAGTTCTCCCCGCGCCAGCTCATGTTGGACAGTCAGCCCCGGAACCAGTGCGACACCGTTTCCCATAGCCACGAAGCGCTTGATGGCTTCCAGGCTGGGCAGCTCGACGTTCATGTTCAGCGGCGTCTTGTGCTTTTCAAAAAGGTCGATCACCCGCCTGCGCAACGGTGAAACAACATTATGAGCAACGAAATTTTCCGCCCCCAGATCGCGGATCGCCACTTTCTTCTCTCGCGCCAACGGATGCCGGGGATTGACGATGAAGACAACCGAATCGGTGTAGACGCCGAGCAGGTGAAGCTGCTCATCTGCCGGCCGGAAAGTGACGATGCCGATCTCTACCGTGCGGTCGAGGATCTGTTCGGGAATGCGGCTCGCCAGAGCCCGCTGCACCAGAACGCTGATGTGCGGACACAGGTGCCGGAACTCGTCGAGCACAGGCAGTAGATAAAGACAGGTGTACTCGTTTGCCGCCAGATGCAGCCGTCCGCGCTCCAAAGAGCGCAGTTCCTCGAGCGCCGAGGCCGCTTCGCCGCGCAGCTTCAACAGGCGCTCAGCGTACGCGCGAAGCAGCACTCCGGCAGCGGTCAGCGTGCCCTCCCGCGAAGTGCGCTCAAAAAGCGGGTCGCCGATTTCCTCTTCAAGACGGCGGATTGCGTGGCTTACGGCGGGCTGCGTGCGGCGCAGACGGATCGCGGCGCGCGAAAAACCGCGCTCTTCGACGACCGCGAGAAAGGTTTCAAGTTGGGACAGGTCCATAAGTGATAGCCACACTCAGAGCAAGAATTTGTTCCAATATAATCTAAATCTATCGATTCAGTAGAAATTATAAATTTGAATTATGTGCAGTATTTTGGCAGACTTAATGGCAAGAGAGTCTTACTTGCAGGGGATGTAGATGGCTCCAGACCGCGTTCATTTTTTTGATACGACCCTCCGGGATGGTGAACAGTCGCCGGGTTGCAGCATGACCCAGCACGAAAAGCTTCAGATATCCCATTCGCTCGCCGATCTTGGCGTGGACATACTGGAAGCCGGCTTTGCCATTTCCTCAGATGGTGACTTCGCCGCAATCGACGCAATCGCCCGCGAAGTACGCGGGCCGGTGATCGCATCACTGGCGCGATCGAAGAGCGGAGACATCGAGCGGGCGGCGCAGGCACTCAAGCGCGCCCATCGATCGCGGATTCACATTTTTCTCGCCAGCTCCGATCTTCACCTTGAATACAAATTGAAGATGAGCCGCGAAGAGGCTCTCGACCAGGCGGCCCGATCCGTCGCGCTGGCGCGCACGCTGGTCGATGAGGTCGAGTTTTCTCCGGAAGACTCCACGCGCACCGATCAGGAATTTCTGTGCAGGATTGTCGCCGTGGCTATTGAGGCCGGCGCGACCGTCATCAACCTTCCCGACACGGTCGGCTATGCGGTCCCCGGCGATTACGCGGCCATGTTCCGCATGATTCGCGAGCGCGTGCCGGGAGCCGGTAATGTTATCCTCTCCGCGCACACGCACGACGACCTCGGACTCGCGGTGGCCAATGCCCTGGCCGCAATCGAAGCGGGAGCGCGGCAGGTGGAGTGCACCATCAACGGAATTGGCGAGCGGGCAGGGAATGCCGCACTCGAAGAGATTGCAGCGGCCTTGCACGTCCGCGCCGATTATTTTCCCGTAGAGCATGGACTGAGACTGGACCACCTCTATTCCGTCAGCCAGCTTCTGGGGCGAACCATCAGCTTTTCGCCATCGCCCAATAAGGCAATTGTTGGCAGCAACGCTTTCGCGCATGAGGCGGGCATTCACCAGCACGGCGTGCTCTCGAACCCGCTGACCTACGAGATCATGACGCCGGCTTCCGTCGGCGTACCGAGCAATCGAATGGTGCTGGGCAAACACTCCGGACGCCATGCGCTGCGCTCCCGCCTGGTCGCACTGGGTTATCACCTCGCGCCTGAGGATCTCGACATTGCTTATCGCGCCTTCACCGAGCTGGCCGACCGCAAGAAGGCCATCTATGACCAGGACCTGATCAACCTGGTGGCGCACCACCAACGACACGAAGACCTGATCAACGACGAAACCGTCTCGAAACCGAACTGAACTTTTCCGGCGCGCACGCCGCCACACTCGCAGGGAGACAACGATGAAGCTCAAGGTACTGGTAGTCGCTGGAGATGGAATCGGTCCCGAAGTCACGGCCGAAGCGGTGCGCATTCTGCGCTCCGTCGCCGAACTCGGCGGATACGATTTCGAATTCAGGGACGCCCTCATTGGCGGTGTCGCGATCAAACAGCATGGATCGCCCCTGCCGGAATCGACTCTCGAGGCCGCGCTCGAAAGCGATGCTGTGCTGCTCGGCGCAGTGGGCGGCAACGAGTTCAACGCGCTTCCCCCGGACCGCCGGCCTGAAGCCGGCCTGTTGCAGTTGCGGCAGGCTCTCGGCGGCTTCGCAAACCTGCGGCCCTCCTTCGCGTGGCCTTCACTCTCGTCGAACTCGCCGCTGCGCGCCGAAGTGGTCGACGGAGCGGACATTCTCTTTGTGCGCGAGTTGCTCGGCGGCCTGTACTTTGGGGAGCCGCGCGCGTGGGATCGCGAAGCAGGATCGGCATGGAACACCATGCGCTACACCCGCGACGAGGTGATTCGCGTAGCCCGGGTCGCGTGCGAACTGGCGTTGACGAGGCAGAAGAAAGTGACCTCGGTCGACAAGGCCAATGTGCTGGAAGTTTCGCAGCTCTGGCGCGCGACCGTGACCGAGGTTGCCACGCAGTATCCCGATGTAACGCTCGAGCACCAGTACGTCGACGCCTGTGCCATGCACCTGATGAACACGCCGCGCAACTTCGACGTGGTCCTGACGGAAAATCTCTTCGGCGACATCCTGTCCGACGAAGCGGCAGTCATCACCGGCTCACTCGGCATGTTGCCGTCAGCCACGATCGGCGGGCAGGTGAATCTGTACGAGCCTGTTCATGGTTCAGCGCCGGACATTGCAGGAAAAGGACTCGCCAATCCTCTGGGCGCGATCCTGACCGCGGCCATGCTGCTGCGGCATTCCGCCAAGCTCGAGCAGGACGCACAGGCCGTCGAGACCTCTGTTCGCAAGGTGCTGGAGCAGGGGTATCGCACTGCCGATCTGGTGCGTGGCCAGCCCTCGAAGATGGTCGTCTCCACACAGGAGATGGGCAAGTATGTTCATCAGGCGCTCAACGAGATCATCGACTGCCGGCAGGCGATGCACGCGGTATAGGTGCTGGCCGCACGGCGGGGGCGCCTTCGGCACAAGACAATTTGAGAGATGTGGAGTCAACAGAGATGTCAGCAGCAAAAACATTATTCGAAAAAGTCTGGGAGTCGCACCTGGTGGCCGAGCCGGCCAATGAACCGGCGCTGCTCTACATCGACCTGCACCTAGTGCACGAAGTAACTTCACCGCAGGCCTTCGAAGGTCTTCGTCTCGCGGGACGCAAGCTGCGCCGTCCGGATCGCACCGTGGCTACGGTCGATCATAACGTGCCGACCACGCCCAATCGCCTCATTATCGAAGACGTCATTGCCGCCAAACAGATCGACACGCTGCGGCAGAACTGCATCGACTTCGCCGTCGAGCTCTACGACATACAGTCGCCGAACCAGGGCATCGTTCACGTCATCGGACCCGAACTCGGGCTTACCAAGCCTGGCATGACGATCGTCTGCGGCGATTCGCACACGTCAACCCACGGCGCATTTGGCGCGCTGGCCTTCGGCATCGGCACATCCGAGGTGGAGCACGTAATGGCGACGCAATGCCTGCCGCAGTCGAAGCCGAAAACCTTTCGCATCGCTGTGGAGGGTGAACTGCCCGACGGCGTGACCGCAAAAGACGTTGCACTCGGCATCATCGGACGCATCGGCACGGACGGCGCGACGGGATATGTCATCGAGTACGCCGGCTCCGCCATTCGCTCCCTGAGCGTGGAGGGCCGCATGACGGTGTGCAACATGAGTATCGAAGCGGGCGCGCGCGCCGGCATGATCGCTCCCGACGAAACGACCTTCGCCTATCTCAAAGGCCGCACGTTTTCACCGCAAGGCGCGGCGTGGGACGAGGCCGTAGCCGAGTGGCGCAAACTGGCTTCCGATCCAGGCGCGAAGTATGACCGCGAGCTGATCATTCCCGCCATTGAGCTCGCACCTTACGTGACCTGGGGAACCAGCCCGGGCATGGTGATTCCGGTCACCGACATTGTTCCCAATCCCGCCGACGCGAAATCGGACGCCGACCGCCGCCATTTCGAGCAGGCCCTCAAGTACATGGACCTGAAGCCCGGCGTGCCCATCGAAGATGTGACGATTGATCGCGTCTTTATTGGCTCCTGCACGAACTCACGTATCGAGGACCTGCGCTCGGCCGCAAAAGTGGTTGCCGGATATCACGTTCACTCCCATGTCCGCGCCATGGTCGTGCCGGGATCGCAGCCGGTCAAAGCGCAGGCTGAGCGTGAGGGTCTGGACCACATTTTCCGCGCAGCGGGATTCGAGTGGCGTGAACCCGGATGTTCCATGTGCCTGGGCATGAACCCCGACATTCTCGCGCCGGGTGAGCGTTGCGCTTCAACCAGCAATCGTAACTTTGAAGGACGCCAGGGACGCGGCGGCCGTACGCATCTCGTCAGCCCCATGATGGCCGCAGCCGCAGCTATCACTGGCCACTTCACCGATGTTCGTACATGGGAATTCAAGAAGGAAGAGGTTCTCGCTTAAATGAAACCGTTTCGCAGACACCGATCGAAAGTGATGCCGCTCAACCGCGCGAACATTGATACGGATCAGATCATTCCCAAGCAGTTTTTGAAGCGCATCGAGCGCACCGGCTACGGCGATTTCCTTTTTCACGACTGGCGTCAGGACCCGGACTTCGAGATCAACCACCCCCGCCACAAGGGCGCGGAGATTCTCGTCACCGGCAAAAACTTCGGCTGCGGATCGTCGCGTGAGCATGCAGCCTGGGCGCTCAACGATCACGGATTTCGCGTGGTCATCGCGCCCAGCTTCGCCGATATCTTCCACTCCAACGCAGGCAAGAACGGCATCCTGCTGGTCACGCTTCCCGATGAACAGGTCGAACTTCTGCTCCATCGCGCCGCGACCATCGACGATTATCACCTCACCGTTTCGCTTGAAGATCGCGACATTCACGACGATCACGGCTTCTCGGCGACCTTCTCGATCGATCCTTTCCGACGCTACTGCCTTCTCGAAGGGCTCGACGACATCGGCCTTACGCTCCGCCACGCCGATGCGCTCGACACATTTGAAAAGCAGCACGACCAGGCCTTCTGGGTAACACCACGCCCCGCTTCGGCAGCCACGGAGACTGCACACGCATGAGCACAAATGGCAAGAACGGCGGCGGACACAATCCCAAGAAGTACAGCATTCCTCTTACCGAAGGACCGAGCCGCGCCGCAGCGCGCTCCTACCTGCGTGGCATTGGCTTCTCAAAAGAGGATCTGCACAAGCCCATCATCGGAATTGCAAACACGTGGACCGAAATCGGCCCCTGCAATTTCCACCTGCGTCACATCGCTGAGGCTGTCAAGCAGGGCGTGCGCGAAGCGGGCGGCACGCCGATGGAGTTCAACACCATCACCATCTCCGATGGCATCACCATGGGCACCGAGGGCATGAAGGCATCCCTCATAAGCCGCGAAGTCATCGCCGACTCCGTCGAGCTGGTCGCGCGCGGCAATCTCTTCGACGGTCTCGTTGCCATCGCCGGCTGCGACAAAAACATGCCCGGCACAGTCATGGCGCTGGCTCGTCTCGACATTCCGGGGCTGATGTTCTACGGCGGCTCCATCAAGCCCGGCCATCTGAACGGAAAAGACATCACCATCCAGGATGTCTTCGAGGCCATCGGCTCGCACGCCGCGGGAAAAATTGATGACGCTGGTCTCGAAGCCATCGAAGCAGCAGCCTGTCCTGGTGCCGGAGCCTGCGGTGGCCAGTTCACCGCCAACACCATGGCCATGGCCTGCGAGTTTCTGGGCATCTCGCCCATCGGTCTCTCCGGCGTCCCTGCTTTCCTGCCAGAAAAGCTCGATGCTGCGCGTGAAGCCGGCCGGATGGTTCTCGAACTCGCGAAAAACGATCTGCTTCCCCGCAAGATCATCACAGCGAAAGCCATCGAGAACGCCATTGCCAGCGTCGCGGCCTCCGGTGGATCGACGAATGCTGTGCTTCACTTCCTCGCCATCGCCAACGAGATGGGCATTCCGCTTTCTATCGATGACTTCGACCGCATCAGCTCGAAGACGCCGCTGCTCTGCGATCTCAAACCCGGCGGCCGATACGTCGCTGCCGACTACCACGCCGCCGGCGGCAGCCGCCTGCTCGCGAAGCGCTTGATCGACGCCGGCCTGATTGACGGCACCGCCTGGAATGTTTCCGGCAGGACCCTTGGCGAAGAGGCCGCGCAAGCCACGGAGACCTCCGGTCAGAAGGTCATCCACACCATCGCCGAAGCGATCAAACCCACAGGTGGCCTGGTCATCCTCAGAGGCAATCTCGCACCCGAGGGCTGCGTCATCAAGGTCGCGGGACACAAGCGCCTGGAGCATCGCGGCCCGGCGCGCGTTTTCGACTCCGAGGGCGAAGCCTTTCATGCGGTAGAGTCGGGCGCGATCAAGCCCAACGACGTGATCGTGATTCGCTATGAAGGTCCAAAGGGCGGACCGGGCATGCGCGAAATGTTGCAGGTGACCGCTGCCATTGCCGGCATTCCCGAGCTGAGCGAGACAGTGGCGCTGTTGACCGACGGACGCTTCTCCGGAGCCACCCGCGGCCTGATGGCCGGGCACGTTGCGCCCGAGGCAGCCGTGGGCGGACCGATCGCCGCCGTGCGCGAGGGCGACATGATTCACTTCGATATTCCGAACCGCAAGCTGACGGTAGAGATCTCCGACAAGGAACTCGCCGAGCGATTGAAGACGTGGACAAAGCCCGTGCCCCGCTTTGCCCGCGGAGTTTTTCGAAAATATACCGACACCGTTTCATCCGCGTCGCTTGGCGCGGTCACGCACTGAGCTCTGCAAGGAGAATGAGATGAGTGAAGCAAAATTCGCAGGCACCCGTTTAACCGGAGCCGAGATTCTCTGGGCCACCCTCGAGGGCGAGGGTGTGCGCGAGGTCTTCGGCTATCCCGGAGGCGCGATTCTGCCTGCATACGACGCGCTGCGCAAATTTCCCATCCGCCACATTCTCGTTCGGCACGAGCAGGGCGCGGTGCACATGGCCGACGGCTACGCGCGGGCGTCGGGTAAGGTCGGCGTAGCTGTCGCTACCTCCGGGCCAGGCGCGACCAACATGGTGACCGGCATCGCCACGGCGATGATGGATTCTATCCCTTTGCTCTGCGTCACCGGCCAGGTTTCGAGCAAGGTTCTTGGCACCGACGCTTTTCAGGAGATCGACATCACCGGCATCACTCTGCCCGTGACCAAGCACAACTACCTGGTCACACGCGCCGAAGACATCGCTCCGGTCATCCGCGAAGCGCTGCTCGTCGCGCGGTCTGGACGCCCCGGTCCGGTGCTCGTCGACATCACCAAAGATGCGCAGCAAGGCTCTGCGACTTACGATTTCGCCGCTTCGGCGCCTGAGCCATATCGCCCCCATCCCATGCTGCGCGCGGAGGAGGACTCCGTTCTTAAGGCGGCGGAATTGATTCGCTCGGCGAAACGTCCGGTCATTCTTGCCGGACACGGCATGATTCAATCCGGCGCACGCAAACAAGTGCTCGCGCTCGCCGAACGGCTGCAGATTCCCGTCGCGTCTACGCTACTGGGTTTGGGCGGCTTCCCCGCATCGCATCCGCTCTCGCTAGGCATGATGGGAATGCACGGCGAAGCGTGGGTCAACCAGGCGATTCAGCAATCCGATCTGCTCATCGCCTGCGGCATGCGTTTCGATGACCGCGTCACCGGCTCGCTCGCGACCTATGCAATCTACGCGAAGAAAATCCACATCGAAATCGATCCGGCGGAGATCAACAAGAACGTCAAGGTAGACGTGGCGCTCATCGGCGACCTGGCCGAGGTGTTAGAAACCCTGCTGCCGCACCTCGCGCCGCGTGAGGGTGAATCCGCATGGATGCGGGAAGTGAATGCGATGAAGGGCGAGTGTTCGGTACGCGACATCCAGAATCTGCCCGACACCGGACACCTCTACGCCGCGCACGTGATGAACGATCTGTGGCACGCGACCCACGGCAAGGCCATCGTCGTCACAGACGTGGGCCAGCATCAGATGTGGGAGGCGCAGTACTACAAGCACGAAGATCCGCGCACGCTCATCACTTCCGGCGGCCTTGGGACTATGGGTTTTGCTTTGCCCGCCGCAATCGGCGCGAAAGTCGCCTGCCCGGAAAAAGAGGTCTGGGTCATCGCCGGAGACGGCGGTTTCCAGATGACGGCTGCCGAGCTGTCCACCATCGCGCAGGAGAACCTCGACATTAACATTGCCGTCGTCAACAATGGATACCTCGGCATGGTGCGCCAATGGCAGGAGTTCTTCTACGAGAAGAACTATGAGTCCTCGCCCATTCTGAGTCCCGATTACGTCAAGCTGGCAGACGCGCATGGTATTCCGGGCGTGGCCGTGCGCACGCGCGGCGAAGTGCTGCCCGCGGTGAAGGCAGCGCGAGAACGTAAAGGACCCTTCCTGATCAACTTTCTCGTCGAGAAGGAAGACTCCGTGTATCCCATGATCGCCGCCGGCTCGGCTCTGCATGAAATGATCCGCAGACCGGGCCACAATCCGCTCATCGAAACCGCACAGGACGTTTAGGGATAATTTGTAATCGTATGTTGCACACATTCGTAGCACTCGTAGAAGACAAACCCGGCGTGCTCACGCGCGTGGCCTCGCTGTTCCGGAGGCTGAACATTAATATCGTCTCGCTCACCGTTGGACACTCGGAAAAGACCGGCGTCTCCCGCATGACCATCGTCTCGGACGCTTCGCCTACGGCGGGACATCGCATCATGGCCAGTCTGTACAAGCTCGAAAACGTTTTGCAGGTAGACGATGTGGGCCAGGCCGCCTGCGTCAGCCGCGAACTGGCGCTGATCAAAGTCGCCGCCACGCCCAAGACGCGTTCACATATCTTTGAGCTCGCCGAAGTCTTTCGCGCGCGCATCGTCGATCTCGCGCCCGAGTCGCTGATGATCGAGATCACCGGTGTTGAAAGCAAGATCGAGGGGCTGATTCAGGTTCTGAACGAGAGCGACGACCGCATTCTCGAGATTTCGCGCACCGGCCGCATGGTGATGCGGCGCGGCCAGCACACCAGCCGCGTCCTCGACGCCATGCGCGTGCCCAGCGGGGAAAGCGAATCCGAGCCTATCGCCGAAGACGATGAAGCAGAGATCACCGAAGAGGCGGACCTACCTCAATAGAAGCAGATCTGCCTCAATGGAAGCGGACCTGCCGCAATAACGGACTAAAATTTCACTCTAAATCGAAGACACGAGGAATCCAGAAATGCCGAAGACTTATCACGATCAGGACGCCAATCTATCGCTCATTCAAAAAAAGAAAGTAGCCATCATCGGCTATGGCTCACAGGGCCACGCGCATGCTCTCAGCCTCAAGGATTCGGGCGTCGAAGTCCGTGTCGGCCTGCCCGCAAACAGCAAGTCAGTCGACAAGGCAAAGAAGGCAGGTCTGGAAGTGAACACGGTGAGCGACGCCGCTGCCTGGGCCGACGTCATCATGATTCTCACGCCCGATCATTCGCAGGGCGATACCTACAAGAACGACATTGCACCGAATCTTAAGGCAGGCAAGACGCTGATGTTCGCTCACGGCTTCAACATTCGCTTCGGCACCATCACTCCGCCAAAAGACATCGACGTGTCGCTGGTCGCACCCAAGGCTCCCGGCCATCGCGTGCGTGAAGTCTTCACCGAGGGCGGAGGCACACCCGGTCTCGTCGCGATTCATCAGGACGCCTCCGGCAAAGCGCTTGATCTCGCCCTCTCTTATGCAAAAGGAATCGGCTGCACGCGCGCGGGTGTGATCCAAACTACATTCGCGGAAGAAACCGAGACCGACCTCTTCGGGGAGCAGGCTGTTCTCTGCGGCGGCGCTTCCGCATTGGTGAAGGCCGGCTTTGAAACGCTGGTTGAGGCGGGGTACCAGCCTGAGATCGCCTACTTCGAGTGCCTGCACGAGCTCAAGCTCATCGTCGACCTCATGTATCGCGGCGGACTTGCCTACATGCGCTATTCCATCTCTGACACTGCTGAGTATGGCGACTATACCGCCGGCCCGCGCATCGTAACGGATGCCACACGCGCCGAGATGAAGAAGATGCTCAAGGAGATCCAGGACGGAACCTTCGCTAAAAAGTGGATCGAGGAGAACAAGACCGGGCGCAAGCACTTCGACGAGATTCGCAAGATCGAAGCCCAGCACCCTATTGAGAAGGTGGGCGCTACATTACGTGCCGCCATGCCCTTCCTTGACCCCGTCACAGTCAAGGACAATGCACCGCAGGCTGCACAACCCGAAACTGTCCACGCGTAGATCGCATACGCCGCACACATTCACTGGCCGCGGACATCCTGCTCGCGGCCATGCGTGTCTCGTTGAATAATGGCCGCTTACCGATCGCTTCTTCTCATCGCGCTCTCTCTCAGCTGCGCGGCAGCGTTAGGACAGGCAGGCCCCAAGTGCCAGGTGATTCCGAAGTCGCTCGCCGCCATGCGGAACTGCTATCGACCGCTTCTGGTCTTCAGCCCCACAACCAACGATCCAAGGCTCAGGAAGCAGAGCCAGATTCTCGACGCAGCCGCCGACGACATGATGGACCGCTTCGTCATGTTCACGCCCATCCTGCCTGCTGCAAAGAACTTCTCCAAGCCGCTCGACACGCCCTACGCCCTGCTCAGCACGCAACAGATGCAATCGATCCGCGCTCAGTTTAAGATCCCCGCGGACGACTTCGTCGTGCTGCTCCTCGGCGAAGACGGCAGCGAGGCCCTGCGCAGTGAGAGTCCGATCAGCTCCACGCGGTTAAATTCGCTCATCGACACCATGTCTTCGCGCAAGATTGAAATGAAGCGTCCCCACGCGAACTGATTCCACCAGCCTGCCGGACGTATCGGTTACCATCAATAGATAGAGGCAGATTATGACCACCGCCAGCACTACTCCCACGCTGGACTCGGCTGATCGTCACACCGCTCCCGGCCACACGCCGATTCCGGAATTGATCGAAGCTCTCAAACGCGTTGGCCCCCTTCACGGCATGGAGGAGAGCGAGCTTGAGTGGCTCGCCACGCACGGCATCGAGCGCTTTGAACCGGCCGGAACCACGCTCTTCCACGAAGGCGACCCCGCCACCAGAATGAACATCATCCTCAAAGGCGAAGCTCATGTTCGCCGCGAGCGCGGCGCGCCCACGGGACTCTTTATCGGCCGCGCCGGACAAATCACCGGGCTGCTTCCCTTCTCGCGCATGAAGTCGCACGGCGGACATGGCTTTGTCGTCGTCGATATCTGGGCCCTCGATTTCGACAAGTCGATCTTTCCCGAGATGCTCCGCGCCGTGCCGTCGATGGGGCAGCGCTGCGTTTCCGTGCTGCTCGATCGTGTCCGCGAGGTCACCCGCATAGAACAGCAGACAGAAAAGCTCAACGCCCTCGGCAAGCTGGCCGGCAATCTTGCGCATGAGATGAACAATCCCGCGTCTGCTGCGCAGCGAGCCGCCTCCGGCCTGCTCGACGAGCTTCGCGTATACGGCCACCAGAAGTTCAGACTCGGCAGTCTTTGTCTCGACGAGCAGCATCTGCTGAAGGTACGAGACTGGCAGGAGAGCATTCGCGAGCAGGCGAGCAAGACAGTACCAGCCTCTGCGCACCATGCTGCCCTCGAAGACGGCCTGCAGACCTGGCTCAGAGGTCACGGCGTCGAAGAGACGTGGAAGATCGCACCTGAGCTCGCAGAGTTGGGCGTAACGGCAGAACAGCTCGATCCCCTGGGAGAATTCCTGAACGCCGGCTCGCTCACCATCGTGCTGTCGCAGTTCGCGTCCTCGGTGCGTGCAGAGCGCATCGCCGAAGCCATGCTCGACTCAACAGCGCGCATCTTCGACCTCATCCGCGCTATCAAGGACTACTCCTACATGGACCAGGCCCCCATCCAGGAGATCGACGTCCGGATGGGCCTTGAAAACACGCTGACCATGCTTCAGTCGCGCCTCACGCATGTTGAGATCGAGCGCCGGTATGATGCCGAGCTGCCCATGATCTCTGCCTACGGCAGCGAATTAAACCAGGTATGGATGGCGCTGCTTGAAAACGCGCTCGACGCCATCGCCGATCGCGGCAAAATTACTCTCGCCGTGAAGCTCTCCGGAGATATGCTGCTCATCGAAGTGTGGGACGACGGTCCGGGCATCCCCGCCGAGATGCAGGGCCGCATCTTCGAGCCCTTCTTCACTACCAAAGCTCCCGGACTCGGACTCGGGCTCGGACTCGACACCGCGCTGCGGATTATCCGCCGCCATCGCGGCTATATCAGCGTGAAGTCGGAGCCCGGAGCCACCTGCTTCCGGGTTCGCCTGCCCATCGAGCAGCTGCAAGCCTACTAGGGTCTGGTCACAGACACCAGGGCTTCCGGTTGTGGACCGCTTTGGTACGGTGCCCGACACTTTTCTCCTGCGGTTCTCGCCGGACGCGCTACTCTGTTCGTACCGTGACGATTTTCACCGATTCTCGACGGCAGCGGTTCCGGACATCTCAAATCCGGCACGAGGGGATTGTCACGAAGCAACGCCTTCTGGCCGCGGCCCTTGTATTGGCCCTGACGTTTCCTGCGCAAGAAGCATTGGGTCAAACTTCGCCGGCCTCGATCGATGCGCCATCCCCGCAATCCCTGCAAGTTTCATCCACTTCGTCTGTGCCGAGGAGTCAGTCACCGGCAGATACGATCCCATTGCTTTCGACGACTGCTCCTCAACCGCTCTTCGACTTCAAAGAATCCGACATCAAGTTCAATCTCCAGAGCCTCATGGACGTGCTTCGCGACCGCAGACATGAAGGCTGGGTGCTGGCTGCCTATCCCGACCCAAAAACAACTCGGCCGCTGATTGGTGCGGGATTCAGTCTCGACGTGGCGACGACCGATCACCCTCAGACCGATCCTCTCAATCCTCACCCTTTCATCGAGCCATCGTCTGCCCAGCTGTGGCAGGCAGCGGGATTCGACGCCGATCGACTGCAGAGAATCCTCGACCAGTACGACCGAAATCTTTCGGCCTGGGGGACAAAAAGATATCGCAGGAAGATCAGGGCGCATACGCTGACGCCGGAGTTGACCGAAGAGGAGGCCACCAGGCTTTTGCGCATCTCGGCGATACAGGCCGTCGTGAACGCGAGGGCCTATTGCCGCGATTTCGACAAACTGACCGCGCCGCAGCAGATGGCTCTGAGCCAGCTGGTGTTTCAAATGGGCGTGAATCTTGAGGAGTTCGTCCAGTTTCTGGGCGTATTGAACGGCAATGCCATTATCAGCGAGCCGCCGCAACCCAGCGTCGGCGCAGTAACAGACGCTGACCACTGGAATGCCGTGCAGCGCACGCTCATCGACAGCCAATGGGCCAGACGCTATTCCGATCGCGCCTCAACAGTGATCGCCATGTTCGACCCAATTTATGTCCAGGACCCCGGCGGAGCCGAACGGCGAGTAGCAGCCACCCTCCGTCCTCCGCCCACAAAGCATCATCGTAAAGCGCCCCCCGCGGCGTCTCTGCGGGCTTCGAATGAAAGCCATGGTAAGGCACCCGGCAAGAAAGCGTCCTCCCAACACAAACGCAAGCTGACCTAAAAGTCAGTGGACAGCCATCCGGACGCGAAGATGTTTCAGGTCGTTGAGACACTCGTTTATCCCTTTGATGCTCGCATCAAGGAGTGAACCTGACTTCTACAGCGCCCAGTCCCGGGCAACGAAGTCCGGATTCGGACACCTGCAGCTCGAATCGAAAACACCCTCTTCCTTTGTAGCCAACAACATCCGCCTGAGGAACAGTTGGCCTTTCACATGCGTAGGCTATCTATGGGAGAGTCCCGTCCATGATCCTCTATGATCTGCGCCACGCACTCCGCCAGCTCGTCCGCCTGCCCGGCTTCACCCTCACCGCGATCATTACTCTGGCGCTCGGCATCGGAGCCAACACGGCCATCTTCAGCGTCGTGAATGCCGTGCTCCGCCATCCCGCGGGAGTCGACCACCCGGAGCGCGTCGCAGTTATGAATGTTCTCTATAAGAAGCTCGCGCTCGATGTGCCCTACATCTCCGTTCCCGACTACACCGACACCGCTTCTCTCAAGAACGTTGTCGAGGAGGCGGCGATGGAAAGGGGCACAGGCTTCAACACGGCCCATGACGGAAAAGTGGAGCATATAACCGGCGCTCAGGTTGGATCGCAATGGTTTCAGGTCTTCGGCGCACGCCCCATCCTGGGCCACACCTTCACCGCCGAGGAAGATCAACCGAATGCCGGCCCCGTCGCAGTGATCAGCTATGGCATGTGGCAGAGCGTCTTTGGAGGTAGCCACACTGTCGTCGGCCAAACCCTGATGCTCGACCAGAAGCCGTACCAGGTGATCGGAGTGATGCGCAGCGATTTCGATTGGCCGCGGCGCAACCAGGTCTGGGTTCCGATCGCGCTCGATCCCAAGGCCTTCGCAGCCGATCAGCGCTACAACGAGAGTTATCAGACTTTCATCCGCCTGCGTCCCGACGCAACGATCGCGCAGGTGAACGCCAGAATAGCTGGTAAGGTGCGCGAGCAGATTCGGACAGAGGGCGAAAAGTCGTTCGGGCAGAGCGCAGACTGGTCCTTCTACGCTTCGCAACTTACGCAGTTCGCCGCCGGGCCGCTGCGTAAGCCTCTCTACGTGCTCTTCGGAGTCGTCGCCCTCGTCCTGCTCATCGCATCCGCCAACGTCGCCGGACTCTTTCTCGCCCGCACGGCTACGCGCACCCGCGAATTCGCCATCCGCACAGCGCTCGGTGCATCCGCCTCCGCCATCGTCCGCCAGCTGTTTACCGAAACCATGCTGCTCGCCGGGGCTGCTACGTTGATCGGCATCGCCGCCGGACCCCTCTTCGGCCGTCTCCTGCTCTGGCTGATTCCGCACAGCCTCGCCGAAGGGTACGAAGTCCACATGGATCCGGCTGTGCTCGCGTTCACGGCGTGCGCCGGACTGTTGACCTCACTCATTGCGGGGATTGGCCCAGCGCTCCGGCTCTTGCGGCAGCACGAGTCGCTCGATCTGCACGAGGGCGGACGGAACGCTACTGCCTCGGTCGAAAAGCAGCGCCTGCGCAGCGCTTTTGTCATCGGCGAAGTCGCGCTTGCCTGCCTGCTGCTCACCGGCACCGGACTCTTTCTCGCCAGCCTGCGCAAGCTTCAGCAGATCGATCCCGGATTCAATCCTAAAGGCGTGGTCGCAGCCACAGTCTTTTATTCGGGAGACGATTTCAAGAAGAACGATCCGCGCCAGGCCGCGTTTGTCAACAATGTCATCGCTAACCTCTCCGCGCAGCCGGGCGTTCACGCTGCTGCGGCAATCGACCCGCTGCCCTTCGATCCGAACAACGGCGGGTCCAGCTCCTTCCAGATCGTAGGCCGCCCCCTTGCGCCCAACGACCCCGGTCCGCACAGCAACGTTAGCCTCGCAACACCCGACTACCTGAAGGTGATGCAGATTCCCCTGCTCGCCGGGCGATGGATCTCATCCGAAGACCGCGCCAACACCGAGCCGGTGGTGGTAATCGACGCACGGCTCGCGCACAAATTCTGGCCGAATCAAAGTCCCCTCGGCCAGCACATCGCCGGTGGCGGACCCAAAGCCGCGGTCGTCATCGGCGTGGTGGCCACCATCCGCAACAGCTCGCTTGAACAGGACACGAGCGACGGCATGCGTTATTACCCTTATGCGCAGACCAACGATATCCGCGCCGATTTCCTTATCCGTACCGACACTGATCCCAGCGCCCTTGCCCCGGCTATACAGCGCGCCATCGCTTCCGCTGACAGCACACAGACCGCTACGGACATCCAGGCGCTCGAATCCCTCGTTACCGGCTCGCTCGCTGGCCGCAGGCTCATCGTAGATATGCTCGCCGCCTTCGCCGGACTCGCACTGCTGCTCGCTGTCGTCGGCATCTACGGACTCATCAGCTACGTCACCAACCAGCGCACTGTCGAAGTAGGCCTGCGCATGGCCGTGGGAGCGCAGCGCACCGACGTTGTCTTCCTCGTGCTCAAGGGTGCGCTGGCGTGGGTTTTTGCGGGACTCGCTGTCGGAACCATTCTCTCGCTCGTTGCCGACAGACTTCTCCGGCAGTCGTTCGCCGCCTTCGGCTCGGGAGTCGTCGAATCGCTTACGCTCTCGATTCTTTCGTTGCTGGTCGTGGGAATGCTCGCCGCGTTTCTGCCCGCGCTGCGCGCTGCCTCGATCCAGCCGATCAAGGCTTTGAGAAATGAGTAGAGGCTCGCGAAGTCAGGGCGTCTGTGAATTAGCCGCGCGGCTGAAACGGGCAGACATGCGGTGAATCTGTTCGACCAACTCCGGCGGCTCGCTGACCTCAAAATCCACGCCGAACATGGCAAGATATCCCGCCAGCATTTCGACCGAATACGCGCCGATGTGCATCAGGCAGCGGCCCTCGTCGATGGCTTCCAATGTTCCCAGCGTCGAGGGAACAAAGTCGGTCATGCGTTCGACCGAAGCGTGCAGCACCACCCGCGCGCGATGCGGATACTGCTCGTAAGCGATGCCCCGCATCACGTAAGCCGCGATGTCCTCTGCCGGAAGCTTGCGCGGCGCAAATCGAAATCCGGAGTGGGCGGGCTTATCGATGCGATCCACTCGAAACGTCCGCCAGTCCTTGCGGCCGGCATCCCAGGCCACCAGGTACCAGCGCCGCCCGGAATTTACCAGGCGATGCGGCTCGACCTGGCGATCGCTCGGCGCTCCGTTGCGGCCGCGATAGCCGAAACGCAGACCGTCATAGTCGCGGCATGCGCCGGCAATCAACGACAGGATGGCCGCCTCAACCGTGGGACCGCCGTTCGTAACCGGCACGATGAATGAATGAAGCGCGTTAATCCGGCGTCGCAGGCGGGAGGGCAGCACCTGTTCGAGCTTCGCCAGCGCGCGCACCGATGACTCTTCGATACCCGTCACGCCGCCGCTGGCCGCGGTGCGCAGACCTACCGCGACTGCAACCGCCTCGTCATCGTCAAGCAGCAGCGGAGGCAGCGTGGCTCCCGCGCCCAACTGATAGCCGCCCGAAGTGCCGGAACTCGAATGCACCGGATAGCCCAGGTGGCGCAGCCGGTCCACATCCCGCCGCAAGGTGCGCGAGGTCACTTCCAGACGATCGACGAGCTCCGCACCCGACCAATAGCGGCGCGCCTGGAAGAGCGAGAGCAGGCGAAGCAACCTTGCTGAGGTCTCCAGCATGAATCAAGTCTGCCATATCTTGCGGACTAAAACTGTCCGCAAGATATAACATGATTTCTTTGAAGCAAGATTAGGGGTCCCGCCAGCGCTGCCCGCTGTCGGCAAAGGAGAATCGTGATGGATACCGCCACGCCACAACCTGAGGGCAGCAACTTCGATGCGATCCGGCAGCCTAACGTAGCCTACTGCTCGGGCGAGATCGCCAGCGTCAACTGGGCCTACGGGATGCCGCTCTCTTATGTACTGGAGATGGCGAATCATTGGCTCGGTTTTCATGACCAGACTGCTCGGCTCGCAGATGCCGGCGGCTCGACCATCGGGCGCTACGACACTCCAGACGCGGATAAAACGCGCCCATCGCCGATCCGCGCTCTCTAAAACCTTTGATTGATCCGCAGCCCCATCTTTGGGCGCAAGACTTTTGCCCACCCGGGCCGTAGTGTCACCACGATGCTCCATTCATCTCGGCACAATGATGGGACTCTGCAATCGCGTGGCGAATGCATTCGGTCTGCCCTCGCAGGGATTCCTCGAACTCAAAAGGTAGATCCGAACTCAGCGTCCATCGCGCAGACGCGTGGCCAGCCGATCCGGCAATCCTGCCTGCACGATGCGTGCCTGCGCCAGCCGCACATCGTACGGAACGCGGCAAAACGTCACCGTCATCACCGCGTCGTCATAGATGGCAAAAGCCGCGCGCCAGTCTCCGTCGCGAGGCTGGCCCACCGAGCCCGGATTCACGAGATACCGAACGTTGTCGCGAAGCTTCAGCTCGAATTCCTCAGGCTCATCGCGCGAATGGTAACGCGGCGTCAACCGGAACCATTCCTCGCCATTGGTCGCAAAGCCGCCCTGCAGATGCGTATGCCCGAAAAAATTGATCCGGGTCGTTGCCTCGTGCAGCGGCAGCCAGGCATCGCGCACCGTCATCACGTATTCGTCCTCGTCGAGCAGCGATCCGTGCACGCAGCTTACCTGCGGGCCATCGGGCATAATCGGCCCAGCCGGAATCTGCTTTAACCAATCGGTATGCTCGGCTGAGAGCACAATCTGAGTCCATTTCGCCGCGCGGGCGGCAACCGG
>JABCZC010000064.1 GCA_013289875.1 Acidobacteriota bacterium | reverse complement strand
AATTTGCGCGCCCAAAAGCCGGCGCTGATCAAGACCACTGGATTGCGGCCGATTTCGTCTTCGCCCGGAGCGAAGAGCCGTCCCAATACTGGCTTGACGCCTAGTATCTGAAAGAAGTCGGAGGACACGAACTTCGCCGGAATGCTTTCCGCTTCTCCCCTTCCCGTCAGAATGAAGCTGTAGACTCGATGGATCGCGAGCGCAGCGAGGGTTTGATTATCGCGTTGCCAATCGCGGAAGTTGGGATAGGAAATCGAGCCAGTATCGAAATTCGGCTTGCTGGCGTGTACCGTGACAAGTTCGCTGGGCCGCGGATAGGGCAGCGGATTCAACAGCACTCCGTTCACGATGGAGAAGAGCGCCGTGTTGGCGCCGATCCCCAGCGCAAGGGTCAAGATGGTGATGAGCGCGAAGCCGGAATTCTTGCGCAGCACGCGCAGGCCATAGACCACATCCCGAGCCAACGTTTCCAATATCGGCAATCCGCGCCGCTCACGATGCGCGATCTTCGTCTGTTCTAACCCGCCCAGTTTGATGAGCGCCTTCCGCCGCGCTTCCTCTTCGCTCAGGCCGGAGCGCACCCCGTCCTCAATGTGCATGGCGAGATGGCTCTCAAGCTCCGCATCAAAATCCTCATTCTCGCGCTCGCCGCCGAACATCCCCCGCAGCCTCGACCACATTGCTCTCAGTTTCCTCATCGCATTACTCCGCCCGCAACGCCTGAATCGGATTCACGCGAGTCGCGCGCCATGCGGGCACAAGACATGCAGCCGCTGCCGCCAGCAGCAATGTCACAATCACGGATACATATACAACCGCATCCAGCGGACGCGTGGCGTAGAGCACGGATCGAATCAGTTGCGTCGCGCCGACGCTTCCGGCGATGCCCAGCGCAAGCCCCACAAAGGCCGGCCGCAGGCCGTCGAGCATCACTAATTGCAGCAGTTGGGTTCGTCTTGCGCCCAATGCGATGCGAATGCCGATCTCCGTCGTGCGCTGCGTCACCAGGTAAGACAGCACTCCGTAAAGTCCAACCGCCGCCAGCAGCAGCGAGAGGCCTGCAAACGCCAGCACCAATGTCGCACTGAAGCTCGAATTCGCCGTCGACTCACCCACAATCTGCTCCATGGTGAGAACCCTCGACACCGGCAGATCAGGATCCATCTGCGCAATCAGCTTCTGAATTGGCAAGGCCAGAGGCGTCACATCGCGGCCACGCGAATGAACGACCAGCATCGCATCGACCGACTCCACCGGGTTCCCGGACAGAATCGGAAACCAAATCATCGGCTTCACCGGCTGGTCCAGCGCGTAGAGCGTGTCGCCCACAATGCCGATCACTTCATAAGCATCACCTGGATCGCTCTCCCAACTGACAAACACGTGTTTCCCGATCGAATCCTCGTTCGGAAAATACTCGCGCGCAAACTGCTGGTTGATGACGATATGCTTGTCGTTCGTCATGCCCCGCTCGTCCTCGGTGAACACGCGCCCCCTGACCAGGGGAATCCCCATCGCCGAAAAGTAACCTGGGCCGGCCGTCCGGTAGATCGCAAACTGGTGCACGCCGGGCGGCAGTGGAGGATGTTCCGGGAACCTGATTCCAGTGTCTCCGTAGTAGCCGTCGCCTGGAACAACGTTGGTCAGCCCGGCCCCCTCGACCCCGGGAAGCGCACGCACCTTCTCGAGTAGCCCGGTATGGAAAGCCACAATCTGCTCCGGCTGGGCATACTTTGGCCGGCGAAGGAAAAACTTCATGGTCAGCACGTTGTCGGTTCGGCACCCCAGGTCCACTGAGCGCAATCGCACGAAGCTTTTGAACAGCAGGCCCGCGCACACCAGCAGAACAACGGTCAGGGCGATCTCAGCCGTCAACAGTACTTTGCGCAGCGATGCGCGCGAGGCGCTTCCGCCGATGGTGCGGGAAGCATCCTGCAAAGCGGAGAGCACCCCCCGTCCGGTTGCCGATAGCGCAGGCAACAGCCCGGAAAGAATCCCAGTGAGCAGCGTGATGCCCACAGCAAACGCCACCACCACTCCATCAGGATGCACGGCCTCCGCACGCGGCATATCAACCCATCGCGTCGTCAGCCAGCGCGTGGCCCACACCGCCAGCACCAGACCCACCGCCCCACCCGCAACGCAGATCAGTAGGCTCTCAGTAAGCTGCTCACGGCATAGCCGTGCCCGGCTGCTGCCCAGCGCCGTGCGAATGGCAATCTCCTTGCGTCGCGCCGCCGCACGCGCTACCAGCAGATTTGAGAGATTCAGGCAGGCAATCAGCAGCAGGCATCCCACTGCCCCCATCAGGATGTAGAGCGGCTTCTTCACCTCACCGACCACCTCGTTCACTAGCGGTTGAGAGGTCACTCCCGCGACGACTGGCCCCGAATTGTTGTAGCGAAGAAACAGCTGGTGCTGCACCCCGCTCACTTGCTGCGTCGCCTGCTCTCTACTTACGCCCGGCTTCAACCGCGCGATCACATGTCCCATGTGATTAAAGTGGCTTTCGATGTTTTGCGGATTTTCCTCAAGCCGGTATGGAGTCCACAGTTGCACCTCCGGATCGGGATACGTAAACCAGCCGGGAAGCACTCCCACCACGGTGTACGTTTGCGAATTGAGCCGGATGGTCTTGCCCACAATCGCCGGATCACCATTGAACCGCCGCTTGAACAAGCCCCAGTTCAGAATGACTGTGCGGCTCGCCCCTGCCTTATCGTCGTTCGGATCAAACGACCGTCCCAGCACCGGCTGCACGCCCAGCATCGAGAACAGATTCCACGAACCGTACGCAGCGCTCACCATCTCGGGTAGCTCGTTCTTTTGGCCCGAAAGGTTATAGCCCGACCATCGCCAGATGGCCATCTGCTCAAATCCCTGCGACGCCTTCTGCCACTCGTAAAAATCGCCCGCCGCCACCACGTTGCGCGAGTCAGGATCATCCGGATTATGCCCATACATCATGACGAGCCGGTCCGGATCGGCAAATGGCAGCGGCCTCAGCAGCACCGAGCGCACCACAGTAAAAAGCGCAGCATTGGCGCCGATTCCAATGGCGATAACCAGAATCGAAACAATGGCAAATCCGGGATTCTTCCTGAGCGTGCGCACGCCATAAGCGACGTCACGTCCCAGCGCCTCCACCACAGGCAGGCCGCACCGCTCCCGCTGCGCTATCTTCGCCTGCTCCATTCCGCCCAGACGGATCAGCGCCTGGCGCCTCGCCTCTTCACGGCTCAGCCCGGCGCGCACGCCGTCCTCGATATTCATTGCCAGATGGCTCTCCAGCTCGGCCGAAAACTCAGCTTCCGCTCGGCCGCTCGCAAACATGCCGCGAACCCGGAGCCACAACGCCCGCAGCCTTCTCATCAGGCCTCCTCGGCGGGCGCGAGAAACCGCGCCAGGATGGCCGTCGTCTGCTCCCAGTCAGCGGCTTCCTTTTTTACCTGCTTCTTTCCTGCCCGTGTGAGCTCGTAATACTTTGCCCGGCGGTTGTTCTCCGAAGCGCCCCAGCTCGAGGTGATGTAGCCCTCCTGCTCGAGCTTGAGCAGCGCGGGATACAGTGTTCCATAGTTGAGCGAGAGCAGATCGCCACTGGTCTGCTCGATGCGTCGGGCGATGCCGTAGCCGTGGAGCGACCCCATCGTCTCCAGCGTTTTCAGAACCATCAGGGCCAGCGTGCCCTGCCAGACGTCCGCTTTATTGCCCATGTACTCTCCTATTGCCTTACCATAGGAATGTCGCACAAGTACCTATGGGGATGCAATAGAAGTGTGACAAGCCGCTAACTTAACGCACGTGTGGCCAGATTCACTGTCACTGTATCGTCCGGAGTCTTGGTCACGCCGCCATCGGCTTCCGGGTGGAATTCGATGGTCAGGGTTGTGGCATTAACCACAATGCGCAGATAGCCGAAATCGGTGTCGTCGTAGCTTTCAAGGGTGAGTGTGCTGTCGATCTGGTAAGGCGTGCGAAAAGTGCTCCGCATGGTGGAAAGCGGCGTGTGTCCGCCGCAGCCGGCGATGATGTAGGGGATCTGAATGCTGTTCACCGTCCGCGAGAAACGCTCGTAGTTATGCACGTGCCCGGAGATGACCGCGTGCGGCCAGACGCCGGCAGCCGTGCAGGCGCTGTCAATATCGGCGAGCATTTCCGGACTGCCTCCGTGGGTCGAATCGCCGCTGAACGGTGGGTGGTGCACCGCTATGAGAACGGCTCCTGTATAGTTCTCGCTCTTCACGCGCTCAAGCGCGGCAGTGAGAAACGCAATCTGGCGGTTGTCGAGCACGGTGTTCGCGCCGTCTTCGTCCGAGATGACGCCCGGGTCTTCGAGCACGTTGCTGTACACGCCCAGGATGCGCACGAAGGGGGCATCGAACGTGTAGTAGACGCCGGGCTGAATCATGGCGGTCCGCACCAGGCCTCCCGCATCGGGAGTCAGAACCGGCTCTGCGGCACAGAAGTTGGCCAGGTAGGCCGCAAGCGTAGGCGCGGGATCGCTCGCATAAACAACGCCGTCGTGGTTGCCGGGGATGCCGAGGATGGGCGCAGGATAGGAGCGATACGGCTCGTAGAACTGGTCATAGTAGTAGGCCGCCTCGCCAAAGTAGTAGACGACGTCGCCCAGGTGGTAGAAGAACGATGGCACATCGGCGGGGCTGTCCTCAGTAAAGTCGGCGACCATCTTGTCTGCGACCAGCGATTGCGTCGAGGGACCTTCCACGCTCCCCGTATCTCCAACCGCATGGAAGACGATCTGCCCGGCTGCCTGAATCGCGCTCGTCTTCGCTGCGCCCGCAGCTCCATAAATCTGGGCGAGAGTGAGAACGGGCTCAACTGCGCCGCCTGCGGGCTCTGGAACCGGCTCGAGATTGGCGAGCTCCGCAAAGCTCTGGTCGGTTACGGGATTCTTGAACCCGGTCGGATCGGGTGATGGCGTCGGTTGGGCAAATACCGGTTGAGGAGCAGGCGGATCGCTGGCGCCCGATTTACTGCCGCCCGACTTGGGGTGGTGCTTCTTCTTTGGATGATGCGAGGAAGTGTGTTTGGTCATGACGCTCCTATGATGAGGCGACTCGGTCGTCAAGGCCGACCTGCAGCCACATCCCTGCAGCCACATCGAGGATAGGCCAGCAAACCGGAATTTGCGATGAATTCCTGTTCATTTACAGCGCTCTATTTTGATGTGGCTTCGCACTGTCCGGTTGGGAGTGCTAACAAATTTGGCCCTGTAACACGAATGGTGACTTGTCAGATGCAACGAATTCCGTAGATTTGTCACAAAGAGGTTAAAGAAAGAGTCCCGGCTTGCCGACGACTTAGGCAAGACGAGGGCACGCCCAAACCGAGAACCCCCGAAGGCACGAGTGGAGGTCGAATGATTCCCGAAGAACATGCGCTTCGCCAGCTCTTTCATCGCACGGTTTCCGATTGTTACGCCGAGCACCTTGGGGTTCGCGATGTGGAAGTCACCTCGTACATCGCCGACCTGCTCACCGAGTTCTGCGTGGTCGAAAATCTTTATAGCATCCGCGATTCTGAAGGCAGACCCGTTAAAGAAGTGGGGCAGATGCTGGCTGCCGCCGACCCGGTGAATGGAAGCGCGCCCTCTTTTGATGCGGAGCGCAAGGTTCGCAAGCACATTGGAGATTACGCCCTGTTCTCAACCGGCATGTATCCGGAAGCAGTGCAGCGGTCGAAGTTTGCCGGCGACACGAGTTTTCTTGAGATGGTGCGGACGGGCAAGGAGAGTTACTACATCGTCTCGCAGTTCAACCTCTTCGAATATCAGAACGAAGCGCCATTTTTCGGACGACTGGCGGAAGAATTCGAATCCTACATGTACGGCCTGACGAAAGTAAGGGGGGAGTTGGACAAGATGGGCGCACCGCTCCACGTCATGTAAATAAGCTGCCTTAGAATAAGGTCGGAACCGAAAGGAAAAACGGCTTGTCCGATATCATCGGCGGATTGCGGCAACAGCTTCAGGACTTGGCGGCTCCTGATCTCAAGGCGATTCAGACCAAACAGGGTGCACAATGCAACCCTTCCAGTGCCCAGCATAATGCCATTATGGCCGTCCGGGAGGCCTTTCGAGCCGAGATGCGATCTGAGATCGCCTCCCTGCGGGCGTCCCTTCACCTTGAAGTGCTGGGAAAAACAGCGCTCCTTTTGCAAACGCTTGACTCCGATTGAGCGCCGCTGATCCCTCTTCCGCCGCTCACAATATATAGCGCGACAAATCGTGATCCTTGACGATCGACGCCACCATCTGGCGCACATATTCAGGATCGATGATCACTACTTTTTCCGTCCCATTCGCCGTCTGGCGCTCGCTGATCGGTAAAGGTACGGTGGCGCCGTAGTCCGTTGCCGCGGCCAGTTGCAATACATTGCCTTCGCTCTGCGGCTGCGCCTTGGTCAGGTCGGGAGCAAGGAAGCTGATTTCGTCGAGCACTCGCTCCATGATGGTGTGCAGGCGGCGCGCACCGATATTCTCCGTCGTCTCGTTCACCCGAAAAGCGAATTGCGCTATCTCTTCCAGGGCCTCTCGTGTGAATTCGAGCTTCAGCCCTTCCGTTTCGAGCAGAGCCATCGATTGCTTGGTCAGCGACGACTTGGGCTCGGTCAGAATTCGGATGAAATCCTCGACGGTCAGCGAGTGCAGCTCGACCCGAATGGGAAAGCGCCCTTGCAGTTCCGGGATCAGGTCGCTGGGCTTCGAGACATGGAAGGCCCCGGCGGCAATGAACAGGATGAAGTCGGTGCGCACGATGCCGTAGCGCGTGTTCACCGTGGTGCCTTCGACGATGGGCAGAATATCGCGCTGCACGCCCTCGCGCGAAACATCGGGTCCGTGCCCGCCTTCGCGTCCGGCGATCTTGTCGATCTCGTCCAGAAAGACGATGCCCGAGTTCTCCACGCGATCCACGGCCAGGCGCGTCACCTGGTCCATATCGATCAGCCGGCCCTCTTCTTCCTGCACCAGGTACTCGAAGGCTTCCGCGACCTTCATCTTGCGCTTCTTCGTGCGCTGGCCGAAGAGGTTGGGCAGGATATCTTTCAGGTTGATATCCATCTCCTCGACGCCCTGGTTGGAGATGATCTCAAACGAAGGAGTATTACGCTCGCGCACATCGATCTCAACTGACCGGTCGTCGAGCTTGCCTTCGCGGAACTGCTGGCGCAGCTTCTCGCGCGTCCGTTGGTGGGATTCGTTGCTGGCCGTGGGAAAGCTAAGCGTGTGGCCTTCGACCATGTGCGGTCCGGCGCTTGAGGTCGAAGCCGGCGCAGGTGTAGGCACTGGAGGCGGCAGCAGCAGGTCGAGCAGGCGTTCCTCCGCGTTCAGTTCCGCCTTGTCTTCGACTTCTTCCAGCTTTTCTTCCCGCACCATCTCGATGGCAATCTCAACCAGATCGCGAACCATTGATTCGACGTCGCGGCCCACGTAGCCGACCTCGGTGAACTTCGACGCCTCGACCTTGAGGAACGGAGAGTTGGTGAGTTTCGCCAGACGGCGCGCGATCTCCGTCTTGCCTACGCCGGTAGGGCCGATCATGATGATGTTCTTCGGCATGATCTCGTCGGCCAGCTCAGGCGCAAGCTTCTGGCGGCGCATGCGATTGCGCAGCGCTATGGCCACGGCGCGCTTGGCGGCGTTCTGGCCGACAACGTACTTGTCGAGTTCGGCGACAATCTCGCGCGGGGTCAACTCCTCGAGCGCGAGTTCCTGGTCTTCAGCGGTTCCGGGTAGATAAATAGCCATACTGCCTGCTCCTTCCGGGCGGGCGAGTAAGCTGCCGCCCTCAGGCGTGCAGCTCTTCAATGGTGATCTGATCGTTGGTATAAATGCAGATTTGCCCTGCGATGCGCAGCGACTTCTCGGCGATATCGCGTGCGTTGAGATCGGTGTTCTCCATCAGAGCGCGCGCTGAAGCCAGCGCATACGACCCGCCGCTGCCTATGGCGGCAATTCCCTCGTCTGGCTCAATCACATCGCCGGAGCCGCTGATGAGGAAGGTCTGCGTCGGATCGGAGACAATCAGCAGCGCCTCCAGGTTGCGCAGCATCTTATCCGTGCGCCAGTCCTTGGCCAGCTCGACCGCGGAACGGCCCAGGTTGCCTGCGTACTGCTCCAGCTTGCCTTCGAAGCGGCTGAAGAGCGAAAACGCGTCCGCCGTGGAACCGGCAAAACCGGCGAGGATCTTGTCCTGATAGAGGCGCCGAATCTTGCGCGCCGAGTGCTTGATGACCGATTCTCCCAGCGTCACCTGCCCGTCGGCGGCCATGACCACGCTGCCATTGCGGCGTACGCAGAGCACGGTGGTCGAACGGATGCGCGGGGAGCGGGCCTGATCAGCTTCAGCGGAGACGAAATTGTCGCCAGACCCGGCGACCGAGGTAGTTACCTGTTTCGACATTCTTTTATAAAGTATAACGCAGCAAAATTGCGGCTATGCCGGTGGGAGAAGTTCAGTCCGATAGATTGGAGCCAGCTCCTCGGCCTTTGTCCGGAATTCTGCTTGCGCGGCTTCGTCCAGCTTGGGCGGGGGCGTGGTGCGGGTCGCGACGGGTACGCCGACCTTCATAAAGAACTCTTCCTGGCCCGCGGGAGAGCAGATGCACAGTAATCTCACCGCTTCTGCCGAAGCGTTTCGAAATTGATGTGGCGCATTCGCGGGAATGTGGATTGTCGCATCAGACCGGACAGTCTCTTTGACGCCGCGAAAGGTAAACTCCAGTTCACCCTCAAGTAGCGTGAATGTCTCTTCGAAGTCATGGCGATGAGGAGGCGGGCCACCTCCTGGGGGGATATGCATATCAATGAGGCAGAAGCGCCCCGCAGTGTCTTTCCCGCTAAGAAGAATGGTGTATGTATCTCCAACTATCCCAATGTGAGGAAGCTTTCCGTCAATTTCGGGCTGAGCAATAACCGAGGTGCGGTTCAGGTCGTCTGCAGGGATCGGAATGGGAGTTGATTCGCTAGGCATGGTGCGGCTCCTGAGGCTATCTGGTTCGAGTAACAGGTTATTGGGGCTTGGCCGCTGCCGGCGGAGGAGGAGCCTCACCGCTCTTCTGCTTGTCCTTATGGAATAGCTTGTCCAGATCTACGCCGAAGTGGGGCTCCGAGCGTGTTCCCGTCACCGAGATCGGAACTTCCGTGCCAGCTCCGTTCTTCATGAAATACGGATCGGCGAGTTTGAGCATGACGGATTTCCAGCCGGTAACCATCTCCGACACCTTCGCATCCAGGCGCGCGGTCCCCTGAAAATTGAACTGCTCGCCGTCGAGTGTGTAAACGCCGTTCATGGCGACCCTCGCGCCCGGCACAGTGTAGTCAAGGCCGCTGATGGTAATCTTCTGCGCATCGAGCGCGAAATTGCCCTGCATCGCCGAAGCGAAATCCGGGTGTGGTTCCTTGACTTCCTTGGGCCGCCCCTGTCCGCGCAGACTCAGCTCATCGACCTTGGCCTGCAGCTTTTCGTTGGTAAAGTGCACATTCGTGATCTGGAAATTGCCCTGCAGGCGCAGCTTCGCGATCACCGACTCCTTCCCCGGCGGAAGATGAAGCTTGGTATGCATGGTCAGGTCGCCGGTCATCACCGGGGGCTCCGTTTTGACGCCGAGCTTGAGCAGGTCGTCGATCTTCGCCGGGCCAACGGTCACGTCCAGCGTGATGTCGTGGCCGGGCATGCCCTGCGCTCGAACCACGTCTCCTGAAGCCACAATGTGCGAATGCGCCAGCATCGCATCGACCGGCTGCAGATGCGTGTCGCCGTTGGTGCCGTCCACAATCGCGTGGAACTTGGTATGCAGCGGCATCGAATAGTTGGCGCTTGTCAGCCGGAAATCGGGGGTGTCAGTTTCGCCATCGACCACGATATTGTTGAGCGTGCCCCGGTAGGTCCCTGTCGAGGAAAGAATGCCTCCGATACCCTTGAGAGTCCCCAGGTCCGCATGGCTAAAGCTGTACGTGCCGCTCACGGGCGTGCCGCCCGGGTGCTGCGTGTCATAGGGCCCGAATTCGCCGGTCGAGTCAATGTATCCTACCGGTTTGGGATTGGTGAGGATCGCGTGGAACTTCATAGGCTGATTCGCTCCCACCGACGTCAGGCGCACCTTGCTGATTTCAAAATCCAGTGGCACCTTCCCTGGGTTGTCTGTACCCATTACCAGCCTTGCGTGGTCGATTAACAACTCATCGACGAAAATCTGAATCTTGCCCGAACCTAATTCCTGCGGGCCGACCTTGGGAATATTGCTTCGCTGCTCTTTGGGCGGCAGATTGATGCCTAAACCCGATATCTGCACCTGCCCGATGTGCATCGGCGTGCGGAAGAGATCGCGCCAGCCGGTCCGAAACGAAAACTTATCGACGGAAAAGAGCGGCTGCTGCATTTGGAGGTGTTTGGGATACAGCTTGAGACCGCCGCCGCTAACTTCGAAGCCCTGAAACACAGACACATCGAAGCTGGCCAACTCAACGCGACTGTCGAAGCGCGTGGAAAGCGTTTCGACCACCCGCGCCCGCAGGATAGGCGCGGCGCGATGGAAATAAACCGCGATCACCGTGAAAACCGCGGCAAACATCAGAAAAAGAACCACAGCGACCCCCACCAGGACGCGCCGCAGAAGCGACCTGCGCGGCTTCACAACAGGCTCAGATCTGGCGGCCATGTTGGTATCTCTCCTCAGCTTCGGGTAGGTATCAACTTTTAGATGCAATTCTCGTTTGATTCGTTGGTTTACCATGCTGACGACGCAGATTGGAAGGCAGAAAATATGCAGAAAGTGATTGTCGGCCTTGGCGAATTGCTATGGGACCTGCTCCCTGCAGGGGAGCGGCTGGGCGGAGCGCCCGCGAATTTCACCGTGATGGCGTCACGGCTGGGCAATCGTGGCGTGATTGCCAGCAGGCTTGGCAACGACACGCTCGGTGCCAGCGCGCGAGACGTTCTCGGCGCTTTTCCCGTTGACATTTCTTTGCTCCAGGCGGATGCCGCCCATTCGACGGGTACGGTGGGCGTCGAGATTCGTTACGGCGAACCACGCTACATTATCCATGAGCCCGCTGCCTGGGATTTCATGGAGTGGACTCCGAAATGGCGTGCGCTGGCCGCGACCGCGGACGCAGTTTGCTTCGGCTCGCTGGCGCAGCGGAATGCCGTGTCCCGAACGACGATTCGGCAGTTTCTGGCTGCGACTCGCCCCGAATGCGCCCGTGTTTTCGATGTAAACCTGCGCCCGCCCTTCTTCGGCGCGGATCTGATTGCAGAGTCGCTCTCCCTGGCCACGATCTTCAAGCTCAACGAAGTTGAAGTACCGCAGGTATCGGCCATGCTGGGAAATGCTGAACCCCTCCCGGCCGGCGAAGCAGGCCTGCTCCGAGCCGCCGGAGGGCTGCTTCAGAAATATCCGTTGCGGCTGGTTGCCATCACCATGGGCGCCGAAGGCAGCTTGCTGGTGACGCCGGATGGCTTCGACCGGCATCCTGGAGCCGCCGTCAAAGTGGCCGACACAGTCGGTGCCGGGGACGCATTCACTGCGGCGCTGGTTCATTCTTATCTCGATGGCGCTTCGCTTGCGGAGATGAATGAAGCCGGCAATCGCTGGGGCGGGTGGGTGGCCTCGCAGCCCGGCGCCATGCCCGATCTGGATGCCGCTACAGTGGCCACGATCACAAAGCAGACCCAGGCCGCACAAGGCGACGGAAAGTTGTAATCGCTGTTCGAAAGATGTATCTTCGCGGGATCAAATTACACGTTCTACGTCTCAATTGCTTCAATCCGCAACGAGGATGCTGAATAGGAGGGTCCAGTTCGCTCCCTAGGGAAAGACTGCGCCCTTTCGATCTGGACTGACGTCTCCTGCTTACAGGTGCGGAGGCTAAATGTCAAAATGTGAATCGGTCAGGTTGCCAGGACGTTTGCAGGGCATGGGGCCATGATGTCGCTTGCACTGTGTTCGCTGAAAAGGTATCGCTCTCTGGCACTGATGTCTATGAATATCATCGTTCGTTCATTTCCGGTGCTCCGCGCGGCTTGCAAAGCGGCCTGTACAAGCTGACGTTTGACGGAAGAGTGCTGAATGCCAAGCGGCGTAACGGAGCGTGGGTGTTTGCAGTCGCGAGATAGCCAACGCGCATCTGTGTCAACGTTGCCGAGAGCGAAGCGTTCAGAGATGCGCTGTTTGTCGGATCGACGTTGGTAACGGCCGCACACAGCGATAGGATAGTCGATTGCTTTTTGGTAACGGGGGGCACTCGACCCCAAGTTTCAGGCGCGTCCGGTCGGATTCTTGGAACCACCAATGAAAGTCGCCGGAGCAGCTTCATTCCCATCCTGTAACGGGCGTCCACGCTGCCATGCACCAAAGGCACCATACGGATAGCCGCCAGGCTCTGGCCGACTGACCTTCTCAAGAGCAGCGGTCTTATCGCTGTCCAACGTCAGCTCGGCAGCGACGAGGTTACTGCGTAGATGTTCGACCGTGCGGGCGCCGACGATCGGGGCGATAACGCTTGGACGGTCTGCGATCCAGCTCAAGGCCACTTGCGCAGGCGTCGCGCCGATCTCTTTGGCAATACGAACAACGGCATCAATTGTGTCCCAGTTGCGATCGGAGTCCGCATACTCCTCTGAAATTTTCTGGTAGAGCGGCTTTTCAGAACCCGCCCGGGTGTCCGAGGCTGCGCGGCCTCCGCGCTGATATTTGCCCGTGAGGAAGCCACCAGCAAGTGGCGACCACGGCAGCAAGCCAATCCCGTTATGCAGCGCGGCGGGAATAATCTCCCACTCAATTTCGCGTGACAATAGGCTGTATTGCGGTTGCAGCGTCACCGGAGCCTGCACGCCCATTGCCTTAGCGGTGGAGATGATGAGCTGAAGCTGCCAGCCAGTGAAGTTCGACAGGCCGATGTAATGAATCTTGCCTGCCTTCACTGCTTCATCGAGAAACGATAGCGTTTCCTCTACCGGCGTGTGCATGTCGGACGCGTGGAGCTGATAGAGGTCGATGGTTTCAACGCCCAGGCGTTCGAGAGAAGCATTCAGCGAGCGATGGAGCCAGCGGCGCGTCAGTCCAGCCGAGTTCACCTCTTGGCTTGCATTGAAACGGCCTTTCGTGGCGAGCACAACGCGGTCGGTCACATCACGAGGCCGGGCAGCAAACCAGCGCCCGATGATTGCTTCCGAGACGCCATTGACGTACACATTGGCGGTATCGACCAGATTGCCACCAGCTTCGATAAACGCGTCGAGAATGGCAAACGCATCATCCTCCGGCGTCTCCGAACCGAAATACATGGTTCCAAGAGCAATTTTGGATACGGCGATTCCAGTGTTTCCGAGCTTGCGATTCAGCATGGCCAATAACCTCTCATACCCAGAATCCAATCCTAGTGCATTTGGCCCGTCTGATCTTCCCCATGTGCTACCTCGCACCACCCTGTGTGCTACGGATGGGCTTCTTAGCAAGCGCGTAGGACACTCTGCCCTTGGAAACCCCTGTAGGGCAGGTAGCGCCGGTGCTCAGAGCACAGAGGACACCAGATCGCGATCCACAACGCAGGCAACGTCTCGACCATCGCGGGGATGTTCTCTCGGCATCAGTTGCAGGCGATCACGAAGGCGCGTTGGCTGGATGGGCCTTGGAACATGGATCAAGGGTAGGCGAATAAGAAGCGAAAGTATATGTGGAAATCTCAGGCCGGAGCGCATCGAAGGACGCTATTGATGCCAAGGGCGGTGCGCCCGTGCGCTTCCCAGGTAGGGCACGGCTTTCGATCCGGACTGGCGTATCCTCTGCTTACGAGTGCGGAGACCAAAATGCCATCTAAACGTGAATCGGTCAGGGTGCCGGGACGCTTGCAGGGAATGGGGCAGGATGTCGCTTGCACGGTGTTCGCTGAAAAGGTATCGCTCCCTGGCACCGATCTCTATGAGTATGATCGTTCGTTCATTTGCGGTGCTCCGCGAGACTTGCCAGTTGGCACATACACGCTGACGTTTTGCGGGCAGGCGATGTCTGTTCAGCGGCATAACGGGGCGTGGGTGTTCTCGGTCGCGACGTAGCCAGCGAGTATCGTTTATCGCTTCATGGCTTTCTTAAGCTCCGCCCATCTCTTCTTTTGAGCGGCTACAATGTTTGCTCGTCCCTGGGCGCTCATGGGGCGTCTTACCTTGCCGTTTGCACTCGCAGCCTTACCGTGGCCACCGGCCAACAGATACCGTGCCTGTTGTAGGCCCGCAATCGTGGCTTCAACCTCGATCAGGATTTCTTGTCTATTCACGTTGTCTCTCCAGCCTCAGGGACATTGGATGCAGAAATCCCAGCTAGACCGGAACCACTCCCGAGGAGACCTGACAAGGCAACTGATACTGTTACACAAACTGACACCTGCTCTGTCTGCGGTGAAGTACGCAGTCGGATACTGTAGTTGGTACCCAGTCTGGGAGACAAAGAAGTTCCGTACCTGCTGCCCAACTGTGAGGCACCGAGGCGGAAACTTAAGGTTTAGCACATCGTAGTACAGTTTGGAGAGAGCACATATTCAATACAACATTAGTAATATCAGTATCTTATAGTAGAACGAGAACTAAATGACACATCTTCAAACCCCGCAGGAACGTAGAGCTCTGGGCCGTGCGCGCCGCAAGCAGCTTGCCCGTCAGGAGCATTCTCAATGGAAGCCGGAGAGCCGGCGTCGCGGGCCGGTCGAACTCCTCCAGGAATCAATGCGCGGCCGCATTCCGCAACTGGTGACACTGAAGTACGAGCGCATGCTCGAATCTCCGTTCGGATACTTCCGCGGAGCCGTTCCGGTCATGGCGGCGGACCTCGGGACGCTGCCCAACACCGGCATCGTAAACCAGATTTGCGGAGACGCGCATGTGCGCAACCTGGGCGCATACGCCGCTCCCGATGGACGTCTGGTCTTTGACATCAATGACTTCGACGAGACCATCGCCGGGCCGTTCGAGTGGGACCTGAAGCGCCTTTCCACCAGCCTGGTGCTGTGTGGCAGCGCCCTGGCTGCCAAAAAATCAGCCTGCCAAGCGGCCGTCTTGGCGTTTATCGAGCGCTACAAGAGATTTGTCGACACCTTTGCGCGGATGCCGGTGACCGAAATCGCGCGTTACCAGGTCCATCGGCTGCAGCGGATCAGCCCGGTGTCGAAGGCGCTCCTGAAGGCCGAGCGCAGCACACCTCTGCACAGTCTAGAACGGTTGACGGAACCGGCAAAGACGCCGAACAGCAAGCGAATCTTCAAGGACCAAAAGCCCCTCCTGACCCGTGTGACCGCCGCCCAGCGTCGGGCTGTGCTTTCTTCGCTTGTCGAATACAACCAGACCCTGCAGCCCGAGCGCCGTCACTTTCTCGCGCAGTACAATCCCATCGACGTAGCTTTCAAGGTCGTCGGAACGGGCTCGGTCGGCCTACGCGACTACGTGATCTATTTCGAGGGCAATGGCCCGGGCGATCCGTTATTTTTGCAGATTAAGGAGCAGCCCGGATCGGCCTACGCGCCCTATGTGAATGTGGACAGCCTGGCTTCGCACCAGGGACAGCGCGTCGTTAACGGACAGCGCGCCCTGCAGTTCCAGTCCGACCCCTTTCTCGGCTGGACGACCATCGCCAATCGCCAGTATCAAGTCCGCCAGTTGAACGATCACAAAGGCAGCATTGAAATCGAGGACCTGGCCGGGGACGGCCTGTTCGAATATGCCGAAATGTGCGGCGAACTCCTGGCCCGTGGCCATGCCCGGTCGGGCGACGCCTGCGTCCTGGCCGGCTACATCGGCAATGGCGAAAAATTCTGCGAGGCCCTCGTCCGATTCGCCGAGGCCTACGCCGAGCAGACGGAAAAGGACTGGGAAGAGCTGAAGATAGCTAGAAAACCGCCGGCGAAGAAGCCGGCTACCGGCAATTCAAGCAAGGCGCCCGTGAAGAAGGCCGGCAAATCCGGGAATGTTGTTGGGCCGCGAGAGATCACGGCAACCATCCTGCCCAGCTGATGCCGCATGCGGCATCCCACCCTTTCGCGCACTTTGCGAAGGGGCGCAATCAGCGAAGCTTCAGGCGTGCATCCAGGCTCTCGGATCACGGTCGCGGGAGATCCAGCAGCACCACATCCGAGCGTTCCTGCATGCGTTCGAGGACAACTTCATGGCCGTCTGGCGAGATGTCGAAGTCGCGAATGTCGAATTCTGGAGGGAGGCTGGATAGCTGCCGCTCGGCCCCCGTCTCCAGATCGATGAGCCAGAGATCCTTGTGTTGAATCTCTCCTCGCAGCACCACAAGTTTCCGTCCTCCAGGCAGGAAGACCATGTGTCGAGCCCCCCGAGTCAGAGTCAAGGGCGACAGGGGATGCGGCCCGGATTCGGCTGTGACGGCTTTCACAGAGAACGTGGTACCGATGTCAGGTCCCGAGTAAATAACAAAGCTGCCATCGGGAGCCCACGTGGGATCCACCGAGTACTCCTGGGTAAAAGCAGTCGGAGGGTGGCCGTCGATCGGTATGCGAAAGAGGTGTGGGACGCCGTGATCCACTACCGCCGACGTGATTGATTGCCCGTCGGGCGCCCAGGATGGAGCGCCCTGCAGGGTCAGGGAATCGGCCACGATGCGGGCGTTCGTGCCGTCGGCCTGCATCACATACAAAAGCGCTTTCCCCTGTTGGCTGACCGAGAATGCGATATGGCGTCCATCCGGAGAAATTGCCGGGCCGCCAAAAACTCGCGCTTCCTTACCAGTCCACAACCCTGTGCTGGCTCCATTGGCCAACTTCCAGATGCTCTCGCCTGCGCCATTCTCGGAAACATACAGCAGATAATCCGGACCCAGCCGTGGCGAGAATCCCGCGCCGGTCGTCAGAGGAATGGGAGCAGCTGCCGACGCTTCCGTGGGCAACTCAGCAATCCGTAAACGCCAGAGTGTTGTTTTCGGACTTGCAACCGTGACAACCAGACGGCGGCCATCGGCACTGGCCGCCAGCGACGTGTACCGTTCATGTCCCGAAGTAAGTCGATGGGGAATCCGGTGCTCGACGTCCATGCTATAAAGCCATGGGCCGGAGCCATCGGGATCGTTTGCAAGGTACATCAACGTTCGCCGACCGAATAGAACCGGATAAATCACACGCGCGTTGTGCGACGTAATCCGTTCAGGAGTTCCGCCGGCTGAAGGGATGCGCCAAATGTCCAGCTTGTCCGGAAGGGAACCTTGGACGAAATAGATGAATGCGCTATCGGGCGACCATAGGGGAAAGTGGGAGTGAAGCCCGGCCGGCGCCGTGAAGATGGGCCGACCCCCTGATCCGACGCTGCCGTCTGACACGAACAGCGGGTCTCCTGGCCCGGGCGTGTGGTATGCGAGTCGGGAGCCATCGCGCGACCAGTCGTACTCCGCCACGCCTTCGAGGTATGGTCTCGGCTGTCCCCCCAGTGTTGGCAACGCTCGGATACTGATATCGCCGCCGCCCGAACCGCCCTGCCTGCGAGCCCAGTAGGTGACCAGAGACCCATCGGGCGAGAACCCCAGGACGCGGATCGATGGGTTGGCGAGATCCTTCGCGCTCCCACGGGTCAGGTTGTGGAATTCTCCCGAGCCGACCTGCGTAACCCAGACGTCCATCTGCCCGTCCCGGTCGGACAGAAACGCAACAAGCTGACCGTCGCGCGAGACCGCGGCGGCCTGCTCCACTCCCCCGAAGTCCGTGACCGTTTCAAATCGAGCGTGAGCGATTGGATTTCGCCAGAAGTACTCTGTCCTCTGAAACCAGAGGATTGCGCCGATCACCATCACGGCTCCAAGCGCGGTGAACAGCAGGACAGGCTTCCATCTGATCCAGGAGGTCGATCTCTCCGAGAGCAGCGGCGGTGCCGAAGGATCAGGCGGGATGACCTCGTTCCCGTTCTCCTGCGCTGTCTGAAGATTCCGGCCGCGCACCCATGCGTCCAGCTCCGCTCGGGAAGCATAGACCGAGCCCATCCGGTCATGCTGGTGCCGGTGAACCGGCATCGCCTCCCGCTTCTCCCAGCGTTGGACCGTCTTCACGTCGCGGTTGAGGTATGCCGCAATCTCTTTCCACGAATCCAGACGATCTTCGGAGGCTCTCGCGGATGACGCTGTGCTGGGGGATCGTTCACCCATCGCTCTCTCCTGATTAGTCCCCGGTTGCGACGAACCCGCGAACCGAATTGTAGCCTGCCCCGCCGTCAGAGGCACGGCAAAAGGCGACATTCGACGACAAGTCGGGGAAAGTCCGCCATTCCGCGCCTTGCCGCTTGAGCTCCACGCTCAGGTGTCCCATGGTGTCTATGCGTCACACGCAAATCTCAAACTGGAGCTCCTTCATGAAAAGCAAAACCCTGACTTCGGCGGTACGCGTGCTTTCACTGCTTTTATTGGTTTCAGCCACCTGTGCTTTGGCCCAGGAGCGCAGGCCAGTACACTTCAGCGGTCTGATCAACGACTATTCACCCCTGAGTGCGAGCGTCAGCGGCAGCCCATGGGAGATGCATGGTCAATGGTCGATGGACGTCAACCCGGAATGGGGAACCGCTGACTTCTCAGCGGATATGACCATGTCCGGCTACGGGAGAACCTCGGCGGGTGCCGTAGATCCAACACAGCCCCTTGTAAAACCTCACACACACCACATCCGGCTGACAAACGTCAGGGTCACCTGGGACATGACCGGCTGCCCCGCATACCTACCCCCCGCCACTATAACGGGCTTTCAGTTGAACGGCACGGTCAGCTTGATGACCGGGAATGGAAGTATTGCCCCCTTTGAGACGGATCCGCCTTCATCGACACTGCAGGTCTGCGTCACCGGAGGAAACGATGTGCGGTACTCGCAACCGGATTCGAATATCACGCTGGTGTTCGGGGGACCTGCGACGACACATTTTGGGCCGCAGGCCATCCATGGCGTCGTTCGTATTTCGTCAGCCGACCCGATCGGGAGGCGAGACGACCGTTGATGAACGATCAGTCGGATGATGACCGCCACTTCGTAGATTCTCGCTGAAAGGCCTTATTGAGACTGCGCCACCTCATGAATCAATATGGGCCTTGGGAGACTGGCAGATCCTGCCTGTTGGCTCGCCGACGAGAAAGAAGATCGGAATGACAAGAACGACATGTCTGGCATTGCTCAGCGTTGCGATCGCGGTCACGGCTCTCGAATACACGGGAAATGTTGGGGCGACACAGGCTCTTGGGTTTGCGGCCACAACGGTCATCAGCGGAAAGTTCGGCGAAGTCAATCTGCTTGACAAGGTCATCATCCCGGACTCCCGCGACGCCGACCGGCGGGCAAAGGTCTGGTTGTCCCAGCAGAAAACCGAGGGACCGTCAGACCTGTACGTCCAGAGCAATGTGTGGCAGCCGAGAGGAAGCACCGGTTGGCACACGCACCCTGGGCACAGCCTGATCGTCGTCACAGCGGGTACGGTGACGGAGTACTGGGCAGACGATCCCGAATGCAAGCCTCACGCGTACACCAAGGGCATGACGTTTGTCGATCACGGGGGTGACCATGCGCACATCGTCCGGAACGAAGGCAACTTTCTGGCACAATCCATCGCTGTCCAGCTCATTCCGGCAGGCGCGACCCGTCGTATTGACGTCGCAGACCCGGGACATTGCCACTTCTAACGGAGACGGATTGGCTCGCCGCGGCCGGTACCGCGAATTACTGAAGCCTAGCCGACTCCCAAGGAACAAATACTGTTCCTTTTCATCCTGTCTGGCCAGGGCTAGTTGCACGCTTATCAGGACCGAATTTCGATCATGACCGTTCGACGGGTTGCGGAGGATGCTTGCTGCGCACCGTTCTACTTGATGCCCTTGTATCGAAGGAGCGGAAGAGTGTCTACCGTCCAGTCATCTTGAGCATTGCCTCTGGCAGGCGAGCACCTTCTAGCGACAGCTTCGAAGTAGCATCTTCAATCTGGTTGAGGTCGCTCTCCGTTAACTGAACATCGACGGCTCCGAGGTTCTCTTCCATGCGGGAGATTTTCGTAGTGCCGGGGATGGGAACGATCCACGGCTTCTGTGCCAATAACCATGCCAACGCAATCTGCGCAGGCGTAGCGCCCTTGCGATCGGCTTCTGCCTGCACGGCGTGCACGAGCGCCATGTTTGCCTTGCGAGCCTCCGGCGAGAAGCGTGGCACGTTGTTGCGGAAGTCGCTCGGATCGAACTTGGTGTTTTCGTCGATCTGCCCCGTCAGGAAGCCAGCGCCGAGAGGGCTGAACGGAACGAAGCCGATTCCAAGATTTTCGAGCACGGGCAGCACATCGTCTTCCGGTCCACGCCAGAAGAGCGAGTATTCACTTTGCAGGGCGGTGACCGGCTGCACGGCGTGAGCCTTGCGGATCGTGTCTACACCCGCTTCAGACAAGCCAAAGTGCTTCACCTTACCCTCGGCGATCAGTCCCTTAACCGCACCAGCAACTTCCTCAATCGGCACATCCGGATCGACGCGATGCTGGTAGAAGAGGTCGATGTGGTCCGTACCCAACCGCCTCAGGCAAGCTTCAGCCACAGCCTTGATGTGGTCGGGACGGCTATTCGTGCCAGGGCCGCGCTTGCCGGTCTCGAGATCAATGTCGAAGCCAAACTTCGTAGCGATCACAACCTGCTCGCGGATCGGCTGCAAAGCCTCTCCAACAAGCTCCTCATTTGCAAAGGGGGCCGTAGGCCTCGGCCGTGTCGAAGAATGTCACTCCCTTGTCGTGAGCGGAGCGCATCAACTTGATCATCTCGCCCTTGTCTGCGGCAGGACCGTAAGCCGAGGTCATGCTCATGCAGCCGAGTCCCAATGCTGAGACTTCAAGGCCGCTGTTTCCTAATTTTCTTTTCTCCACGATTTTTCACTTTCCTACTGCAGTTATGAAACGCTTCACTTGAGCATCCCGATCGTTGGCTAATTCTTATTGCTATCCACTTTGACCGGTCTAAGCAGATGCGAAAACGTGAGTTGGGCGAGCTTCCACTTGCCGTTTTCCTTGGTATATACCTCGGTCACCATAAAGGGATTGGTGACTTCGCGCGCACCGACTACTGCCTGTAAATCCATGTCTTCTAGCACGACAGCCGTGTTACCAAATATGCGAACGTCAACTGCATAAACGAAAGCCTTCTTGTACCAGATGCCGCCGCTCTTAATGGTCGCTAGTTCTTGGGTTTTCCCCCAGGTCCCGCCCATGTGAGTGAACATGGCTTTGTCATCAAATAGTGTCTCTAAGGAGTCGACCTTCTTGTCAGCCATCCAATCCCACTTCATGCTTGAGAGGTTGATGACTTCTTGTTGTTCGGGCGTATGACTTGCGGCAGTTTTGATCGTTTCCGTTGGTGGGGCTGGCGATTGCTGTGCGTCGGACGATTGCACAATCAGTGTTGATAGAAACAGACCTAACATTAAGGTTTTCATTGCTCTCCTCGATATGTGCGGTTGACCCTTGGAGGAACTCGAAGGAGCGTGGCTGACCGTTTACGCTACGCGAATTTGTAGTGCATCGGCTGACTGCTACTTCATCTACCTCAGCTACCTCTTAAACCTAGCGCCGACGCGACAGGTTGGCCCTGCCGGACACGACAATCTGGCTGCGAATCACGACAATCCACAGGCGCCGGATTTGACGCTTTTCGCAGCTCCTTTGACGTCTTTGCATGGCATAGCCCGGCCGACCTACGTATCTTTAAACAGGGAGATCATGCGATGCTCAAACACTTCCGCGTTCCGGGTCGCCTCGCAGTAAAGCTAGAAGAGTTGGGGGTCTCTGTTCCCGCCGTGCTGCGTAGGGCAGGCCTACCGAGTGACCTCTTTGAGCAAACCCGCGTGCTTGTCTCCACGGGGGAGCTGTTTGCACTTTGGCGCGCCATCGATCAGGTGAGTTCTGACCCGCTCGTCGGTGTAAAACTCGGGATTGAAACGAAGACCGAGCGCTTTCATCCGATGGCGATTGCCGCCCTTTCCACTGAAAACCTGGTTGCGGCGTCACAACATCTTGCCCGGTACAAGAAGTTGACGGCACCCGAGGAAATCGTTGTGGAACTCGACGCTGAGGAATTCACGGTGGGCTTCCGTTGGCTACTAGCGGTCGATGAGGAACCATGGACACTCACAGACTACTGCTTCTCGTGGATGCGTTCGTTAGCACGACACGGAAGCGGGTCCACACTGAACCCTCTTAGAGTCGAGTACGTCCAGCAGCGTCCCAGTGTCCGCCACATCGAGCGTAGCCTAGGCTGCGAGGTCGTCGTTGGCGCACCACGCAATGTGGTTGTTTTTCGTGCCTCAGACGCAACGAAGCCATTCGTCACTCGGAATGCCGAACTGCTCGACCTGCTCGCACCGCAATTTGAGGAGCAGTTGCGTCAGTACAAAGAAGAGGACAGTTTTTTGGAGCTTGTGCGCCGTACGATCCAAGACAAACTGACAGGCCACCGTCCCTCGATCGACGCAATATCGAAAGCTCTCCATATGGGCCCTCGTACTTTACAACGGAGGCTTCAGGACTCTGGATCCAGCTTTCAACGCGTCCTGGATGAAGCACGTCATCAGATGGCGCGATACTACCTCAGCAACTCAGCGTTGGAGCTGAACGAAGCGGCCTACTTGTTGGGCTTTGAAGACCCCAACTCGTTCGGACGTGCATTCCGAAATTGGGAAGGCGTGCCGCCAAGCGACTGGCGGGAGACACATCGGTCTCCAAAGCTAATGTGATTGGCCACTCGCTGAAGAGAAGTCGGCTGATCGTAAGCCAAGAACAAATGAAGAGGCGATCATCGCTACCGCAGAAAGTCTTGTACGGCTTGGTCTCTTGAAGAGCAGCACGGAAAATATCGATAGGTCCTGCTAAACGCCTTTTGTTTTACCGAATTCGCCGTCGATGAGCGCATCGTCGCCTGGTCACAAATGGAGCGCTCCTAGCACATGGAGGCAATCTTCAGGATTGCAGAGAATGACGGAGAATCCTGCTCTTGACCCACAGACCAAATCGTTGGCCGAGAATTTCCCTCAATCCGCTACAATAGAAATAGAAGCAAAAAGGCCCGGCAGCCATCGCAGCCAGGCCTTTCGTCTTCTGCGAAGCGCGTCGACGCCAACCTCTTTAGAATCAAACAGTCTCAAGATGCAGATAATAGAATCAAACGGTTACAGCACAGTCATAAATACTGCCTTTAAATCGGTGCAATATCATCGAATAACTCTTTTAGAATCATGAAGGCGCCAGTAAGTCCTTCACTGGCTATTAGGTAGCGCCGACGTACCCCTTAAGCCAATTAATATCAATCGATTACAGAATCGGTAACGAAACAGGGAGGGGGGTGGGTAGGAACTACTTCGCCGTCCAGGTCTTGCCCTCATCGGAGCTCACCCAGACCTGACCCTTATCGTTCGTCAGCTCAAACGTGACGGAGCTGGCGGGAGGCGCCGCAGCCCCAGTGCCGGCAACGGCCCCACGTGACCTGGTTGCAGAGGAGACCCCAGGCGACCGGCTCAGGAACGCGCCATGGAAAGCTGGCTGGCTGGGCGGGCCGGCTCGGAGGCCAACCGCCTTCCCCTCCCACTGCACCCGGGCCGGGGTCCAGTGCTCGCCCTGGTCGTTACTGAGAAAGACGTTCCCGTCCGAGTCGAGAGCCATCACTGTCTGCCCGCCCGCTGCGGCCGAAACCGCCTGTGCACCCAAGGGCAGAATCCGCGACGCGCACTCGGTTCCAATGCAGCGCTCAACCACGCCGTCCTTGACCGCAAACGTTGCCGGCGGCACAGCATCCTCGGCCACCATCGCGGACGCGGCCGGCGCGGCGGTTGTCAGGGGCGCTGCTCCGGCCGTGACGTTCACCGTCTGAGTCGCCGTGCCGATCTCGAGCTTCGCATCCAGGCTCGTCCGCTCGCTCTGCTCAACCGTGATCTGCTGGCTGAGTTCCTTGAATCCCGGAGCGGACACGTCGACCTCATACTGCCCCGGCGGCAGAGGTGCCACATCGAACCGCCCTTGCGGATTAGTCACAGCGTTGCGGGCTTCGCCGCTGGACGCCGCTCGCACCGTGACCTGCGCTCCGGGTACCGCCGCCCCCGACTGGTCGGCAACGGTGCCAGCAACGGAGCCGGCAATGTCCGCGGGGCCCTTCATGGCAACGGCGGGCGATGCCCTCTTGTCCGCGCGCTTACCCGCAGCCTTGGCCGGGGCTATCTCCCGTAAGGACAGGGAGTCTGCCGATGGAGCAGACTCGGGGACAGCAGGTGCCGCCAACTGGTCCCCGGACGCGACCTGCTCCCTCACGCCGGGGACGGCCTGGTTCCTGTGCCGGTACACGGCAATCGGAACCACGATCAGCAGGACGGCCACAACCCCGGCCACCCCCAGCAATCCCCACCATATCCTCCCCCGATCCGCTGCCGGCCAGGGGGGCGCCACCTCAGATACCTCTGTTTCTGAAAAACCTTGCTGCGCAAGAAAAACGACGTCGCGGCAGCGCGTGCAGGTTGACAGATGTTTGAGCACCTGTTCGTGCTCTCTCGATGTCAGAGCGTGCTCGGCGAAGGCCGCGAGCAGGTTTTCGTCGGGATGTATGGCGAAATGCTTTCCTTCAGCCATCAGCTTTCCTCTCCCGCCGAAAACGTCTTCGCAGCCTGCACTTCCGAAGTTTGTACTTCCGTGGCTTGCACTTCATGGAACGATTCTTTCTCCGCAACTTGCAGCAACCTTCGAACATTCACGTCGATGTCGCGAACGTCGCAGCTCAACGCCTCTTCCGCGGCCCTGCTGCTGAGCCCGGAAGACTTGAGTTTCCTGAGTATCTGCTGTCTCAAGGTCTGTCCGAGCCGCTTCAGTTTCCGGCTGATCGTCGACTCATGCACGCCCAGCAGTTTTCCTATTTCTGCCAGATTCCTGCCGTCGAGATAGTAGGAATGCAGGAGAAACCGATCTTGGGCCGCCAGCTGCGTGAGCACCTCGCCTACCGACTCCCCCAATGCTTCGCGCTGAGCATCCTCTTCGATTGTCGGCGCCTCGGGCGTCGCCGCCAGCAGATCGGTATCCTGATCCTCAATGTTTACCAGGCGCCGCGCTTTGCGGTACTCATCCACGTAACGCTGAGCCAGAACGCTACGCAGCCAACCCGCCAGCGATCCCCGCCCCGTATAGGATGCCAGCTTCGACTGCCGTTGTTCCCCACGCGCGGACATGCCAAACAGCTCCGCATAGAGAGAATCCGCAAGCTCCCTCCCCACCCCATCCTGCTTTGTGATCCCGTAGGCTGCACTGTAGAGCATCTCCCGGTATTCAATCAGGAACGCCTCCCAGGCGGGCTCATTTCCCAGAGCACAGGCACGGGCAAGCACCAGTTCTTTCACCCTGATTGAATCGAAAAACGCAGCTTTTTGAGCGTCGGGCGTAGCTTCGTAGACACCGCAGCCAAAGTGATGGGACGCAGCAACTTCGAGCATGAGCTCTTCGAACTGCCCATACGCGAAGCCAAACCGCTCTCCACAGCTTTCACGCCACAATCTGACGAGCGTAGCGGCCACCGATTCCGTGCCGGACTGCTCGGCTCGTCCGCCAATACTCATGGCATCGAACATATCTCTTTATGAGCGAATGTTCGAGCACGACCACCCAGCAATGCGCTAGTCAGCAAAGGTCTCTCACACAGCCCCTTCACTGTCCTCAGTTTCGGAATCGGTCGTACCGCCTTCGACCGAGCGCAAATGAGCTTATTTAGTGTTAAGGTTGCACCCTAATATTTATATTTGTGGATGTGTCCAATCACCGACGTCGTTCATTGCTCTCAGACGAATCGGGAAACGACGTTGATTTTCCATGGTAATGCTTAGCTCGAAAACTGGCCGTGGTGCCGCTCGCCGCCGATTCTGGTTGGCGATGTCGGGGTTTTTTATGGCGTTTGCGCTGCTGCCCTTTTCCTTCAGGGTCGAACGTCGTCTGGAGACGGCTGTTCACATCAGGGGCGGAGAATCCGAAAAAGTTGACTTGGAACTGGCGCAGCGTTTTCAGTCTCCCTACGCCCAACGCCTTGTTCTGGTAATCAGCGGTATTCCCGATCCGGATTCGGCAAAAGGCGCGGATGCCTTAGGCTTCTTAACCAGTTCATTGCGTAGTGTGCCTGGAGTGGCCGGTGCCGTCTCGAGTGTGGATTGGCCAGATCCCCTGTTCACTGGAAACAACGGCGGGGCCTTGATCATCGTCGGGTTGGCCCCGCACGATGAATCTGTCGAGGCGCTGGTCCCCCAACTGAGGGCAAAAGCAGACTGGATGGAAGGTCAGCTGAGGTCGCAATACCCCAATATCAAACTGGAGATTACGGGTGAAACGCCACTGAACTTCGATATTCGCAAGGTCAGTGCAGACGACGTCAGGCATGCCGAGGAACGAGCGATGCCGGTAACTCTTCTGCTGTTGTTGCTGGCTTTCGGCAGTCTTGTGGCCGGGGTATTGCCGCTGGGAGTTGGAGTACTCTCAATCTCGATGGCGATGGGTGCGGCTGCGCTACTCGCGCGTCACCTGCATCTGTCGATTCTGGTGC
>JABCZC010000063.1 GCA_013289875.1 Acidobacteriota bacterium | reverse complement strand
GATGAGCCCATGGACGCCATAGATCCGTCGCAGCGCGGCGCGATCGCCACCATCGGCATCGTCAAGGGCCAGCCGTTCGCTCCTGACGACCGGATGAAAAAGCTGCTCGCCGAATCCGCCGCACTCGGAAGCGCCACCGCGCGTGCCATCACTTTCGAGCCGCGCATGAGCGGTGTGTATCTCTATCCCGGCACCGATAGCATCTGGTCTGAATTCTTCGCCAACGGAAACGCTACGTTCGAGTTGGATGGCACGATGCAGCTTGACGCGGCTGTGCTGTATTACTTCAATGCCGGTGGTGTGACGCCGTCCATGGCGAAGACGGCTGTAGGAGTAGGATCCGATTACGCTGGGGCCTATTTTGATAGCAAGAAACAGCCGTTCGATGGCTCCAAAACCTACAAGCTCCATCTGCCGCCCGATGTGCCGGTAAACAACTTCTGGGCGGTCACGATCTACGACACGCAGACGCGCTCGATGTTGCAGACCGGCCAGCGCTTCCCGACAGTCGGAAGCCAGACTAAGGGTATAGAGAAGAACGCGGATGGCTCATTCGACATCTATTTCGCGCCAAAAGCGCCGGCAGGCAAAGAGAACAACTGGCTGCAAACGGTTCCGGGCAAGAGCTGGTTTGTGATCCTTCGCATGTACGGGCCACTGGAGCCTTGGCTCAACAAGACCTGGCGGCCGAGTGAGATCGCGCTGGTGAAGTGACATCATCCCCACTCAGGCTCTAAGCAAATCTGGTGAAGCCCGTCGCGAAGTTTGGGGCATTTTTTGCCCCAAGCTTTGTGGTTGGCGATAACAGGGGCAAAGCACTCATCGAGCATGGATTCGTTCAAAGGATCGGTCCTGGAAAACGCGCTTCACGTCAGTCATTGTTTTGACTTTGCGCTGCCAGATTATCAACGAGCCCCTAATCACCGAGTCATGCATTGCCCATCGAAATCGGTGTGTTGGCTGGCCCACTACTTCATCGCTAGCTCCCATGAGCTAACTCCCCGCAGACCGGAACTGACCACAGAAATTTGGCCGATTTATATCCTCAAGTCGCTATACTAGAAACAGGATATTCAGAAGGCTGGCTGCCATAGGCGTCCAGCCTTTCGCATTTTTAAGAGGTTAAAAACCCTTCATCTAAGTCCTTTGCCATCTATTAAGTGCGTGTAAGTACCATGGAATGAATTTACTGGACGTCAACCTCGATCCTAACTCATTTAGAATCTATTAATAGCGCAGTTTTCGAAACTTACGGGGGGGAGGGGGTAGAGGTTACGGCAAACCAGTAGGTTTACCGGTTTGATATCGTTTGGAAGATGGCCCGGCAGTCAACCCGCAAGATTGTGCTCCCTCCTCTTTCCCGAAGACGTTTCTTGCAGGGCCTGCTTCCGGCGATGCTTCCCCTAAACGGGCTCCCAATGTTCGCGGCCGGTGTCCCGGCCGCTCAACCCGCCTTCGAGGAGATATCTCCGGCCAGCAGCGGCATTACCTGGGTCCACACCGCAGGCAAATCCGCCGAGAAACACTTGCCCGAGACAAGCGGCGCCGGGTGTGCCTTCCTCGACTACGACAACGACGGCTGGATGGACATCTACCTGGTCAACAGCGGCAAGGCGGATTTCTATACGCCTCCACGCCCGCTCCGCAACGAGCTCTATCGCAACAATCGCGACGGCACCTTTACCGACGTGACAGAAAAGGCGGGAGTGGCCGGCGGCGGATACGGGATGGGTGTCGCTGTCGGCGACTACAACGGCGATGGCTTTCCCGACCTCTACGTTACGCAGTTCGGCCGCAACATCCTTTATCGCAACAATGGCGATGGCACCTTCACCGATGTGACCGACAAGGCGGGTGTGGCATGTGCCGGATGGAGTTCGAGCGCCGTCTGGTTTGATTACGACAACGACGGCCGCCTGGACCTCTTCGTCTGCCAGTTCGCCGAGTTCGACCCGGCACTCGGATGCGGCATCGACAAGGATGGTGTTCATCACTATTGCATTCCGCGCATCTTCAAGCCGCGCCCGAGTTGGTTGTTCCACAACAATGGAGATGGCACCTTTACCGATGTCAGCAGGGAATCGGGGATCGCCGAGCACCGTGGCAAAGCCTGGGGCGTGGTCGCGACGGACCTGAACAACGACGGCCGGATGGATCTGTTCGTCTCCAACGACACCGTAGCGAACTTCCTATTCATGAACCGGGATGGAAAGCGCTTCTCGGAGGATGGTTTCGCCGCGGGCGTGGCTTACAGCGGCGAGGGCAGAGCACGTTCCGGGATGGGGGTGGACTCGGCGGACTTCAACAACGACGGCTGGATGGACTTGTTCGTCGCAAACATTGACGAGGAGATTTTTTCTCTCTACCAGAACAATCACGACGGGACATTCGACGACGTGGCGATGCAGCAGGGAATCGGCATGGCTACTCGCTGGATGAGCGGCTGGGGACTCAAGTTTTTCGACTACGACAACGATGGCAATGTCGATCTGATCCTCTCGAACGGATTTCCGGATGATCTTGTCGATCAAATATCAAATAAAGTTACATATCGCGAGCCGCTTCTGCTCTTTCACAACGACGGGCGGTCATTCAAGGATGTCAGCCAGCAGAGCGGACCTGTATTCATGAAGAATTTCGCCGCGCGCGGTCTGGCGATTGGCGACTTCAACAACGATGGCGCAGTCGATGTGCTGATCAGCGTCAACGACGGTGCGCCAGTTCTGCTCAGGAACAATGCGGCTAAATCTAATCGCTGGTTGGGATTGAAGCTTCTCGGCCGCAAGTCGAATCCGGACGCAATCGGAGCGCGGGTTACATACCAGGCCGGAGATCTGAATCGCACTCGCATGAAGGTTGGAGGCGGCAGCTTTCTGTCTTCGCATGACCCGCGAATAGTGTTGGGGCTTGGAGAACACTCCAAGGTGGATTGGCTTGAAGTTCATTGGCCGGAACCTGGCGGCGCGGTGGAACGCTTCACCGGTCTTCCGGCCGACCAATACGTCACCATCGTCGAAGGAACGGGGAAGTGGAAATAGTCTCGCAGAGGCCTGGTCGCTCTAATTCGGGAAGGGCTCGCCCTCGCGTACGACGCGAATCCGATGATCGGTGAACTTGTCGTGCATTTCCGGCACATATACCTGCTGCATATGGCAGGAGGTGCAATTCCTGGTTGCCACTGGGCAGGCTGCGCCGGGATGTTCCGCCCTTGGTTTCTGGCCCGACGCATTCACATGGCACTTCAGGCAGGCGTGGTCATAGGCGGCCGCCTCCGTTTGGAGTTGCTCGTGAGGATCATGACAGGCGACACAGGTGATCCGGGCGTCGCCTTTTTTGCCCCAGCACTTGCTGGTAACAAGCCGGTATGGCGCGGATCGGGTAGTCGAGACTCCCTTTACGCCTGAAAGGTTCACATCCCACCAGGTGCCGTGGCAGGCTCCGCAAAAATCGACGGAGTCCACAGGGCTCAAAGTTGCAGAGTTGAAGATGTCTACCTGGCGCGTGTTGAGATCGCCGTTCATGAGGGTCTTCATCGCGGTTACGTGTTTCGCGCCCGGTCCGTGGCAGGCCTCGCAGGTGACGCCGAGAATGAGATGCTCTTCGTCGAATTTGCCATCGATGGTGGAAGCCGTAGTGTGGCAGCCGAAACAACGGCCGATCTCGGCCGCTCCAACCGGCCGATCCATCGCCTCTTCCACATCTTTGGGCGACGCCAGATCGCGAGACGGCGTAAAGCCCAGGTTCTTGAGGCTCGGAAAATATGTGACGCGGGCCTCATAGAAGTGCCCGTCTTCCTTCTTGAAGAGATAGGACTGACCTACGCGCGGTGTGCCGAAGGCCCACAGCAGCGGCGACGCCAGCGTCTCGGTTCCATTCGTCACCGAGTAAAGGCTATGCTTCGTATCGCTCTTGATGAGATACCGGTAAACGCCGACAGAAAAGGTGAGATTCGGGTGGGTGAGAAGGACTTCAGCGTCCGCCGCGTATGAAATTGTGCGCGCCATGGGTGTTTTAGGCTGCGAAGCAGCCTTGGCTGCATGGCACGTCGCGCACGCAGCCGGTCCCACATAGTCATTGCGCGAAGCTCCACCCTGAGTTGGCCAGAAGCCCGGCTCGGCGAGGTGATCTTCGGTCGAAAGCTGGGCCCGTAGGCAGGGCGGAGCCGCAGCCAGGGCAAGGAAAAGGAAAAGCCCCTGCCGGGAAAGGCGGAGCCGATTACCGTCGACAGCCATGCTCACTCTGAAAATCCGACGCAATCCTGTGAGGTTTATCAGGCCCTACCATAGCCTTAACCCTGCATCGGATCAACTTTTTTCAAGGCCGATTCTGATGGGCGAGGCGATGGCGCGCCGTCGCCGGCCAGATAAACCGTTTGTTTTCAGTAAAAAATGCCAGCATCAAGTTTATTAGTCGGTTGCTCAATAAGAAGACTATACAGGTTTACAACTTTCGATATAGAATTCGCGGTGGATCGAATCATTTCCTGCGTCCGCCAAGGATGAAAGGACTATCTATCCAAAGGTCTAAAGATTCGATGAATCGTATCTCGTTGGGAAAGCAGGAACTCTACCAGCTTTGGACGACTGCCATTATTTTTTGTTGACAGTCGTGTGTTACCAGTAGTAATCAAACGTTTCAGTTCAAGCTGTTAACGTTATCAGGGTTCGAAACCACGGAATAGTTAAATTCCGACGTTCGGATCGCGCGACCATGAACTTTTCAAGGAGGCACTTTATGTGCAATCGATTTACAGGGGGCGGGGGAGTGTGCGAGAAGCGGACTACGCTTCGCATGCTGTCCTACGTACTTCTAGCTGTGCTGCTGGCGATCCCGTTCAGCCTGCACGCCCAACAATATTCCGGCACGATCACAGGAACGGTGACCGACCCGTCAGGGGCCGCGATTCCCGGCGCGACAATTACCATCGTCAACACCGGCACCAATGATACGGTTACTGTAAAGTCCGATGCACAGGGCAATTTCACTGCCCCCCAGTTGCCGGTGGGTACCTATGAAGTGCATGTGACGCAGGGCAACTTTAAGGAATACGTCGAAACCGGCGTCCAGGTTCACACTTCCACAAATACCGAAGTGAAGGCCGCGCTTCAGATGGGCATGGTCAGCGAAAAAGTGACCGTCTCGGCGGACGCTATTCAGGTACAGACAACGTCAGCCTCCGTGGGTGAGGTCGTTTCGGGTACGCAGGTTCGCGAACTGCCACTAAACGGCGAGAACTTTGTGGGACTGACTCAGCTGTCTCCCGGCGTAAGTGCAGCGCAGGGCGCTAACTTCGTGGGTAAGGGGTTGGATGGCGGCGTCAACTTCTCCGTCAACGGCAACCCTTATAACATGAATCTGTTCCTGGTCGACGGTGTCAACAACAATGACGTCGGCTCAAACCGCACCATTCTTGTTTACCCCTCAGTGGACACCATTGCGGAATTCAAGATGATCCGGAACTCGTATGGCCCTGAGTACGGTCAGGCCGCGGGCGCCATCATCAGCATCACGACCAGGTCGGGCTCAAATCAGTTTCACGGCGGCGTCTTCTATTCCGGCCGCAATACTGCTCTGGATGCCAACGACTGGTTTTCGAACCACAACGGCACCGGCAAGGCCCAGGAGAACCGCAGCGACTATGGCTACAACATCAGCGGGCCGGCCATAAAAGACAAGCTGTTCTTCTGGTGGAACCAGGAGTGGAACAAGGAGATTCAGGGCGCCTCGTTCGCCAACTGCGTTCCGACCCAAGCGGAAGAGGGCGGCGATTTCAGCGGCTTCGGCACTGCCAAGACCGATCAATGCGGCGCGAGCATCCCGACCATCCCGTCATTCGCCCAGGCACCCGGTAATCCTGATAAAATTGCCAATCCTGATGCCGGTGGACTGCTGATCGCCAAATTCTATCCCGCTCCCACCAGCGCGACCGTGAACGGCAACGGATTCAACTGGGCAGCGCCAGTCAAGAACAATCTGGACTGGAAAGAGTGGAACGTCCGTATAGACTATGACCTCAATAAGTCCAACCGCGCTACTTTCCGCTGGACCGACGATAACTGGAACAATCCAGCGCCGAACAACCCGTCCGCCTTCTGGGGCGAGTCTGCATACCCCACCATTCAATCAAGCTGGGCCCAGCCTTCCAGAAGCGTGTTGGCCAAGCTCAGTACGCAAATCTCGAGCACCATGGTGAATGACGTCGAGTTTGGCTTTGGGCAAAATCGCATTATCACGACGCTGGCGGGTACCGAAGCAGCTACCGTGCCGGCGTTGCAATCAGCCTATCCCCCGTCATGGCCGACTGCACTCAAACAGAAGGATGAGTGGTTCGGAGGGTGGGGCGGTTTGAATCCCTACGGGTCGTACAGCGCGCAGGCCTCGATGTGGAATATCGCGCCCTACGGTAACCACGAGGATCTTTATGCAATCCAGGACAACCTCTCCAAGGTACATGGGAACCACACCTTCAAGACTGGTATTCAGCTAGGCTTCAATGAGAAGGTGGAAAGCAACGGGAACGGAGCGGACAGGCCCATAATGCCGGGAAATAATACCCCCCTGTTCCAGACGAACAACCCTCTGGCCAACATCCTGATTCCGGGGACGGGCAGCACTCCCCAGGTATTTGCCGGAATCACTGAGAACAGCATCGATGGCATCGCCGATGTTCACTGGCGCGACTTCGAGCCATACTTCGGTGATAGCTGGAAGTTCCGGCGCAACCTCACTATCAACTACGGCTTCCGCTGGTCGCTTCTCCGCGAGCCTTACGGCGGTACCAATGGTGGAAACACCAATCCGGCTTTCAATTCAGGCGGGAATTTCCCCAACCAATGGGCCAATTGGAGCCTTTCGGCCTATAGCGCATCCGAGGGCGCAGCAAATCCCTCCGATGCCTGCAATGGAATTCTCATCGTGCCGGGGACAACGCCCTGCGCCAATGCTGTCAAGCTGCTTGCGGGACTGGGCGTAAGCCTGCCTCTCTCCAACGGCACACCCGGGCCAAACTCTGCCCTGGTGCAGCAGAACAACCACAGTATCGCTCCTCGTGTCGGCATCGCATGGGATGTGAGAGGCGATGGAAAAACTGCTCTGCGTGCCGGTGGAGGTCAGTTCTTCACACGGGAGGAAGTGGGAATTGCCGAGAGGTTGGCTAACAACGCGCCTTTCGTCATCAATGCAACTACCAATCGCTCCATCGACACGGCCCCACCCCTGGCGAGTCCCGCCGTCTCACCAACCGGGGCCAAGACCACGAACGGGTTTATTCCGAATTCGTGGCAATGGAACGTGTCGGTCGAGCAGGAATTAGCTCGCAACACCACCCTGCAGATCGGCTACGTGGGCAATAACGGAGAACACCTGACGTCGATGTGGCAGCCGAATGGCATCCCGGCCTCCGGCTATCTGGATGGTGCATTTCTCAGCGGAAGCGCTCAAAACCTGCTCCGCCCTGCCGGCAACTTCGGGATGATCGGCGGCTTTGCTCGCGGAGGCCATGCCAACTACCAATCGCTCCAGGCACTGTTCCGCTCGCAGTATGGTCCGTCAACCTTCCAGGCGGCTTATACGTGGTCCCACTCGATCGGCAATGTCACCCTGGATGACTCGTCAGGGAGCTTCGACTCGCAAGCAACCACCGATCAATCCAACCCCGGCCTGGACAAGGGCAATACGAACATCAACCGTCCGAATATCTTCGTAGCCAGTGAAGTGTTGTACCTGCCGAAGCTGGCGCAGTACAACAAGTTAGTTCAGCAGACCCTGGGTGGGTGGGAGAGCAACAGCATCATCACCCTTGCTGAGGGTAGCTCTTTAACTGTGTTCTCCGCGGGCGCCAGCGGTGGATGCACCAACTACTACCCCTGGAATTATTCGATCGCGGCGCTCCAGGGTACCTGCGTTCCAGGATACTCCAGCGGCTTGAGCGGGCTGGTCGGAACTGGTTACACCGGGAATCAACGGCCGCTGGCAATTTCACAGATAAGCTGCAACCAGGGACGGAACGGGGACCAGATTATCTATCCAGGACACTTCACCCTGATGGGATACGCGCTCGGCACCTTCCCGGCCAACCTGGCAAGCCGCGGTTCATGCTTCGGCGCGCCGAACACGAACGTGGATTTCCAACTCGCCAAGAACTGGATGATCAAAGAAAAGGTGCGGATCAAGTTCGCGATGGACTTTTTCGACCTCTTTAACCATCCCAACTTCAATAGCGGCAACCTGGAAGGTGCAGGCTTTACGTCGTCCAGTCCGTTGTATTGCGGCGGAGCGACTCCGGCGAGCCCGGGCACAGCAGCAGATCCAGGTTCATATACTGGACCCACAGGCCAGCCGTGCAGTCCGACCAACAACATCGTGACCACTGCCAACACGCCCACCAACGCCGCTCCTAACGGCTTTGGCCAGGCGAGTGCGGTGAACCCGGGGAGTCCGGCACGGCAGATTCAGTACTCGATGAGAATCTCGTTCTAGAAGTGCTGACTTTCACCTACTAAACTAAGCGGCGGGGCTTGATGACTGAAGCCCCGCCGCTTACTCTTTGTACAGAGTCGAGTGCTACCCTTAGCTGTGAAACACCATTCCGCACAATTGAAGGATCTGATTTCTAACACGCGGAATTCTTTTTCTGCCGGAGCTGCTCTTTGTGTGCTTGCTTCGGTGATCGTAATCCTCCCGAAAGCGCCGGGTCAGTCTTCCGGTCAGCATTCTTCAGCAGCGCACCCTGCAGGGAAATCACAAGAAAATCCCGCTCAAGATGAGCTCAGGAAACGAATTCTTGCGGCGGATGCTGCGCGAAATTCAGGCAATCCTGTCGCCACTGCTTCAGCGAGCAAGCTCTTGATCGCCTCCGCGCTTCGATCCATGGGAGAGCTGCGGCTTCTCGAATCGGCCTATGCTCAGTCAGCGGAACTCTATCGTGCATCGCTCAGCTTCGAAGATATTCCCGGAGCTTATATTGAACTCGCGACGAGCAGCCTGCTGGCTGAACGGCCTGACGACGCCATACTTTATGCACAGAAGGCGTTGCCAGCCGACCCTGATAACGCGCGGTCCTATCTTGTTCTCGGTAGGGCTTTCACCGCCAAGGAAGAGTATGCAAAAGCGGCGGATGCATTGTCGCATGCTGCGCGAATTCAGCCCTCAATCGAGACCCTCTACTCATTAGCGATCTGTTGGTTGTCGATCAATAATGCCCAAGGCAGACAACAGGCTGCGGGTGTTTTCGAACAGATGAAGCAGATGGCAGGGGATAGCGGTTCCTTGCATGTTCTCTTCGGCAGAGCCTACCGCGACGCGGGCCAGATGCCTGACGCAATCAAAGAGTTTCAGCGCGCCATCCAACTCGACCCGAGCACTCCGCATGCGCATTATTTCCTCGGACTCGCACGCCTGGCAATGAATGAGTGGAAACCCACTCCCGATGCGCAGTCTGAATTCGTCGAGGAACTTCACTATTACCCGAAGGATTTTCTCGCGAATTACATGAGCGGTTTCCTGGCCTCCAGTGAACGCCAATATGCAGTAGCGGATAAGTATCTGAGGGCCGCGGTGGAAGTCAACCCGACATGGCCGGAGCCCTGGCTCTATCTAGGCCTGAACGCCTTTGCCCAGGGCGATGACAAGACAGCCGAGCCGATGCTGCGCAAAGCCATCGAACTGACCGGTCGGGACGAAGCACGCTCGAACTACGAAATTCGCAGGGCTTACGTCGATATGGGCCGCATCCTGGCGAAGTCAGGACGCGAGCAGGAGAGCGACACCTATGTTGCGAAAGCTCGCGACCTGCAAAACAAGGTCATGCAGCAGAGCCAGCAGGCCACGACTTCTCTTTTGCTCTCTCAAGGCGCAGGCGGGATGGCCGCCATGATGCCGCTCGACAAACGGCGCGAAAACCAGGCAGCCCCGGTTGGCCAGGGCAACGTGGATTCATTCGCCCGCGTCGACCCGACCGTCATGGCCAGCGCTAATTTATCCGAGACCCAACGTACCATCGCCAAAACTGAGGAAGACGATTTACGGCTCATTCTAGGCCAGGGATTCAGCGATCTCGCGACTGCCGAGGCAATTCAGCATGACTACGCCGTCGCGCTCAGGCATTATCAGGAAGCGGAGCATTGGAATCCTGAAATCTCAGACCTCTCTCGAAACCTGGGACAATGCGCTTTCAAGGCTGGCAACTATCCTGAGGCGATCCGTGGTCTCTCTCGCGCGCTTGAAGAAAAGCCCGGCCAGCTTCCCATCCGCGCCATGCTCGGCATGGCCTATTTCGCCTCGGAGAAATATGCGGAGGCGGTGAAGACCTTCGGCCCGCTTGGAATCGCCGGCATGCAGGACGGAACTGTGGGCTATGCCTGGGCGGCGTCCCTTGCCAGACTAGGCAATGTGAAAGAGGCCTCTGACGTTTTAGGTCAGTATGAAAGCGGCAATCTCTCGAACGATTCGCTGCTTCTGGTTGGCCAGCTTTGGACTGAAATTGGCGACTACGGCCGAGCCGTGGCTACGCTGCATCGTGTCTCACAGGCTGATCCGTCACTGCCCAAGGCTCATTATTATGCAGGCTTGGCCTATATTCGCTGGGAGCATTGGCCGGATGCGCGGAGTGAACTACAGACTGAGCTTGTGATCCGCCCCGGCGATCCCGACGCCACCTATCACTTAGGTTTCGTCGACCTGCAGGAAGCGAAGACCGACGACGCGGTAAAGCTCTTCGAGCAGGTCATCGCGACGCAGCCGGACTACGCGAACGCCCAATATGAGCTGGGTAAGATTCTGCTCGATCGAGGACAATTGCAGGAAGCGGTGTCTCATCTGGAAGCGGCGGCTCGCCTCAGCCCCGAGAAGGAATACGTCCACTATCAATTACAGGCTGCCTACCGGAAAGAAGCCCGGACAGCCGATGCAGATCGCGAACTCGCGGTTTACCAGGAGCTGAAAGCCAAGTCGCGACCGCACATAGCGCAATCGCCGACGCAGAATCCATAATGCGCATATTTGATTCGCTATCTTTGAAAAAACCAGCTAAGTCATTCATCATCTTTCTTCTTTGCGCTAGCCTGCTACAGGCGCAGGAGGGCCACCCTCCACCTGTGCCTCCGCCGCCCGGGGCGAAGTCCACCAAGTGTAGCGGCCGGCCTATCCCGCAGCTGGAAGATGTGACTGCCAAAACAGGGATCAACTTCACGCACACCGCCGATCCATCGAAGAAATACATCGTCGAGTCGATGAGCGGCGGCGTAATTCTCTTTGACTATGACCGCGACGGGTGGCCGGATATCTACTTCACCAACGCCCCCACCGTCGACATGGCCATCAAGGGCGAAGCCAGTCTCGGTGTTCTCTACCACAACAATCACGATGGAACCTTCACCGATGTCACGGCCAAGTCTGGTCTCACCAAACCGTGCTTCGCCATGGGGGGCGCCGTCGGCGACTATGACAACGACGGCTGGCCCGACCTCTACGTCACCTGCCTGGGTGGAAACACCCTGTATCACAATAACGGAGACGGAACCTTTACCGACGTCACCGCCAAGGCTGGCGTCGCTGATGGGCGCTGGTCTACGGGCGCGTCGTTCGGAGACTATGACAGTGACGGCCTCGTCGACCTGATCGTCACCAACTATGTGGACTTCCACCTGAACGACCTGCCTGGCTTCGGCAGCGCTCCGAACTGCAAGTACCGCGGCATCTCGGTGCAGTGCGGCCCGCGCGGCCTGCGGGGGGCGGGCGACTCCCTCTTCCACAACAACGGCGACGGTACGTTTACCGATGTGTCGAAGGCGGCGGGAGTCAGCGATCCGGACGGCTACTACGGCATGGGGGTGATCTGGGCGGACTTCAACAACACCGGGCGTCCGGATATCTATGTGGCGAACGACTCGACGCCGAAGTTCCTCTACAAGAACCTGGGCAACGGCATATTCAAGGACATAGGGCTGCAGTCGGGTACCGCGGTCAGCGAAGACGGCTCCGAGCAGGCGTCGATGGGGATTGCGGTTGGGGACTACAACCACACCGGCCGTCCGTCGCTCTACGTGACCAACTTCTCCGACGAGAACGATCTGCTCTATCGCAATGACGGAGACTGGAACTTCACCGAGGTTTCCTATGCCTCGGGGGTGGCGCTGCCGTCGCTGCCGTGGGTTAAGTGGGGTACGGCCTTTGTCGATCTGGACAACGATGGCTGGCTCGACCTGATTGCCGTCAGCGGGCATGTCTATCCTCAGGTCGATACGCTGCCCTCGGGTCCCGGATATCGCGAGCCGAAGTTGCTGAGTATGAACCAGAAGGACGGAACCTTCTGCGACGCCGGCGATCAGGCGGGTCCGGCGCTCAAGGAGAAGCGCGTGTCGCGCGGTCTAGCGGTCGGCGATCTCTTCAACGACGGCAACATGGACGTTGTGATCAGCGACATCGACGGAGCGCCGATGATTTTGAGGAACCATGGGGTGCCCGGGCGGCACTGGGTGAGCTTCGAGCTGGCAGGCACCAAGAGCAACCGGCTGGCACTGAATGCGCGCCTGAAGATCGTGGCCGGGGGCATGACACAGACCGACGAGATCCACAGCGGCGGCAGCTATCTCTCGCAGAACGATCTTCGTGTGCACTTCGGTCTGGGTGCGGCGACGAAGATCGACAGCCTGGAGATTCGATGGCCATCGGGCAAGGTTGAAACCCTGAGCAACCTCGCGGCAGATCAGTTCTATTCCGTGCTTGAAGGACAGGGAATTGTTCCGGCGGAGAAGATTCGTTCGGGCAAGAAGCACTGACAGGGGGTACCCCCACCCCCCTCCCCCTCTTCAGGCTCTTCGCGCGTAAATCATACATCCCATAGAGTTTTCATCTCTTGTGTGAGTGGGGGTGAGTGGGGAAATCATTGATTCCATGAGCCTTGCAGCTAGATCATTGAGCTAGCTGGGGTTGAGGGCGGTCGTTGATTCTGCGGGGGTTGCGGACGCGTCATTGATCTTATTGGGGATTTTATTGGGGATGGCACTCGAGTGATCTGGAATCCCTCGGAAGTCAGCTCGGCCAAACGGCTGACGGCGACGATCAGGGTAAGTTTGGCTTCCGGGTAGGTGCGGACGACGCTACGGATGTTGCCGAGTTTGTCGAGAAGGGTTTCGAGGAGCTGGGGCAGTGCCATGGCGTCGAGGTCATCGCCAAGATCAAACATGCGCGCGTCGTGTTCGGCGAGATAGCGGCTGCGGGCGTCGTTGTGAAAGCGGCAGAAGCTATCGCCGCGAACGGCGGGTTGGGTGCAGGTGCGTCCGGTGGCGAGTTTGCGGGTGCAAAGAGAGGCATGGGCAGGCATAGGTCGGCTCCTTTTATGTGTTATGTGCAGAAATGAAAAAGACCGCCGTTGGGCGGTCTTTTTGGTTCTGGAGGCTCTATTTCTATTTTAACGGGTTCGGGGAAAATGTACGCCAAGTAATTTCATTGGCGATAAAACTGCTGACACACATGATGGCCCGTTGAACGATGCGGACCGTTTCGCGGTGCTTATGTCTCAGGCCGCCGGGAAGCGGCTCACCTATGCCGAACTTACTGGCAAGGATATAGACTCGCTCCACCATCCGAAGGCAGGGACGGGGCAAGAGGAACCGTTCTAGCCGTTGTCGCTGCCGCCAGTTTTGCGGCGTTTAGACTTCGTCTTGGGCTGTCTCTTGGTTGCCGCTACTTTGGGAGCCTAAGAACAGCCCGCGCCAGCCGCAAAAAGTTCTCGCCAGCCTCCGACCCTTCGCTGTATTCTGGTTTCCCTCCCATGCGATCAATCATATGCGCTTGATCCTTTTGATAGCGTTGCTATCGGTGATGGCCTTGACGATGAGCACACCCAGAACCCAAACATCCGCTCCAACCCCAGCCCAAGAAGAGAGGCTAAAAGCTTTGAACTCTCGTGCGAGTTCTCTCGCGAGCGAAGGTGCAGAGTCAGACAAATGGGAAAAACGCTGGCACAAAGCGTATACGTTGTCACTGGTTTTCGCCGCAGCGGCTGGAGTATTTTCTATTTTTTTTCAAACATTTGAAACCTCCAAAGCGCGAGAGGGAAAGCAAATTTCGGACAATATTGCAGAGATAGGAAGCGAGCGCCACGAGATTGAGAAACAAGTCTCAGATTTTTCCATCGCGCAGGCGCAAAGTATTGGATCGCAAGCAGACCAGAAAGCGCAGGAGGCCAAGGAGCGGGCTGGCAATGTGGAATCTGCCAACTTGAGACTCAGAGCGGATTTAGAACGCGCTACAGCGGAATCCCGCGCTAAACAAGTCGAATTAGAGAAAGAACAACAAAAAACAGCGCAAGCCCAAAAAGAAAGTGCAGATGCCCAGCTTTCTCTCAAGGGGTACGTTGAACGAGTAGCCAAAAATGCGTTTTCACGTCGCCTAGACGGCAAGCAGTTCGTCCAAGAATTGCAAGGAAAGCCGCAAGCATCAGTACGAATCTGGTATAAGCCAGACGATGATGAGGCATATATGTTCGCACAACGGGTATATGGCGTTCTGGGCAGCCCAGTTAATGATGGCGGGGCTGGCTGGCAGGTTTCAGCCCCAGAGCACATCCCGAGCACATGGGAGACGCCAAAGCATGGATTGTCTAAAATTGAGTTAGCACCCGATATAAAGACTCCCTCGTTGCCTAATCCTCCGTCTATCAATACTTTCCAGGTGCCCCCAGAGTACAGCCCTGAAGCCCCCAGTGGCGCTCGATTCAGGGGAATTGGTGGCTCTGGATTGACTTTACTGTGTAGCCCTGACATGCTTGGCAGTCCTAATTCACCACCCAAAGATACGGCAGTGCTGGTCTTATCGGCAGCTCTGGTCAGTTCTTCCGGTCTAACTGTTGTCACAGAGTCAGATCCGTCATTGTCAGACGATGTAATCATTTTGGTCGTTGGGCAGCGGAGATAATCTTCGCGGCTTATTTGGGGACCCGTGTACAGCAATCACCAGACCTAGAGTTCAGGCACCTCCTTCATCAGCTATTCAGCTAAAGATCAGGAGTTCGCGGAACGACTCTATGCCGATTTGCAGGCGAATAATCTCCGGTGCTGGTTTGCACCTCACGACATAGAAGGCGGCAGAAAAATTCACGAACAGATTGACGAAGCGATTCGACAACATGACAAACTGCTGCTGATTCTTTCGGCAACCCGCATTGAAAGCGAGTGGATCGGAAGATTATTATGCACTGACACAGATTACGAGAAAGTAGAAGCATGCAAGGAATCGTCCGTACGATCCTTTTCTGGCTGGCGGTTGTTGTGGTTCTTGTGCTCATTTATCACTGGGTGTCACGTGCATAATCATCGGTCGGAACCGAGATGAAAAGCAGGTTTCCTTCGACTTCGCGCTACGCTTCTGCTCAAGATGACATCGCGGGGGAGGGTGAAAAGCAGGTCCTTCGACTTCGCGCTCCGCTCAGGATGACATCGTGGTGGCGGGTGAAAAGCAGGTCCTTCGACTTCGCGCTACGCGCTCCGCTCAGGATGACATCGTGGTGGCGGGTGAAAAGCAGGTCCTTCGACTTCGCGCTACGCGCTCCGCTCAGGATGACATCGTGGTGGTGGGAGGCTCGTCGCAGCTCTTTTGAGGGAGGAAGTCGATTTGAATCCGGAAACCAGTCCAGTGATCGACGACTCCCCGGTGCGGAAGATGGCGGATTCCACTTCGCTGAGCCGGCCGAGCACCTATCTTCGGATCTTCAAGTCGAATGTCTTTGTTCGCCCGTGGACCGAAGCTTTCGTTGCCGACCTTCCTGCCGGCACGTCCGTTGAGATTTACCGATCTGGGGCCGACAGCGGCCTGTGCCCCTGTCAATCCCACTCAAGCCAAAGAAGGGGCTTGAGCAGGGCACCGTCGCTACCCGCCGTGTCCCCCTAGCCGAGCCAGCAATGCTAACATCGCGGCGTGGACACCCTCGATTGTCGGGTCGATGACTGTCTGGTCGATGATTGGCTGCTTGGTGCGGACCCGGCCATCCGCTGGCAGGCGATGCGCGATCTCACGGACGCCTCTCCAGCAGCGATTGCCGCGGAGCGTGCCCGCGTCGCACGGGAAGGAATTGCCGCCGAAATTCTCGACTGCCAGGGGTCGGACGGAGCGTGGCATCGGGCTGACGCCCCCGACTGGCTGCCGACCCTCTACACCATGCTCCTGCTGCGCGCCACCGAGGTTGACCCCGCCGAACCGGCCGTTCAGTCGGCGGTTGCTCGTCTTGAGGCAGGCTTTCGATGGGAAAAGCAACACGGCGCGAAGCCTTTCTTCGAAGGGGAGGTGGAACCGTGCATCAACGGGGGTACGCTCGCGCTCGGCGCGTATTTCGGGCGCCCGACGGAGAGCCTTGCGCGACGGCTCGTCGGTGAGCAACTCGACGATGGCGGTTGGAACTGCGAAGCGCCGCCCAGCACGCGCTCGTCTTTCCACACAACGATCTGTGTCCTGGAGGGGCTGCTTGAGTACGGGCGTGCCGTCGGGGGTGGTTCGGGGATCGGGCGGGAGATCGCAGAAGCCCGGCTCCGAGGCCAGGAGTATCTGGTCAAGCGCGCTCTCTTCCGGCGGCTCTCGACCGGCGAGGTCGCGAATCTGGAATTCCTGCAGTTTGCCTTCCCGCCCCGCTACCACTACGACGTGCTTCGTGCGCTCGACTATCTCCGCGACGCCGGTGTGCAGCCGGACGCGCGCATGGAGGACGCGGTGCGTGTTGTCAAGAGCAGGCGCGAGCCTGATGGCCGGTGGCTCCTCGAGGGCTCGTATACCGAGGCGCTTGCACTTCCATTCCGTGAGCAGGTGGGGCAGCCGAGCCGGTGGAATACCCTCCGGGCGCTGCGGGTGCTCCGCTGGTACGAGCGACCGGCCGAGCCGACGAGCGCGATGGCCAAGAGCTCTCCTCAATGACGCTCGATGAGTGCGCACCGCCCAAGCCGTTTGCTCGCGGCTGGCAACCACCAGGTCGAGATGCGGTCTTTTATTGGCAAGGATGGTGTGGTCAACCGTGTTTCCTGGAAAAATCGGACGCGATCTACACGACAAGATGAGATGATTCCATTCACGGATATGCAGCAGGCGATCGCCCATCCGCCTCGCAAAGGGAAGCCAGGACGAACACGCTGGTGGGTAGTTTGGACGCTCTTCTTCTCCACAGTCATCAACTACATCAGCCGTCAGACATTCTCAGTGTTGGCACCGTTGATCTCAACACAGTTTCATCTGAACCACGCAGAACTCGCGCGGATCCTTGGCGCTTTTCAGATCTCCTATGCGATTACCTGGCTTCTGGGAGGAATCTTTCTCGATGCCGTGGGTACGCGTATCGGCCTGGCCGTTGCCGTAGTGTGGTGGTCACTGGTGAATATGCTCACGGGCTTCGCGAGCTCGGTATTCAGCTTCGCTGCTTTTCGATTCATGCTGGGCATCGGAGAAGGCGTGAACTGGCCGGGAGCAAGCAAGGCAGTCGCAGAATGGTTCCCCAGTGAAGAGCGGAGCGTGGCAGTCGCCATTTTCGACAGTGGATCAAGTGTGGGAGGAGCTCTCGCCGCCCTCATGATTCCCTGGATCGCCCTGGCTTTCGGATGGCGATGGTCCTTTGTCTTCTCAGGGGCGCTCGGGTTCGTTTGGCTGGCGGTATGGCTACGCGTCTATCACCCGCTCGATCGCCATCCGCGAGTCACGAAAGATGAGGTTGAGCTCATCCATGCCGGCCAGGAAAGGGTGTCGAGGTCGGAGCGCAAAGGTATCTCTCGTTGGCTGCATCTAGTCAAGGACCGGAATGTCTGGGGTATTGTGCTTGGGCGGGCACTCACCGACCCGATCTGGTGGTTCTATGTCTTCTGGCTACCGCAGTACCTGAGCGATGCCCGTGGATTCAGCCTGAAACGCATCGCCCTGTTCGCGTGGGTACCATTCGCCGCAGCAGACCTGGGGAATTTTACCGGAGGTCTGATCTCCGGTTACTGCATTCGACGTGGAGTCTCCGTCATTCGGGCTCGTACCTGGATCTGCGCGGTAAGTTGTCTGCCAATTCTGGCGGGTATTCCGTCCGCCCGCGTGCACAACGTGTATGTTGCGCTGGGGCTGATTTGTGTGGCCCTGTGGGGGTATGCAAGCTGGTCCACAATGGGCCTCACTCTGCCTTCAGATCTTTTTCCGCAAGAGGTCGTTGCCACGGTTACTGGGCTCAGCGGGTTAGCAGCGGGACTTGGAGGCGCCGCTTTCACTTTTGTGGTGGGGCTAACAGTCGATCGATATTCGTATGGGCCGGCTTTTCTTGCAGCAGGGCTCTTGCCCCTGGTTGCAACGGCCTGCTTATTTCTTCTGGTGCGGCCTGAGTCATCACCTCAACAGCAAAGCCGCCTGTAGTGCGATCTCGCTGGTGGCAGGGCCGTTTGTGTGCAGATTAGCCTCGTCACCCACGGGGCGCTACCCGGCAGCGTAAATCCCTTGACAAGAGAAGAATTGCGAAGTAAACGTTAATGAACGATAGCTAAAGTAATAAAACGTAATTACGCCTGCTTTGACCAGCTGACATGCAAGAGGCCAGTCATTCCGGCGGGGCCAGTAGGCAGGTAGAGCAAGGAGTTCCAGTGGTCGGCTCGCCGATGACCGGCGAGCACGCCCATCTCATGAGGACGGCGGATGACAGAGACCGACGGGACAGATCGCAGGACATTCCTCAAGGGTGCCAGTGGACTCGTGATGGCTGCCTGCATGGACGCACGATCGTATGCCCGGATTCTCGGATCTAATGACCGGATCCGCCTGGGGCAGTTGGGATGCGGAGACCGGAGCGAAGGTCACGTCCACATGGCGCAACTTGCCTCGAAGGAAATTCCAGTAGAAACCGTTGCTGTGTGCGACCTCTGGAGTCTTGCAAGGCAGCGGCGGGCGGCGCAGGTGAAAACGGCTTTCGATCTTGAGCCGCAGAGCTATCAGTACTCAGAAGAGATGCTGGCGCGGAAGGATATCGATGGCGTGATGATTGCGACCGGAGACTTTCAGCACGCGAAGCTGTGCACCGCTGTTGTGCAGGCAGGCAAGGATTGCTACGTCGAGAAGCCCTTTGCCAACGTGCTAGCAGAGGCCAAGGAGGCGCGTGACGTAGTGAAGGCCTCAAAGCAGATCGTACAGATGGGAACGCAGCACCGCAGCCAGGTGTACCCGCTGGCAGTTCGAGAGATCATTCGGTCGGGGCAAATCGGCAACATTGTCCAGATCGAGCAGGAGTGGAATGTCAACGAGGAGCGCTGGCGTTTTGTAGGTGTTGACACGGGCATCTCTCGAGAAATGCTGCAGGACGAAAAGATGGAGTGGAAGAGCTGGCTGTATGGGCGCAAGTCGCAGCTCCGAGAGGAAGACACGGATTGGAAGCGCTGGCTCCTGGGTAAACCAGACCGAGCCTTCGATCCACACGTTTACCTTGAATTCCGACTCTATAAGGATTTCTCTTCCGGGATATTTGACCAGTGGCTCAGTCACGGTAGCGACCTCGTCCACCTTTGGACAGACGAGACGCATCCGGTGAGTGTCGTCGCTAACGGGGGCGTGTTTGTATGGAAGGATGACCGCGAAAATCCCGACACGTGCGTAGCGGCTGTCACATATCCAAGCGGGTTTCTCTATACGTACAAGACGACTTTCGGCAATAGCTACAGAAGCTTTTCGCGTATTCTCGGCAGGAATGGAACCATCGAGAACTATGGTGGAGAGGGTGCATCGCTCTTCGTCACCACTGAAGAAGGCGGCAGAAGGGAATTCGATCCCTGGGATTCAGGCCCCGTCTATAAACAAGCGCCATTGGTAGGGCCGCCCGCCGACCGTGCAGCAACGTTGCAGGTGCCTGGAGCGGAGGCGCCCAACTCCCTCGGTCCGGATGACGACGACGTGGGCCATCTGGTGAATTGGCTTCAGGCCATGCAGTCGCGTAAACAGCCAAATGCCACCGTCGACCACGGTTTTTCACACAGCATCGTCTGCATCATGGCCGCCCAGTCATATTGGAGCGGAAGGCGGCTTTACTGGGATTCCGCCAACGAGGAAATTCTTGATCACCCTGTGTAAGCGCGAGCGATAAGTAGACATCATAATGCTTCAAATGCGATCACGAACAAACATCGACGGGTTTTCCGAAGAGAAAACGATATCAAACCAACAAACTCGTCATGCTTCAAAAAAATAGAGGAGGCATATATGGTCCAGAGGCAGTGGCTTACGAAGAAAGTGCGTCAGGCTCTCAAGCATGCGCACGATGGGCCGGTTCTCGTTGTTCTTTCGTTTATCTTGGCCTTCCTGTGCGCTACCCCAGCGCTCGCCCAGTTCACCACCGCGCGACTCTCCGGTATCGTGACAGACCACACCAACGCTGCCATGCCCGGCGCGACTGTTACGGTAGAGCAGTCAACTACCGGCTACCGGCAAACGGCTAAGACAGGAGCATCCGGCGACTACCTGTTCCCAAGCCTTCCCGTGGGCACCTATCAGTTGACAGTGGAAATGACCGGTTTCGCAACCTACACACAAAAGGGAGTTGTTCTGAACGTCGGCCAGTCCGCTACTCAAAACGTGGCACTGGTCGTGGGGTCAGTAAGCCAGCAGATCACCGTGCTGGAAAATGCCTCTTTGGTGACCACCGATGATCCGACCGTCGGACAGTTGATCGGCCAGATGAGCATTGTGGGCTTACCGCTCAATGGCCGCGAGGCCCAGCAGTTGGTGTTTCTCACCCCCGGTGCGGTTGACGTTTCTGCACTAAACTGCGGAGCCAACTGTCAGGGCGGTGTTCTTCCGGGCGAGCAGTATGCCAAGGTGAATGGCGGGGGAGCAAATGGTGTTTATTATCTGCTGGACGGGGTAGATTACAACGACACGTACATCAACACTAATTTGCCGTTTCCGAGCCCTGACGCTCTGCAGGAGTTTAACGTTCAGACCGGTAACATGAGCGCCGCCTACGGTAACGCGACCGGCGGAATCGTAAATGCCGTCACAAAATCAGGAACTGATCAGATCCATGGCGATGTCTTTGAATTCTTCCGGAACTATGCCATGGATGCAAAGAACTACTTTGCCACCTCCCCAAACCCGCTGAAGCAGAATCAATTTGGCGGCACGATCGGCGGACCGATACTCAAGGGCAAACTATTCTACTTTGGCTCGTATCAGGGGACGCGGCAAAACACCGCCACCTTTGGACAAATAGCCTTTGTGCCAACCGCCGCGGAGCGGACAGGCGACTTCTCAGATCTTCTTCCAGGCACCCAACTGGTAAACCCGTACACCGGAGTTCCCTACAACAATAATCAGGTTCCACTGACAGCCCTGGATCCGACAGCTCAATATCTTCTGCAGCACATTCCAGACCCGAATGGTCCCGGGCGCCAACTCACATACAACGGCGCACCGTCTATTCAGGATACCGACGAGTACCTGGCGAAGATTGACTACAACCTGGGCAGCAAACACCACCTGAGCGGGCATTACTTTCAACTGAACTACAGGATCCCGATCATCTTGCCGCCCGACAGCAACGTCCTGGAAGGGAATACGGAAGATCCGCAAAACCTCTCGCTGAAGAATGTCAGTGTGGTGGACATCTATACGGTCTCACCACACTTTCTACTCAACACCTATTTCGGTTACACCAGTCAGACAGGGGAGACACTTTCCCCAGCTCCCTTCACAATTCAGGATGCCGGCTCACTTATCGCTCAGCCTACTAACTTCAAGCCAACGCTCAACGTGGGTGTGTCGGGAAACTTCACCATAGGCGAGCAGCCCGCTACCGGCACCTGGGACAGGAGTGATTGGTCGATTCGTGAAGTTGCCACTCTGCTCAGGGGAACGCATGAGCTACAGTTCGGAGGCGAAGTCAGGCGCGTTCACGTTCCGATGGGCAATTCTTACCAGGCAGACGGTGTTTATACCTTCTCGAATAGCCTCTCAGGAGACAATGTTGCAGACTTCGAGTTAGGCGCAACGTCAAGCTTTACGCAGGCAGGTGGACTCTATCTTAACTTCACGGGAGCCAACTGGAGCACTTTCGTGCAAGATAACTGGCACGCAACTCCCCGTCTCACCCTGAGTGCCGGGTTGAGATGGGACCCTTTCATTCCTTATACGGATAGTGAAGGGCGAGTTGGATGTTTCGTTCCTGGGGCCCAGTCTCAGCGATATCCTAACTCGCCTCCTGGTTTGATCTTTGGTGGAAGCAATCATGATCCGGGTTGTCCAAATTCCTCGATCTATCACACTCTCAGCGATTTTGGCCCACGGTTCGGCTTTGCCTACCAATTGACACAGGATGGAAAGACCAGCCTTCGTGGTGGCGCGGGCTATTATTATCAATCGCCTAACCTCGTAGCTTTTGAAGACGTGGTGGGTATTCCTCCGTTCGCCCCGATCGTGAACCTTTCGACCGTGAGTTTTACCGACCCCTACGGTAGTGCGGGTGTGCCTAGCCCTTTTCCGGAACAGTTCGGTCCAATCAATCCAGGTCCATCCGCTACGTTTCCGCAGGACATTTCATTCACACAGATCTTTGATAGAAATTTTCGTCCGCCTCAGATCCTGCTCTGGAACCTGACGGTGGAACGGGGTATCGGCAGCGACTGGCTGATCCGTGCGGCTTACATGGGTAATAAGGCCGATCACCTGGGAGGTACAGGAGACCAGGAAGCCGGGTTGTTGCAGGTGAATCCTGCTATTTATATCCCGGGACAGTCGACAGAAAATAATACCCAGGAGCGGCGTATCTATCCGGCGTTTGGGTTCGTCGATTCCATTAACTCGGGAGTAAATAGTAACTATGAGGCTGTCCAGTTATCGGTGGAGAAGCGGCTGTCGCGAGGACTTTCGTTTCTGTCCAACTTTACCTGGTCGCGTGCCCTGAATGATTTTGGCCCCAATGGACAACCCGGGGAGCTAAACACCAATACATGCAGCTGCGGTCGATATTTTGATTACGGTCCGGACGCTGGAGATGTAAACAAGATATTCCGAGTCTCCGGGGACTATGCCTTCCCTCGCGCCCCAGTCAATCGGTTCCTGGACAAAGTTATCAATGGATGGAACGTGAGCGCCATCCTGAATTGGCAGACGGGTTTTCCTTTTACGGTCTTTAGCGATTATGACAATTCATTCAGCGGGATTGGAGCCGATCGTGCCGATCTGACTGTGCCTAACATCAAGAGCGCCGTATTAAGCAGCGGCAGGTCACATGCAGCGTTGGTCAACGAGTGGTTTAACACGAGCGTGTTTGCGCCAAACGCGATCGGGACCTTCGGGAACACAGGCAAGAACGTTCTTCGCGGACCACGATCCTTCAATACGGATTCGGCGCTCGTCAAAAATGCAAAGTTGACCGAGCGGGTCGGAATGGAGTTTCGGGCAGAATTCTACAACGTCTTCAACAATGTAAACTTCGGGGCGCCTGACAATGGCCTGACAGATAGCGGCTTCGGACAAATCACATCTGCCGCCGATCCTCGTATCCTGCAAATGGCGTTGAAGCTCTCGTTTTAGTTGTGAACTGGAACAATCCTGAGGCGATGCGCGCCAGAGTCGCCTGATTGCTCTCCCCTTTCCTCTCCACCACAGCAAGTGGGCCATATTGATTTGCCGGAGGAACATTGAATAGGAACTTAAGCAGGCAAAGCCGGACTGGTCGAGTGGCCTTAGCCGTGTTGGCAGTCGGCAGTATCAGCGCGTCGATCGGCGGACAATGTTTCGCGCAGGGGCGATCTTTGCAAATCAAGATAGATCCCGCAGACGGCAGATATGTAATTGGATTGCCCGGTGCCGAATCCTATGCTCTTCGGGCCGGAGCTGGCGCCGAGGTGGGTGGGCAGTGGCTCCATGCGTCCGACTATCCTCGGCATGCGGTGGAACAATCTCAGGTCAAAGGGTATCTCGGAGATGCAACTGACTGGCAGGTTACTTATTCGGGGAAAGAAGGATCGCCAGATCTGATTTATCACTTACGCGCATATACCGGGGAGGTCTTCTGCGATGTTCAGGTCACCGTACGAAATACCACGGGAAAGCCTATCCATATTGAAGGTATTCGTTCGCTGGAGGTGACAGGTGGAGCTGTCCTCAACCTCGGAGGCGCGGCAGATGAAGATCGAGTTCTCTCCGACAGCTGGAGTGAAGACCGTCCAGGTATGACGATCCACGATCTTGCCGATGCCAAACAGCAGATGCATCGAGCAGTAGGAAGCCAGCTTATATACAACAGGAATAGCCACGAGAGCCTGTTTATAGGAGCGCTTACGTCGGAACGGTTCGTGACGGTTCTACGGCTCCATCTCGCCAGCTCCCCGGGTAACTCGCCTCGTATCGGAGAGTATGAGGTGGATTCAACCGGAACGACCGAGTTACAAATGGAGAACTCCGTCGAGGATTCTCCCGCAGAAGACCAGGTAAAGTTGAGCCTTCCTGTCGCACCGGGAGCGGAACTCTCATCAGAGCGCGTTCTCATTGGCTTATCGCGGGATTATCACCACCAGCTGGATACCTATGGCTCGCTCATCCGGCAAATCCATCAAGCCAGAACCTCCGCCCCGCCGTTGATGGGATGGTGGAGTTGGACCGCATATTACTTCGGATTGAATCAGGGCGCAGCACTCACCAACGCTCAATGGGAAGCGGAGCATCTGAAATCGCTCGGCTACAATCTCTTCCACATAGACGAGGGTTATCAATACGCTCGCGGAGAATACACCACTCCGAACGCAACGCTCTTTCCCAACGGACTGGCGGCGCTCTATTACAAGGTGAACGGTCTGGGCCTGGTTCCGGGAATCTGGACTGCGCCGTTTGAAATATCTGAGCGCTCGTGGGTGCATCAGAATCATCCAGACTGGTTAGTAAAAAATGCAAAAGGAGAGCCGATCCACGCCGGCACTGTCGAGGGCAAGAAGGATCAGCTCTATGTCCTCGACAATACAAACCCGGATGCTCAAGAGTACCTGCGTAAGACCTACTCCACGATGGTGAATCTTTGGGGACTCCGTTATTTCAAGCTGGACTTCATGGATGACAGCGCGATCGAAGGCTACTACTTCAAACCGAACACAACGGCATTGCAAGCTCAACGGATTGGACTGCAAATCATCCGGGACGCGGTGGGCCCGGATGTCTTTCTGGACAAGGATGGCAGTCCAATGTTGAATCCAGTGGGAATAGTTGACTACGGACGTATCTCCCAGGACACGGGACACACCTTCGGAGCCAGCAAGGAAGCGGCAACTGGAATTGCCGCCCGCTATTACATGAATCGCAATTACTTCGTTGCCGATCCCGATGCTTTTACCGTCTCCACGCAAACAATTCGCGATCAGTCATGGCACGAAAGCAGCAAGCCTGCAACCCTGGACGAAGCCAGAGTCTCAATTTCGCTGGCTGCCGTCTCCGGCGGGATGTTTGAGATAGGAGATGATCTGCCGTCGTTGACGAAAGATCCTGAGCGGCTCGCGCTCATCGAGAATCCTGACCTGATCCACATGATTCAGCTGGGCAAAGCATCTTTGCCGGTCGATCTCATGACTTATTCCGCGGAGGACGAACAGCCGAGCATCTTCCTGCTCAAAGAGGACCGCCGGCAAAGCATTCTGACCGTGTACAACTGGACCGATAAAACGAGAGCTCATTCCATCGATCTATCCGAGGTTGGATTGCCCGCTGGCGGCCAGTACGTAGTCACGGACGTCCTAGATGTCAATGAGACGCCCGACCTCAAATCCGGCAGGGTCGTTCTTGACATGCCGGCGCATTCGGTGCGCGTTCTGAAGATAATCGACTCAAAAATCCCGGCTGCTCATCCCCAGGTTGTCACTGATCATCCTTCTGCAGGCAAAGCCGGAGAGACACTCGTGTTTTCTGCTAAGAGCGCGGGAGAAGATCCGGTACTGTCATATAAGTGGGAGTTTGGCGATGGTGTTATCCTGCAAGGCGGCGAAGTCAGGCACACCTATACAGAGCCAGGCGAATATACCGTGCAACTTACATCTACCGACATAAGTGGTCTAACTTCCGAAGATCATTTCACGGTACGGATGTCCGGACACATGTCAACCACCTTTGATCCACCGAATATTCAGCGCCTTCATCCCGCTGATTGAAATGTATGCGCTGAAAATCTGATGAGCACTCAGTTCGATGTGACGATAGCCGGAGAGATCAACCTCGATCTCATTCTGTACGGTCTGCCCGAAGACATTCCTGTGGATCGGGAGATCCTCACTACTAACTTTCAATTAACGTTGGGCAGCTCTTCCGCCATTCTGGCCCACAACCTCGCCTCTCTTGGCGTCAAGGTCGGCTTTATCACTCGTCTCGGCGACGATGAATTAGGGAAGGTCGCCCTCGATCGGCTTAGCGAGAGTCAGGTAGACCTGTCACGGGTCGTACGCACTGATGGCCACACGAAGACCGGAGTGACGATTCTGCTGGACCATCGTGGCTCGAGAAGAATCCTCACTTATCCGGGCGCTATGTTCGAGATGTCAAGAGCCGATCTTGACCTCGACTATCTCGCCTCTGCACGGCACTTTCATCTCTCCTCGCTCTTCCTGCACAAGGCTCTTCAGCCCGATCTGCCCGCGATCTTTCGTGAGCTGAAGCAGCGCGGATTGACC
>JABCZC010000062.1 GCA_013289875.1 Acidobacteriota bacterium | reverse complement strand
CGCGGTCGGCATTCCCTCCATCTCGGCTGCATACGCTTCTGTGAGGAAACAGGACCTGCCAATGGCGACAACATCGCTCAACATTGTGCAACGTCTCGGGGGACCGACTTTGACTACGCTCTGCGCGACCTTCCTGGGATGGAGGTTGGGGATGGCACAGTCTAGCGCCAGCCTCTCCAGCGCATTTACCGCGGCCTTTGTTCTTCTCTGCGGACTACATGCTCTCCTGTTTGCCGCCGCGTTGAGACTTCCGTTTTCCATCGACAAAGCGATGGAACAACCCGTTGCCGAGGAACCGTCTGCCCTTCTGGAACTTATGTCCGAGTGATTGTCCGCTTCCATTTCGACGATGAAGCGATCACTCTCCAAACGAATGCATCCATGCGATGTCGAAGCTTAACTACCGCAAGCACGCTACTTATGTGGGTAGCCTCCTGGGGGAAGGGGATGCTTGCCAACGTGATCTTTCCCTCAAGGTCAAAATGCCATACTCCAGGACTAATTGCGAAGAAGCGTCTCCCTGCCCGCTGCAGCTATAATCAGCCCGACCTGAGCGGAGGATAGGGCCATGCTGGGAAGCAACCCGAACGCCGACTCAGTGGACTCGACCGATCGAAATGGGGATGCTTCGGCATCCCCATTTCACTTGCGAGTAGAGGCCCCATCGGGAGAGGCAGCAAAGCGCTAAATCCTGTGGGTGCGGGGGCAAAGCCCCTGCGTCCTAGCTTGCTTCCGCTCCGAAAGCCAGGCGTCCTCTCATGATGCGCGCATAATCGCCATATCACTCGTCGACGGCAGATTAGTACCGGGAAGCGTGCTAGGCTTCCGTAAACAAATTGGTTTAAGGATGAGCGATTGGCGACGCCATGGGTGTTTACCGGCATTAAATCCAGTGTCCGCGCGATCTGCGATCCGAAGCCGAGTTGGACGAATGCATTGGCCTGGTGGCGAAAGCCGAGGTCAGTTCCGCGGTGCAAACTCATCTCAGATTCCAAAGCGAAGGCTTGCATTCTTCACTGATCAGGGGGTAGATTATCTACATCATTTTGATGTAGACGTTCTACAGCCTATGACGCCGAAGGGTGACTATCGGAATCGGATTGAACTTTTGCAGGGAACTTTGGACATGCTGATCCTGAAGACGCTTCAGTGGGGCGAACAGCATGGCTATGGGATTAGCCAGGCGATTCGAACGAATTCCGGAGATGTCCTACAGGTGGAAACTGGCTCGCTGTATCCGGCGCTGCATCGGTTGGAGCGTCAAGGTTGGGTCAAGGCTGAATGGAAGAAGACCGGTTTCGACCAGAATGGCTCAATGCGCGCATTGGCGTGTCATTAATGGCTGATTCCGCCGAGGGGCACCATCATCGTTTCAAGCTGCTGGACCTGACCTGTATGCAGAAAAGACCAAACATGACGGCACCCGCCGGCATGAGGTGAGGCCCGAAGATCTCCGACAGTTCCAGGCAACCGCGATTGTGAAGCCCGCGCCAAGTGCATAGACATTGTTACGGCGCGCGAGAATCACTACCGCAACGTAGATGAATGCCTGGAGGAGATGAAGAAGCCGAAGCTGTGGAACAGCCAGCGCCGATACAGCCAAGGCCACAAGGAAGAGCCCGGCTCCAATCGGAATCCACACGTGCGTCGACGAAGACCCATTCAGAGGATGAGGGTTCATAGCGCTCTAGTCCGGCAGGGCAGTGAGAAAGGCATGCATCTCCCGCAACACATCGGCTTTGTTGGAAAGAAATACGTAGTGATGCGAATTTGGCAGCGTGATCACGTACGAGGGGGGCACGCCTTCTCGGACTGCCTTCTCCTGCTTCTCCGTTAGAGGTGCTAAGGCGGCGCAGTAAGCCTTGGCGGCTGCCCTCTCAGATGGATCTGTAGTGTAATCAACCCATGGTCCCAAACTGTGCGGATTCGCGAAAATGATGAGCGATGGCACAGGAATATCCGTGAACTTCTTCGGATGCATGATCAGCGACATCAACATGGCGCCGCCAGGAGCATTTCGGTCTTTTCCGACCGCTCCGTCGGGTGTCGCCTCCCATTGCTGGCGAATCTCAGCTTCCGGGAATCGGAATCCGTTGACGCGCTCATAATAGTTTCCGAGCGCGCTGAAGCTGGCCAAATCCGCCGCATCGGGTGGAGGAGGTTGAGGCGCCGTGAGACTCTGCGCCGCCATAATGCTTGAGCCCTTGCCGTTATCGAATGCGTAAGAGTATGCAGCTTCAAGATAGATCAGGCCTGCCACTCGGTCTGAATGGCTGTTAGCAACCGCACTCAGTTCTGCTCCAGCAATCGAATGTCCTACGAGGATTGGTCTCTTCAGTTTGAGCGAATCAATCACTGCCAATACGTCGTCCGCGAGTCGGTCAGCCGGATCTTCTGTCTCTGAATAACCGGAAGCGCCGAATCCGCGCCGCGTAATGCCGTAAACATGGTAGTGGTCAGTGAGCTTTGGCGCGAAATCGTCAAAAACATGGGCCGTATTCCCACCCCCGGCCAGCAGGACCAAGGACCTCCCAGACCCACCCCAGTCGAGCACTTCCAGCTTAACGTTCCTATCAACCTCTATAAATCGCGTGATGTGTGGCGAGGGGTCCTTCCAGGCTGGGGTGCCTTGTGACAGGACAGGTGCTGCGAGCAACACGAGCAAGAGATAACCGGCTAGCCTCCTCAGTTGGATCATCGGCGATCTACTCCTTCATCTGCCATCTACGCCGCACGCATTTACTTTGTTCCTTTGCTAATTCGTGCGATTACCCACCGCCAGCGATGGGGATTGCCAAAGCCGTTCGCAAATGAGCCGAGCAGGCGTAACTATTAGTCGCCGCGTAGGGCCGCGACAGGATCTAGGGAAATAGCACGCCAGTGGAGATTTCGCTATTACTTATCCTTGCCTAGACGAGGCAGCGATGAAATCTTCAGCCGAGAAGACCGACCCGCGTGTAGGAAAGAACCGCTGTATGAGGCAATCATGGAGTTGGAAGATGAGATCAGCGCAACAATCGCTGATGATCGCGAGACGTTAGTCGGCGTCAGACGCCTCAAGTAGGGTGGACAGGTCTCCGTCTGCGCATCCGTTTTCGCTTTGTTGCTGCGTCGAATCGCCCATTGAAGACGGGTCACCTCCGAGAAGCCCTCCAACTAGAATCCATCTCGGTACCAGGGGTCACCCCGCCATTGCCTCAGATTCGCTGTTCTCACCCTTTCTTTTCCTCTGCCGAGCCATCAACGGGATGATGAAGAGGATTGCTAGCAGAGTGGTAACCATCCCTCCCACAACTACCCTTGCCAGCGGCTTCTGCGTCTGCGAACCGATCTCGGTAGCGATCGAAGCCGGCAGAAGTCCAAAACCTGCTGCCATGCAGGCCATGACTACCGGACGCATCTCATCCAGGCAGCCCCGCACCAGGCCGCGCTCCGGACCCTCCTCGCGCTGCGCGCGACGAATTCCTGAAAGAAAGACCACGGCTCCAAGCGTCGCCACACCTGTAAGGGATGTAAAACCGACCGCCGCAGAAATACTGAACGACGTGTGCGTGATGAATAGCGTGACCACGCCGCCAATCCATGCAAACGGCAGCATGCCGACGATGATAAACGCGTCCTTCCAGGTTCGGAACTGGATGTAGAGCAGCAGAAGGATAATCGCCACGCTTACCGGAATGATCAGCGCCAGCCGCTGCTGCTCCTTGCGCAGGCTGTCGAATTCACCGGCCCAGGTGTAGTTATACCCGGACGGCAGCTTCACCTTGTGCGTGAGCTGTCCCTGCAGGTCCTGGATCGCGCTTGCCAGATCGCGACCGCGCACACTGAACTTGATCGGGATATACCTTCGTGCGCCCTCGTGATAGATCATGAACGCCCCGTTGCGCAGCGTCACGTCGGCGATCGCGCTCAACGGCACCTGCGGTCCGTCGGGCGTGGTGGGCACCAGGATCTTGCCGATCGCCTCCGGCGTGTCGCGGAACTCCGGCGAATATCGCACCGCGAAGTCGAAACGCCGATCGCCATCGATGATGGTAGTGACGGGCGCGCCGCCCACGGCCGCCTGAACTATGTTGTTCACGTCCTGCGGCTGCAATCCAAATCGGGCGGCCTTCGTCCGGTCGATGGACACCAGCAGACTGGGCTGCCCGGTGACGTCGAAGACGCCAACGTCTGTAATGCCCGGCACCCCATTCATAATCCCCTGAATCTGATCCGCAAGTCTTGTCAACTCCTCGAAATCATTGCCAAAAAGCTTCAGAGAGTTCTCACCCTTCACTCCTGACATCGCCTCTTCGACGTTGTCCTGAATGTTCTGCGAGAAGTTGAAGTCAATGCCAGGAAAGCGCTTGAAGTCATTCTGGATGGCGGCAATAACCTCATCTTTCTTATCATGGAACTGCGGTCGCCATTGGCCAGCGGGCTTGAGGTCGGCGAGAAACTCCGCATTATTAAAGGTGCTCACATCGGTGCCGTCGTCCGGACGCCCCATCTGCGAAACCACCTGTGTGATCTCCGGATACGACCGCAGGATCGCACGAATGTCGTTGGTCAGCTTCTCCGACTGCTGGAAGGAAATATCCTGCTGCATGGTGGCGCGGATCCATAAGTTACCTTCTTCGAGCGCCGGCATGAATTCGCCGCCAATCATCCGGAACAGCAGTACCGAAGCGACGAGCAAAGCCAGAGCGACGAGCCAAGTTAGTTTGCTGAACTGGAGTGCGCGCTTGAGAGTGCGGTCATAGTGCCGCTGTAAAAACGCGCTCAGCCATGTGTCAGTCGCGTCGTGCTTGATGCGCTTGGGTACAGAGAATGACCCTAGTACGGGAGCGAAAATCAAAGCAAAAATGAGGGCACCCATCAACGCGAACCCGTAAGTCACCGACATCGGCGCGAAGATTTTGCCCGGCACACCCTGCATGGTAAACAGCGGAATGAAAGCCACCAGTATAATCAGCGTTGCGAACAGCACGGGTTTGGCGGCATCGCTCACGCCTTCCATGATCAACTCCTCCACATCCTCGCCTTCCACGCGGCGTGAAATCTTGCGGTACACGCTTTCCAGCACAACGATGGACGCATCGACAATAATGCCGAAGTCAATCGCACCGATGGAAATGAGGTTTGCCGAGTGGTTCGTGAGCACCATCATTGCGAACGCGAACAACACGGCGAAGGGTATCGTGATTGCCGCGATAAACGTCAGGCGCAAATCGCCAAGCATAACCAACAGCACGAGCGTCACCAGAATCAGGCCGGTGATGATGATGTGCCGCACTGTGGTCGTGGTGGTATTGATCAGCTTTGTTCGATCGTAGATGGTGCTGATCTTCATGCCCGGCGGAAGCAGATTGCCGGTGTTGAGATCGTGAATTTTCTTACGGATTCCGGCCAGCGCGGGAAGGGAATTGCCGCCCTTCTGCAGCAGCACGATTCCCTCGACAATGTCGGGATTCTCGTCTCGTCCCACTATACCCAGACGAGGCTGATGACCCTCTCGCACTGTCGCTACATCGCTCAGCAACACCGGGGTGCCGTTCCGCTCCGCCACGACGATATTGCTCATATCTGTTAGCGAGTGGAGCAGACCGATGCCGCGTACGTTGACGCTCTGGCTTCCCAGCGTCAGATAATTTCCACCGGCATTGGCATTGCTGTTCTGTACGGCAGTGACCACCTGGGTCATGTTCACGCCCATGGCCAGCAGCCTGTGAGGATCGATCTCTGCCTGGTACTGCCGGGTCGTGCCCCCGAAGGTTGCCACGTCCAGGATTCCGGGCACCTGCTTCATTTCGCGCACCACAAACCAATCCTGCGTGGCTTTAATCTCGTTGAGTGGATAGCCGGGACCCATTAATTGATAGCGGTATATCTCGCCGATGGGCGACTCCGGCGAGAGCTGCGGCTGAAGGTTGTTTGGGAGATTCACCTGCTGAAGGCGGTTCAGCGCTTCCTGGCGATCGATGAAGTAGTCGCTGTCGAAGGAGAAATACATCTTCACGTCGCTCAGCCCGAAGATGCTGATGGAACGGATCTGTTCGAGCTTCGGCGTGCCGTTCAGTCCCGCCTCCAGCGGAACGGTTACCTGCTGTTCCATCTCCTCGGCCGACCAGGACGGGTTCTGAGTAATGAACTCGACCATGGGAGGCGATGGATCGGGGTATGCTTCGATGTCGAGTTGCAGAAACGCAAACGAGCCGGCGGCAAGAGAGGCGAGAAAGATAATCAGCACTACGTTGCGAAAACGCAAAAGAACTCGGATCACGCCCTGCATTATTGGTCCTCGGATTCGCGCAGAAGTTCGGCGCCGCCGGAGACAACCTTGTCGCCGTCTTCCAATCCCTGCGCAATCTCGTCTGTCTTCTCGTGCGTTGCGCTCAAAATGACGTTCCGCCGAGCGTATTTGCCCGGTGAGGTTTCGACAAATACAAACGTCAACTTGCCGTTCTGGATGACCGCGGTCGACGGAACCACAATGGCGGTGCCTTTATGAGTTGTAACCGACATAGTTGCATACATCTGAGGCTTCAATTTGTGCTGCGGGTTGGGCAACACGACGCGAACCTTCAGCGTCAGTGAAACCGGGTCGACGGCATCGGAAATATTGTTGATTGTCCCGTGAAAGATTTGACCGGGATAGCCCGTTACCGCGATATCGACCGGATCACCAACCTTCACCGATCCCAGGTCGCGCGGATACAGATCGCCACCCACCCATATCGGATTAATGTCGGCGATTGTGGCGATCGCGTTAGCATTGTCGAGCGACCGTTGCAACTCTCCGGCGGCCGTCCCCACATCGAGCACCACTCCGCTGATGGGAGAGCGGATAGGTATCGTATCGCCGGTGTCGTTCTCCGAGAATCCCAGGATGTGCAGCGCCTGCCGGGCCCGTTCCAGTTCCGCATGGTCAGCTTCATCCAGCGCCTTGATGTCGTCGTAGTCGCGCTGCGCCATTACCTCGTGCTGCAGCAGTTCCTTGGCGCGCTGTAGCTGTAGGTCAGCGCGTGCAGCTTCGATCTTTGCCTTCTCAAAGTCGGATCGTGCCTGGGCCGCATCGCTGCTCTGCAACGTGCCGATCTCTTGGCCCTTGCTTACCTCCTGTCCGGGAAGCACCTTGAGTGCCACGACCCTCCCGCTGATCGGTGAAAATATGTGTACGACCGAAGTGGGATTAGGCATGATCTTCGCCGCAAGTGTGAGCTGGCTTGTCACCGCTTCGGCGTGCACTGCGGTTGTTTGGATAACGCTTTGTGCCTGAGCGCTGCCCGAGTTGCCGCCGGAGGAGGCTTCATGCTCCTCGTGCTTACAGGCTGTTGGGAGGAGAAGCGCAAAGGGAATTGCTAAGACAATCAGTCGCCATCTCATGGCAGGATCTCCGTGGCAGCCGCGAAGCTGAGTTGATGAATGCTGATCCACACCTGCTGGTCGGCGTTCAGCGCGTCAAGATTGGTCTGGCGATAGTCGCGCAGCGCGTCAAGGTAATCGAGCAGGGTGCTGCCACCGCGGCGATAACTGAATTCGAGGTTGTCGCGAACGCGTGTGGCCTCCGACAAGTAATGGCCGCTATAGCGCGACGCCAGATGGATCGCTGTCGCATATTGTGCCCAGGCTTGATCGACATCGTTTACCACCTGGTTGCGCGCAGCGGTTGCAGCAAAACGGCTCGATTGCGCTTCATAGCGGGTCCGCTCCTTCTCGCCCTGGTTGCGGTCGAAGATGCGTAACGGAATCGAGAACTGGAAGCCGGCCGTATTGTAAGTTGCCGAGCGTTCGTATTCGCCACCGATCGTCGGATCGGTCGTCCCATTGGCGTCAGCCAGCTTCATATTGGAATCCGCGACCTGCGCGGACTGCACGGCTGCCTGGTAATCGGGCCGAGCAGTGAGCGCCTGCTGTTCAATCTGGGACAGGGTTCCAGTAACAACAGGGGGTTCGAGCGTTCCCGTGATATCGAAGCTGTCGGTGGGCTTTTCGATGCCGAGCAGAAGCTGGAGTTGGTCACTCGCTTGGGTCAGGTTCAGCTGCGCATTATCGTAGTCAGACTCGAACTCGGCAAGTTGAAGGTCGATGCGCTCGAAGTCCGTCTCGCTGATGTCGCCCGCGTCGCGCCGAACCTTGTTGAGGTCCACGGTCTTGCGATAGCTGCTCAGATTATCGTCGGCGATCTTTAGCGCGGCCTTGGCCACCAGCATTTTGGTAAACGACTGCTTCACCTGCAGAATCGTCTGCCTCTCGGTGTCCTTGTACTGGTCTTGTGTAACGTCGGTCGTCCCGCGAGCGATATCCAGGCGCCAGCGCCGCTTTTGGCCGCGCTCAAACAGGCGCGAAACATTGGCCGCATAGCTGTATGGACTCGCCGGGTTATTCGCCGGAAGCGAAACGTCTGTGCCGGAAAGCGTAAAAGAAGGATTTTGCCGCAGGCCGGCGGTGATCTCATTGGCCTTGGTCGCAATGACATGTTGCTGGCCCGAGAGCAGCGTAGGATTCTTTGCGCGAGCTATATCGAGCACCTGCTGCAGGGTCAGCGGTGTAGCAGGCACTTGCCCACTGGCCGCCGCATAGCCAAACACAAGGAGGGCGAGGAAGCTGAGGCTTTTGAGTCGGATACATTTCATAACACCACTCCGAAGTAGCGGCTGAATGATAGCTACCTGTAAAGAATGAAATATGGCGCGGACGGACACTAGGCTCGGAGTGGCGAGCAACTTCCTAAGATTCTGAGGAACTCCTTACGAGGCGTTCCCATATCCATGGAAGGCGAAGGGATAGGAATGATCTGAGATCCCGAACCGCTCGGAGGGGGAAAAAGCGCGCCGACCATGATGAAAGCAGCCTGGCAATCGCTTTCTACGCCATCTTGCAGACAACGCCGAACGGGATGTTCCACTCTCACAGGAGGAGTGCAAGCCAGCACGTCATCTGTCAGGGAGACAACTGGGTACAGGATACTGGGGCGCAACATATCGTCTGCCCAGGGATGCTGGTTCCCAAGCCAGAACCGGATCAAGCCGGCTGAAATCACGACCCATAGCAGATTGAAAAGCAACTCCACGTTAACTTGCATTGTATCCGATTGATTCCTTTCAATCTCCGCAGCCGGCGGCGTCGCTGGCGTTCCGCCAACTTCTTCCACTTCGCATTTAGAATGCTTGTCGCTAGCATTTTCACGCTGAGCGTTGATTCGGATTGTCCTCGGCGAATGTTGATGAGCGCCCATCGCCGAATCACTCCTCGTGGTCGTTCAGTTGGCTCGTTACTGTTCAGCGGGAGTCACGGACAAGCCGGGAGATTATTCCGGGCCAGAAGTTCTCTTCTGGGAAGTTTGAACGGGCTGATCTGGTCGAATCACGAGCAAGAATTAGCCCATTAGATTTCTAAGAACGGGACTCCTGGCCCGGATGATTTTCGTCAGGTTATCGAAGGCGTTGTACTTGTCTTTAAAGTCGCGAAGCCCTCCAACTGGAATGGACTCGGCAACGCCACCATCGTGAAATATTGCGCCAGATTTCCTTGATCGGCCCGCGCCCGACCGCGAATCCCGGAGCTTCCGCATGCCATGGAACCTGATTGCTTGGCAGCTACTTGGCGAGCGAGGCATTGAAATCCTCCAGCAAAATGAGGACGAGCCGGACTACTACGGGGCGCCCCCGCAGTCTCTCTGGAAGATGATATTTGACGAAGTTGAGCAACAGGGTCTTGGCGCGCTCATTCTCTTGGACGAGTTCTTGATGTGGGCTCATGGCGCAGCCTCTCCCCATCCGGACAGTGCACGGCAGGACAAGGGACCTGTCTGGTACGGCCGACTGAAAAACTTCTTCCAAAACCTGGCGCAAGCGGCATCAGGTTTGACGAGGTCCTGCCTCGTGGTCTCACTCTTAGCAACTGATCCTGCAATGCGTAATGAAGTAGGAACTGAAGTTCTCGCAAATTGCAAGCCGGAGCGCAATCTGCCGGGGGATTCCGCGACCGTCAACGGTTCGCCGCTTTCAGAAGGCGAGCAAGTTCCACGATGGCTCCCTGACCGCCCGAAGCGCTTAGAACGATGCCGGCCACCAATCGCGCCTCCTGAACGGCATTTGCCGGGACGACCGCCATACCGGCAAGCTGTAATGCGGGAACATCAGAGAGACCATCGCCTATATAACAAAGATCTGCGCTTTGACCGTTTTCGAGACGCAAGATTTCCAGCAAGGCTGCGCGTTTGTCGCGGCAGCCGCAATAAAAATATTTGTAGGGCAGTCTCTTCTTTACCATTTCGACCCAGTCTCCCTGCTCGCCGGTAAGAAAGGCCACGGTAAAACCATTCTTTTGCAGATCGAAGAGGGCGTCGAGATCATGGAAGGAAATGCGTTTCAGCTCGTTGCCTTTTCCGTCAATCCAGACAAAACCATCCGTCAAAACGCCATCGATATCGCAGACGAGGATCCTGGGAGCTGTTCTCACTGGTTGCGGGCTTCCTGTTTCCGTAAGTATAGTTTGCTGTCAAGGCCCCAGGGTCGCGTTCAGCAGTTCCGCCAGGAGCTACAAATTTGACGAGATCGTCGAGTTCGGGAGCCGTTTTGGTGAATCTCGGAATCCCGGCCACTGCCTTTGTTAGCCGGGGGCCACATGACCACCGCATTCAGTAACGACGTCCGCGCCTTATGGTTCACCGGGCTCGGTACGGCCACCTTGCGTTCGGACACTATTTACTCACCTGTTGCCGGCGAAATCTTGCTCGTTCGATCGCTGTACTCCGCAGTCAGCGAAGGCACGGAGCGTCTTGTGCTGGCGGGCAAAGTTCCACCTAACCTGCATCAGGCTATGCGAGTTCCCTACATGGAAGGCGATTTCTCGTTTCCAGTTAAATATGGCTATTCGCTGGTCGGCGTAGTCGATGAGGGGGCGTCGCACTTGTCGGGGGCAGTGGTGCACCTCCTCCATCCGCATCAGGACATCTGTTGCGTGAATGCCGCGGATGTCTTCCCGGTTCCGGAGGGCATTCCTCCTCGCCGCGCGGTTTTGGCGAGCAATCTTGAAACTGCTGTGACAGCTATCTGGGATGCCCGTCCCACGTTGGGCGAGCGCGTACTCATCGTCGGCTTCGGATGCATTGGGGCGCTGATTGGACAGGTGTTGCGCGGGATGCCTGGGATCGACCTGCAAATTGTCGAACGCGACGAGGCAAGGAGCCATTTGGCCAGGAAGCTTGGCTATCGCACGGCGACTTCTGCCGGAGATGAGGAATTCGACCTTGCTTTTCATGCCAGCGGTTCGGCAGCGGGTTTACAGGAGGCCATCGACCGCGTCGGCATGGAGGGCCGCATTTTGGAGGTGAGCTGGTATGGAACCTCAGAGACTCCCTTGCGGTTGGGCGGCACCTTTCACAGCCAGCGCAAAACCATTATCGCGAGCCAGGTTTCCCATTTGCCTGCCTTTCAGACCCCTCGCTGGGACCTGATGCGCCGCAAGCAGCTCGTGTTTTCTCTCTTGCGCGATCCGGCGTTCGACCTGTTACTGGATGAACCGACTCCCTTCGACAAATTGGCGGATTTCTTCAACCATTCGCCAGCAAAGCGGCGTGCTATCGTCCCACTGGTTGCCTACCGATGAAGAAGGTCCTGCTCATCTCCTCGGCGAACCCTTATCCCGTGGTGACCAATGGCTGTGAGAGGCTCGTGCTGGATTATCAACGGACGGTCTTCTCTGATTACGACCTCCACTTCGTTGCGACCGAACCAGGAACGTGGGCTCCGGTGGCATGGTTCCACGATGAGTCCATCTGCAGACCGTGCAACCTAGATCGTCTGCTCGAGGTTGACTTTGCCTTCGCTTTCTTCGTCGGCTTCCGGAGCAACGATTTCTCCTTGCGGGTCGCGACACGGGTGCCTTCTTTCTGCCTCACCGACACACATCCGCATCCCGACATCCCCGATGGGGTTTTCAGGGGTATTCTCTCGCATCGCATCTCCATGCCTCGCGAGGACATCCTGCTCTGCGCCGGAAGTTACAACTCCGAAATCTTCCAGAAAAACAGAACAGGAGATGAGTTGATCCTTTCGGTAGGTCGAATTCATCCTGACAAGAACCAGCTTGAACTGGTTAACGGATACCGAAAGCGCATCTATGATCGATTCGGGCTGCCGCTATACCTTGTCGGCGGAATAAATGACAAGATGTACTACGAAAAGCTGCGCCCGTTCATCGATCACGTCAGCGTCGGGTCCACGATTGAGGATGGACGCCCTGAAGTAGAGAACTGGCGCTCGCCGGTCGAGATTGCTGCCCTCATGAATCGTGCTCGATTCTTTGTCTCTGCTTCTCCCAAGGAGAGCTTCGGCATCGCAATTGCCGAGGCTTTGGCCTGTGGCACCACCTGTGTACTAAACGGCGACTTCTGGGGTTTCGACCCGCAGGATCTCGGACCGTATGTGTTCGGTAATATCGCGGGCAAGCACGGGTCGATTCTCGATGTACTGGAGGAGGCTCTTAAAGTGGATGCGCGGCTGGACGGCTCGGATTGGGTGAAGAAGTACTCGATATGGCGCGCCGCGGAATGCCAGATTGAGTTCGTGGAAAGGCGCCTGGCAGAGAGATGATGCGTGCTTACAGTAGTCCCTACGAAACGTGTGTGGAGGTTTGCGGCAACCTGGAGCGTCCCGGCGTCGCTCTCGATATACCGATGTGGATTGAGCATGCCCACCTCGACACGACAGTAGATCAGCTACGCATCGAGGATGCTCTCAGCGCATTGCAATGGCAGGGCAAGAGCTTCCTGCACATTGGCGTGGGCAATTCCCGCTTCGCCGAGCGCTTCGCCGCGGAGGCGCTCCTGATCGACGGCATCACCGTGTGCAGGAGCGAAGTCGAACGGGCGACTTCGCTCCGCATCCCCAACTACACTGTTTATTTCCTGAACAAGTACGGACGGAAATTCCTCCTCACACTCACTCATCGTTACGATTTCGTGATCGATAATAACCTGGCAAGTTACGCTTGTTGTAAGTACCATTTCTACCGGATGCTGGATAACTACCTCTGGGCGATGAAGCCAGGCGCTCGGATTCTGACCGATCAGCGCGGGATGGATTTCAGTGTCGACGAGAAGCGCTGGATCCTGAGTTATGAAGACCTGCAAGCCTTGGAGAAGAAGTTCCCGGTCCAAGTCTCGAGAATCACAGATACCGTCTATGCAATCGCCAACGAGTCCGCCGGATGAAACAAAATCCGATCCTTCGCAAGCTCGGCTTCGCACCCGGCGACCGGGTCGCGATCATCCACGCGGATGACGTAGGCATGTGCCAGGCCACGGTCCCGGCCTTCTTTGAACTGGTTGCGTGCGGACTGGTCTCGGCAGGTTCGGCCATGGTCCCATGCCCCTGGTTTCGCGAGACCGCGGCATGGTGGAGCCGCTCTCCGGAGGTTGACCTCGGCGTTCATCTGACTCTCACAAGCGAATGGGAGCATTATCGCTGGGGACCCGTGGCGACCTGCGATCCAGGCTCCGGCATTATCGACGCCGACGGCTGTTTCTATCGTGCGCCTGCCCTAATGAATCGGCCCGATCCCCAGGCTGCGCTCCGCGAGATGCGTGCCCAGGTGCAGCGCGCGCGAGACGCGGGCATCGACGTCACTCACATCGACTGTCACATGTTTGCGATGCTGGTCGACGGACTGGTTGATGCGTACGTGGCTCTCGGATTGGAGCTGGGGTTGCCGGTTCTGCTGACGCGTCAGCCGGCATGGCTGGAAACCCTCACCACGCCGGCCATCGACCGATGGGAAGAAATCGGATTGCCCGTATTTGATCACCTTCGGGAAATGCCGCTCGATCATCCGCCGGAAGCACTGTTGAGCGCTGCGAAAAAAGTCTTCGACGAGTTGCCTCTGGGCTTGACCTACCTCATCATGCACCCGGCTCTGGATACGCCCGAGCTCCGTGCCATAGGTGGAGATTGGCGCCAGAGAGTGGCTGACTACGAGACCTTTCGCAATCCGGAGCTGCACGATCATGTGCGGCGCGCGGGTGTCCACGTGATAGGATGGCGGTCGATCCGCAACCTTATGCCAGGAAGCTAACCGTGCAAGCACAAACCCAGCGCCACATATTCCTGGACGGTGTCCGCACTTACTACGATAAGAACACACCGCGCTTCGCGCGCTCGCATCAGTCGTCGGTGGCCAACGCCATTCACCGCGAGGTTTGGGGGCCAGGTGTCCAGAGCGAGAAGGAGGCGTTCGAATACGTCAACAGTTTAGTTATGCGCTCGATCACGGCGATTGCCGGCTCATTCCCCTCTCCAATGCGGGTGCTCGATCTGGGATGCGGGGTGGGCGGGACGCTGTTCTATCTCGCGGCGCAGATGCCAATCGATGGCGTAGGTATTACGCTAAGCCCGGTGGGGGTTCGCCTGGCAGAGAACCTGGCACAGGAGACCGGGCTGGTCGCACAGTGCCGTTTTTTGGAGGCCGACTACCTCGAATTGCCGAATGTGGGCGCGCGGTACGCAGTGTATGCGATCGAATCGTTCCTCCATGCTCCCGATGCCGACAGGTTTTTTCGGTCAGCGACCTCCGTAATCCCTCGCGGGGGCCGGCTGATCGTTTGTGACGATTTTCTGACCGAGGGAGCCGCAGCCAGCACCGACAGGAAAGACAGATGCAACTTAGCAGACTTCCGACGGGGATGGCACGTTGGGACCCTGATCACCACGAGGCAGGCCGAGATCCAGGCGGAAAATGCAGGGATGCGCCTGATCGACGATCAAAATCTTACTCCATATCTGCGGTTGCGCCGACCTTGCGACCGCCTGATTGCCACTTTGGTAAATCTAGGCCGTGGATTGCCTTTCCGATCGCCCTGGTGGGATAGCTGGGTCGGCGGTCATGCCATCCAACGATGTTTGCTTACAGGACTTATCGAATATCATTTCCTGGTATTTGAAAAAGTTCTTGATTAGTTACGCAGCCTGTGTAATCTTCACGTGGATTTCAAGACTTCAAACAAACCGTCGCCCAATCTGCGTAGCTTCTAACTACTAGTTTCTAAACATCGAAAAGCAGTACTTAACGATTCCCAGGGAATGCCAAGCCAACATTCCGCAGCACCAGTAATCCGCTGGAGGGTTTACGCTAGAAACGGCTTACAAGCTGGCCGAAGCACGAATCCCCACCGAGTTTGGTGTTTTTGTCTTGCACCTCTATGGCAATGGGTCAAACGAAGACCACGTCGCGTTCGTGCTGGGAAACGTCGCCGAGCGGCAGAACGTTCTCACCAGAGTGCATTCCGAGTGCTTCACAGGCGAGGTCCTCGGGTCCTTGCGTTGCGATTGCCTGGCACAGCTCCATCTGGCGTTGCAGCGGATCGCGGAGGAGGGCTCCGGTGTCCTGATCTATCTGCGACAGGAGGGCCGCGGAATCGGCCTGCTCGATAAGTTGCGGGCCTACAATCTCCAGGACCAGGGTCACGACACAGTTGACGCCAATCTTCTGCTCGGCCGCGATTCCGACGAGCGCACCTACGACCTTGCCGCGCTCATGCTGCGCGACCTGAAAATTCAATCGGTGCGCCTGCTGACGAACAATCCGTCCAAGATCGAGGGCTTGCGCACACTGGGTATCCCGGTGAGCGCCCGCGAGCCGTTGGTGGCTCCGCCTCAAGCCGAAAGCGCCCACTACCTGCAAACCAAAGTGCAACGGATGGGTCACTTGATCGACCTGGCCAAAAGCCACGCCAACAGCGGCGCCAGGCACAACGGACATGCCACATTGCCCCCCGATCCCGTCGACGAAATTGCCGTTTGCTCGTCCGGATTTCGCGAACGACACAGCCAGCCATTCGTGACGCTGTGCTATGCACAAAGCCTCGACGGCTGCCTTTCATCTTCCCTTGGAAAGCCGTTCGCCTTGAGCGGCGCCGAAACCTTGACCCTGGCTCATCGCCTGCGCGCTTCTCACGATGGGGTAATGGTGGGAATCGGGACTGTGCTTAGCGATAATCCGCGGCTGACAGTGCGTCGCGTGCCGGGGCGGAATCCGCAACCAATTGTATTAGACAGCCGGCTCCGCATTCCCCTCGATTGCAATCTGGTGCGCGAATCAAACCGTCTATTGGTGGCGTCGGTAGCGGGGGGCCCGCCTGAGCGACGAAGGGAAATCGAGGCGGCCGGCGCCACGGTGCTCAGCACCTCCGCCAGTCCCGATGGCCGGGTGAACCTCGCAAACCTCATGTCGCACTTGTCCGAACGGGGCATGCGCTCGATCATGGTCGAGGGCGGCGTGCAGGTGATACGGAGCCTGATGGCCGCGCAGCTGGTCGATTACCTGGTGGTAACCGTCGCGCCGCGATTCATCGGCGGAGAACACGGGGTGCGTCTGCAGACGGAGTTGTTGGCGGGTCCCACGATGCGCAGCTTTCACCACTCGAAGATCGGTGGCGACCTGGTCCTTTGGGGCGAACCCGCGTGGCCCGACTGAAGACCCGCTCCATTGACTGCCAAAGTCAACTGGTGGCTCACTTCGACCAGAGCGCAGCCGATTACGAGGAGGCTCACGGCGACGCCGGCCGCCTGCTCGACTACCGGCTGGCGCTGATCCGTGAACGATGCGAAGGACGGTCAGGAGTGCTTCTGGAGATCGGGTGTGGCACCGCCATTCACCTGTTCTCACTGGCGCCGGCTTTTTCGCGCCTCGTCGGAACCGACATCTCTGCGGGGATGATCGACGCAGCGGAGCGGAAGGCGCAGACGTCGCCGTATCGTGATCGCATCGAACTGCGAGTAGACGCGGCCGAGGAACTCACCACCGTCAACGACGGTTCCGTAGATGTCGTGCTTTGTGTGGGAGCGTTCGAGCACATGCTCGATCGAGGCCAGGTAGTTTGCCAGGTTTCGCGGGTTTTGAAGAGCGGAGGCGCGTTTGTGCTCTTGACTCCGAACGGCGGCTATTGCTGGTACACCTTTCTGGCGCCGCTACTGGGGATCTCGACGCGCCATTTCTCCACGGATTGTTTCCTCAATTCGGTGGAGGCCGCCCGCCTCGTGCAATCCCCTGGCCTCTCTTTGACCGTTCGCGATTTTTGGACCTTCATTCCCAAAGGCGACATGCCCGGCTGGACCGCTGCGATCCTTGAAGTCCTGGATCGACTTGGTCGCATCTTCCGGCTGGGTATATTTCGCGGCGGCATGATTTTGACAGCCATCAAAAACGGCTGAGGAAGCTTTCGAGCGCGGATCCACATTCTTCCCAACTCGGAAAACTGCTGCTGGCACTCCGGTTCGCCTCACCCAGGCGCTGCCTTTCGTCGCCGAACGCAATAAGGCGTCGCAACGCTTCCACCCAGCCGGCCGCGTTGCCGGGTTCAGTGAGGGTTTGCCTGGAGACTTCCGGCAGCAAATCTGGCAGTCCTCCAACACGGAAGGCCGCAACGGGCAGTCCCCGGGCCATTGCTTCCATTGTCGCCATACTGCAGGTTTCGAATTGTGACGGCAGCGCGAATATCTCGGAGCGGTCGTACGCGGCGATGACTTCACGCGGGGATAGGGCGCCACGAATCGCGATGCGGCCAAAGACTCGCGACCGGCTCACACAATCACGGAATTCATCGGCAAAGGCGGGATGGAGATCGACGTCGCCAATGACCTCCCAGGACCAATTCAAATCGGACAGATTCTCCAGCGCGTAGAGCATCTCCAGCAGGCCTTTATTGGGGACGAGGCTGGCCACCGTTAGAACAGCCGGTTGCCGCGACGCGACCGGTCGGCGTACGGGCTGCCGGTACTCCGCAGCCAGTCCTGGTTCGATCGCTTCGACTGGTCCCGGAAAGCCGGCGGCCAGCAGCGCACGCTGGGCGAAGCCGCTAGTCGTCACCACAGCACTATAGCGCTGCAGCATTGCCGATTCCGCGGCGGCGCGCCCTGAACATCGGCGCTGCGGATCGATGGTCTCGAGGTAATGGGCGATCAGAACCCCCGAAGCGTCAGCACGGTTCACAAGGTGCGAGGCGCCAGCTTCCAGACAAAGACTATCCACCAGCCAGAGGCCGCCTAGCCACTGGCCGTGATCACCGGCCGAAGCCAAGTGAAGTTCCACTTGCCTGGATTTCGCCAGATAGCTGAGAATCCGGCGATTGTAAATGCTGCCACCCGTCATTCGGTCGTGAATCGACGGCATCAGAGCGTGGATCACGGCGAAGCCTTAGCTCACAGTACCCATGTAGGTCGCCCAGGCAACGTGCGACTCGTGCAGCGTGACCTTCAACTCACCCCGGAATTCGCCCGCAAACTCTCGCGCCAACTCGTCATGGATATGCGCTGCCAGCACCTCCGTTGTGGTAAGCTGCCCGGCGAATCGTGGATCGTCATCCAGATTGCGGAAGTTCAGGGACTTCAAGACCTGCTCGAGACGCTCGTTGGCAGCACCAATATCTACGACGACGGACTTAGCGTTCAAGTGCTCAGATCTGAATTCCACGTCGACCACATAAGTAGCCCCATGGAGCGCGGCGGCCGGACCGAAATACGGATCGCGGAGCGAATGAGCAATCATCACATGGCGTCGGACGCCGACGGCATACAAGATAGTCTCCCCCTTCAGGAAACTAGAATCATATCGCGCATTCCGGTGAAGCGGAGCAACTTCGGAACAAGCGACTCTGGCGATGATGAGCACCATGAAACCGCCATAGAACTCTGGCTGTGCGTGCTCTCGAGACCATCTTCAATCTGCCGCGACCTTACACCATGGAAATCCCTTGTCACTCCCCGGCAAAGGACAGAAACCAGTCTTGACGCCCTCGTCGAAGGGGTAGCCGCAGCGCATCATGTATTCGTGGAGCGGCGCTTTGTAGTTACGGTTTTTGAGCTCAGAGCTCAGCCAGAGAAACTCCTGCACCACCTCTCTGTCGAGGTATGGGAAGCGTCCCTCTGTGCCGAGAGCGCCGGCGATGAAATCCTCTTTGGTAAGATACGCAGTCTGGAAGCCACTAGAGAAATCGGGCCATTGCCGGAGCTTGTCCGGGAACAGGTATCCCGGCCAGTCGCGCCGGGCATCCAGAGTCTCGTCTCCCCCCTGGCCAGAAAGGAAGACCTTGCGGCCTTCACGACGCGCCAGCGAGTGGATCAAGGCGAGGCCGCAGCAGGCGCGGTCCTCCAGCATGTCGCACTCTTGGAGCACACCGTCCCTGGTCACACGGTAGCTCGCCTTCTCGGCATGGACGCGCAAGAGGGCCTCCTGAGCAGCAATATCCTCTGCGTCCATGCGCAGGATCTCGCCATCGCAATTGCGTTGGCGGAGCATCACCAGGTTCTCCTCCCCCTCTACTGAGTACGCCTTGTACTCGAGGCCGAGTTGGCGCAGGGCACAATCGATGCCGCCACTATCGTAGCCGGCGCTCAGAGGGATGTAGCAGCCATCCGTCGCCCGTTTCCTCACCGCCTGCTCGAAAGCGACGATCCAGTCGTCGTAGCTCTCCTTCTCTTGATGGTCGAAATCGAAGGGCTCGCCTACCCGGCAATGGCTCTCGTCCCGGTCCAGATCCACGACGATCACACTGTTCGGAGCAACTTGTTCAGCAGCGCCCAGGCCGCTCGAGTAACTGCCCGCTTCAGTACCGCTCCAGAACAGCGGCTTCGTGCCGAAGGGGTCGGTGGCCAGCACCATGATCCGGCGACTAAAGTCGTAGATGGCCACCGCGAATTCACCATCCAGGTGGCGAGAAAAGTCATCGCCGTGCTGGCGATAAAGCGAGATCAAGGTCCCCGGGTCGCGCCCTGCGGATGGCGCGCTGTAGATCTCGCCGTCAAGAACGCACACGATGTCGCCATCGACAAAGGGCTGGGGCGCGCGTTTGTCGTCGACGTTCAGCAGGTAGTGACTAAAGTGGTAGCCTTCGACCTCGAATGTCCTGGTCAGGTCTGGGCCGCGCCGTGCGATTAAGCGGCGCTCGGCATTCTGGTTGCGTGTGATCAGAAAACCGCTCATCCTGGCTCCTGGCCAACGGCGTAGTCGATCCAGTATTCCTTGTAGAGGCCGTCCGCCAGCCATGGCTTCCTCCTGCCGGCCCAGTGCAGGATCTTCCCGTTCCGGATGGTCTCTTCCGGTATGTCGTCGTACCACCCCATGGGCTGCACATTCCATGCCGCCGGCAGCTGCTGAAAATCACGATAGAATGCCAGGTTCATGATCGACTGTGTTCCGAAATAGAAATCCTCCAAGGCCTGCCTGTGGATCTTGATCCAGCCTTCCAACTTCTCCAGGACACCTTGCTCCCGCCACTTGCTCACGTCGGTGACAAAGACGCCATTGTTGAAAGTCAATTGCTTAGACTCGATGTGACGCAGATGTCTGGAGTCCTTTTTGGTGTATTCCTCCCAGGAGTCGAACGTACCGTCAGAGACAGCGGCGAGCACATGCCCCTCCAGGCTTCCAAGATGAAAGAGATCGGCAACGTCAGCTCGAACCACCAAATCGGCGTCCAAATATATGACCTTGCGCAGACTAGGGTAGATTTCCGCCAAGTAATACCTCGAAAAGTTCAACACCTGGGACTCGGAAGTGGCATAGGTGAATGCCTGACCCGCACGGATGTAATCTTCGAGCAGCGGGTTCGGACCAAACTCTTTTATCTCATAGCGGAAACCAGGGTCCGGAAAGTACTCGCGGATCGATTGCAGGAACTCGGGGGACTCTCCTACTCCGACCACGAAGTGGAAGAAGATCTCCTGGGGGTGTTCGGCGTTTCGCACGATCGAATTGATCGCAGCCAGGGCACCTATGAACTGTACCCGATTCATACACATTGCAATGTCGACAATCTCTGACATCCAGAAGACTCCTGCAGCTCTTAATCGATGTTGCGAAAAATCGTCACGTTTTCCGTCTGTCGCAACTCTGCGCCGAGAGAGAATTTGTAGGGCTCGTCCCCACGCAGGAAGTCGAAGACCCGGTAGCCGTTGCAGATGGCCTCGCGGATAGCGTGTGCGACGATCACGGTACCCGGCGAGAATGCGGCGTAGCGTTTGTCGAACCCCGTGATGTAGAAGCAGAAGCTGTGCCGTCCACGATCCAGAAAAGCCAGCAATCCGGCGATGGGTGCGTCGCGATCCCAGAGGATATCCAACCACAAGCAGCCGGACTGGAGACACGACCGAAAAACCGAGCGGTACTGCGCTAGCTCGGGTTCCGGGAGTTTTCCCCAGCGCCCTTGCCAGAGTTCGAGGAGGGTCAATATCTGCAACTCGCCGTCCTCGGCGACGGTCGTCCGGCGCAGGCCGGGAAGACGCTCCATCGCCCGCAGATCGTGGCGGATCTCTCTGCGCATTCGTGGACGCGGACGGGCCCCGAGGTAGGCCTCCCAGCTGTCGTCAAGCTCGAGGAATGGGCAAGGAGTGGTGGGATGCCGCTCGACTCGGAATCGCGGCTCGGGAAAGTGGCCGAGAAAGGCATCCAGGCGGGGGTCGAAAGCATCGCGGATTTCAAGGTACCGCCAGTCCAAGTGGCTCTGGACGTAGTCGGCAAAGGCGGCGAGTGCCATGTCTTCGTAGCCGGCTAAGCACACGAAACCCGTGTAGTCGGCCAAAGGGCTGCCAGCCATTCCCAGGCCCTGGACTTCCGCACCTTCCACCGAAAAGCCCTGCTCTGCCCCCCAGGAGATTCGCTCCGCTGGCGAGGAGGGCAGAAAGCGCAGTGGCAGAAGTGCAACGATCGGTTCGCCGGCTCCCGGGCGTGCCACCAGTACGCACCAGGAATCTGACAGGGCCGACAGTCGGCCTCGGAGCCAGGCCGATGAGGTGAAGACGGTAGCCACCGGATCCGCGCGATGGACAGCCTCCCATTCGGGCTCAATCACTCCCAGGCTACCGAGATCGCTGATCCTATCGACCATCCCGATCGCTGTCGACTTCGAGCCCTTCTCGATGGTGCCCACGGCAAGATAGTACTATTACCACGGCGATCATGAGACGGTCGCTACAAAACAGTAACATGGTGGAAGGTTTCGTCGTCCATTTACAATGCCGCTGCGCTAATCCTGTTTTCCTTTCAAAGCCCAGGTGCGCTCCGACTACCCCTTTGAGAAAGAAAGTCAAGACCGGCTTCAGTCGCTCGCCGGAGGGCGGCCCGTCGTGGCGCTCGGTCAACGGTCTCGGAATATTGAAGCATGGACGCTGAGCAACGCATCACTGCCGGGCACTGGTATGCCATCGGCCTTTATGCCGGGTCATCGCCGCTCGAACTGTTGCCTGTGCCAGGCGTCAGCAATCCTGTGTTCTCGTACCGTGATGTGACAGACGTGTCCGCCATCTTCGTAGCCGACCCGTTCATGATCCGGCATGACGAGCGCTGGTACCTGTTCTTCGAGGTCTACAACGAGTGCACCGACAAAGGGGAGATCGGGGTGGCGGTCAGCGTGGACGCCCGTAGCTGGGAATACCACGGCCTGGTTCTGGTCGAAGACTTCAGTGTCTCTTATCCCCATGTGTTTGGATGGCAAGGCCAGTTCTACATGGTGCCGGAGATGTACGAGCAAGACTGCGTGCGGCTCTACCGGGCAGAGTCGTTTCCCTACGATTGGCGGCCGGTGGCGAATCTGATTGAGGACGGACCCGTCGCCGACCCGTCCCCGTTTCGTTTTGACGACTCATGGTGGATGCTCACCTGCTCACGCCCGCTGGAACATGACGTCCTGCGACTGTATCGTTCGCAGCATTTGCTGGGGCCTTGGAATGAGCATCCCAGGAGCCCAATCATCTCGGGCGACCGGCGTAGCGCTCGACCCGCGGGCCGGGTCGTCCATGGTGAGCGAGGGCTCGTGCGCTTCGCCCAGGACTGCTTCCCTAAGTACGGCACGGCGGTCCGTGCATTCGAGATCGCGCGCCTCACCCCCGATGAGTACGTTGAGGTACCGGTGGCGAAGCCACCGATCGAGGAACCTCATGACCAGGGAGCCTGGAACAGCGCCAGGATGCATCACATCGACGCTCACCAACTGGATGACGGCTCATGGCTCGCGGTTATCGACGGCCATGGCCGGCCCGCCGATGACGGCGACTCTCAGTCGTGATTTCGCCAGCCACGTCGAAGACGAAAGGGAAACTCTTCTGGCGCAGCGGATTCAGGTCATAAACGCGCCCATCTTTGAGGTCGGGCGGCAGTTGAGTCCCGCAGCATCACTCAGGTTTCTTGTGGACTGGCCGCATCCATCCCAAGGCATACCGAGAAACTGGGTACATATGTGCTTTTCGGTTTCTCAAGGCCAAGAACAGTCGTGCGATGGGCATCACGGCTGCACCGCCACGTTCCGGGACTGCGGAGCGATCAGAATCCGGAACAGAATCGCCGCTGCCAGGGCCAGCAGTGCGATCCCTAGCAGCGTCAGCGGGTACCCGAAGCGCGCAAACAGAATTCCCGCCCCAGCGGTGGCCGCCGACCCCGCCAGCGCATTACAGAGCAGCGTCATCGCAGCGGCCGTGCTGCGCTCCTTGTCAGGCGTCTCGGTCATCAGGAGGTTGTACAAACCCGGATTGCTCATCCACTGCGCCGCGGAAAACGTCAGATAAAAGGCCACCGCCAGCCGTTCGTCTCTGACTCCAGCCATCGAAGCAAGGGCCACAGCCGCAGCGATCTGGGTCGCGACGATGCCGTTGATCAGTCCGAGCAGGCGAAAAACCACCGGCGTCAGCAGCCCAAGGCATAACTGGACCAACTGAGCGGATGAGAAAATTAGGCCTATCCGCGCGAATGGAATGTGTAGATCACGCGCCAAGTAGACATTGGCAAACGGAGTGAAGGCCGCCAGTATCGCCGACCAAAGCGCCATCAACGGTAAAAATCGTAGCAAGAACGGATGGAGTCTCCATCCACCGAACCAGCTTCGGTCCAACGGCTGGATCTCCGCCAGCCCGTCCGGCGCCGTTTGGGACGGAATTCGCAGACGCAGCACCGCAATCAGCCCCACCAACGCGATGCCGCACGAGACCTGCAGAATCAGGCGCTTTACTTCCACGCCTTGCATTGCAAAGCCGGCCATCCTCAGCCATTGCGGGAGATAGCCGCACACTAAGCCGCCCAGGGCGCTGGTGCCGATACTCACGGAGTAGATCAGACCGAAGGCCGATGCGCGGTTTTCCTCCGTAGTTAGCCGGGCGATTGCCGGAAGATAACAGACCCCCCAGGTACACATTGCCAATGCCGCCAGGAATGCAAATCCGACCTGTGCAGCTTCAACCATCCAGAGGGTTCGCACAGCGTTCATGAGAGGAGCGGCCACAAAGCAGTAGACCAACAATCGCCTCACCCCGATTTTCCGCGCCAACAGACCGGCGGGGAGCGTTCCTAATACGGTGCCGAACGTAAATGCGCCGCCTACCAGTCCTATGGCACGCTCCTTGAAGCCACAGTCAAGCAGATAGAGGTTGAACAAGAAGAAGTAGACCGCAAATCCGGCGTCGAAGAAGAATGCAGCGGTGAAAAACACCCAGAACGCCCGGCCCAGTTTTTTCTGACGCAGCCATGCAAGGGGGTTGCTCCAGAAAGAGTCGGCCCCCCTTGTATCCGGGGCAGCGGGCTGTTGCAGCAGCACATCCATTACTGCCCCTCTCGCACCAGCGTCCGCAGTCGGTCGATGGCCCAATCCAGGTCGCCCGTCGCCTCGCCCTCTACCACTCGCACACTAGAACGGAGCTCATCGGAGTCACACGCACCTTCGATCTCTGCAATTGCCATTCTTATCCTTCTCCGGACTTGCTAGTGAGCTGAAGCGGAGCACTTTCAGGCGGCACCGCCGCACCTTTCAGAACAGGTACTTCGCCGCGAACTGAATAATGCGTGGATTGGTCACGGTGCCTGTGATCTTACCGAAACTCGGACTCGCAGTCGGGTTCAGGAGCGTAGGGTCCGTGTAACCCAGAAAAGTGTTTGGATTACCGAACTGCGGCGTGTTTGTCATGTTGAAGAATTCCGTCCGGAAGCTGAACCTGCTCAACTCCCGCAGTGGAAACACCCGCTCCACCGCAAGGTCGATGTTGTGTTGCCCCGGTCCGCGCACAATGCCGACGCCGCTATTGCCGAAGTCCTGGTCCGCCAGGCTGGTTCCATAGGGCGCCTCGGGCGCACGGGTGAAGGCGCTTGGGTCGAGATAGCCATTGAGCACCCGCGAGTAGAGCGATCCCTTGGTGGAAGGGCTGCTCCCTGTCCGCTGTGCTCTTACCTCGCCAGTGAGCAGACCGTATACCGAGCCCGCATTGCCGTCGACGATGCTGAGCGGGATTCCCGACTGAACCACGCCGATCCCTGAGAACTGCCAGTCGGTCAGGAGCCGCCGCGGCAGTGCCGATAGCGAAGTGAGCTTCGGCGCAGTCCAGGTAAAGCTCACAACGGCCCGCTGGTCGCGGTCGTCGCCCGCCGGGCCATATGACGACTGCCGCAGATTGTTCTGGTTGTTGGTTGGCAGCTGCAGCTCGTAGACATCAGTCCCAACCTCGCCGTTAACCTCGTCCAGGTTCTTTGCCCAGGTATAGCTGCCCAGGATTTGGAAGCCATTTCGCATCCGCTTGGTGAAACTAACCTGCAGGGCGTTGTAGTTGGCGAGGAAGTGGGATGACGTCAACAGCGACCCCTGGCTTACGCCCTGTATTGGGAGTCTGGCGGTGACGTTGTTGACCGAGTTCGTCGTCTCTCCATTTACTGGGTTCTCGGGGCTCGCCAGCAAAGCCTGATCGAACTCGTACTGTCCCGACCGATGCGCGGACACCGTTCCTACATATCCCACTTCGAGCACATAGTCGCGCCCCAGCGCGTACTGCACGTTCAGGTTGTATTCGTAGGTCGTGCCGTCTTGGATGTTCGGATCAGTGCTCTCGATGAACGGGACTGACGTAGGAGTACGCGGCATGAAGATCGGGTAACTTGAGGTTGGCAAGACGAGAGGAACAAAGGGGCTCTGTAAGGCCGCCGGTCCGTTGGGATCGCCTGCAACGAACTGTAAGGTTGCGAACGGTGGCTGGTCCTGGGTCTGCTCGGCGAGGTTGCCTGAGTGCCGGTCGAAGTAGACTCCGAATCCTCCTCGGAGTAACACAACTGGCTTGTCCGTCAGCTGCAACGCAAATCCGAGCCGCGGCCCAACGTCTCCATAGGGCGTCTTCCATAAGCTGGGGAAAGGTGTCCGCGTATAGCCGGGCGGCAGCGCACCGGGGAAATTGGAAGGAAGAGAAAATCCGTTGTACGTTCCCGTGACCGGAACTGGACCCTGCATCGCGGTGAGTGGATTGAAATTCGCAAGCCGTCCGTCGATCTCAATCGGCGCACCAAAGATCTCGTACCGCAGACCTGCGTTGACTGTAAGCCGCGGCGTCACCTTGATATCGTCCTGGCCGAAGAAAGCGAAGTCGTTGTAGCGCGAGTCTCTGCGGAAGATCCCTCCACCTGCCTGGCTGTTGCTCACGTTACTCAGTCCTTGCGGACTGCCATTCTGGGCTGCACTTTGCCCCAGAAGAAAGTCATTGAAGGTGCCGATCTGCAGTAGCCCATCCGTCTCGATAGGATCGTTCTGATCTACCTCGTGCCGTTTGACCTCGGCTCCAAAGCGCATATTCTGTCGGCCCCGTGTCAGCGAAACCGTATCCTGCCAGATGAAGGAGTTTGTCACCTGCCACTGCGATGGCGTTCCGGCATCGCCGATCGTGAACCCGCCGACGGTCAGTCCGGGAGCGTTCGCTGTTGAACTTGTCGAACCGGTGGGTGTGCCCATTCCGATCGCCTGCGCGGTAAGCGGATTTTCGACAGTTGAGAGCCCATCGTAGCGCATGTATCCAAACCGCG
>JABCZC010000061.1 GCA_013289875.1 Acidobacteriota bacterium | reverse complement strand
CCCAATGTGTTCACAGACCGCCTGGATTTCCTCCTGCGTCGCCTGCGCTTTCATGACAACGAGCATGCCGTCCCTGACCTTTCTTCCCGCTGAAGCATCTTCGGAATGGGTGCATCCGGAAAGCACGGTCCCAAAGTCGGCGCGACCATCAGGGAGCGGCAACCTGGCGCGCTTTTCACGGGGCACGTAATTCCGGAAATGCCATTAACCGTAACCCTAAGTGTAGCGGCAGGTTGCAGCAGGAGGCAATGAGCGTGCAGGTCCTTGTATTCGAGCGATAAAGCTTCCCGCAACTCACCGGCTCGAAAACACAAACTGGTTCCCGTCAGGATCCTTGAAAATCCCCATCGTTCCCCATTGTTCCTTTCTCGGTTCAGCCGCCAACTCTATGCCCTTCGCCTGCATCGCCTTCGCAGTAGCGAAGACATCATCGCACCAGAACGTCATGGGCTGAAATCCGCCAATGCGATTCTCATGCCCCTCTGGCGTGAACAGTGCAATGTTCGTGTCCGATCCCGGAATGAGCAGCTCAATCCAGCGCTGACCCTTCCCGAACTGTTGATCGGTCGCAATCTTGAACCCCATCTTTTCTGTGTAGAACTTCAGCGAGACATCCTGGTTGCTGACCGGGATGCTGACTATCTTTACGCCGCGAATCATGGTGAGACCCTCCATTCCTGACTCCACCGAACATAGCCCGCAAGTCCTAACGTTGCAATCAGGTAGTGGCTGCTATACTTCTAAAAGGAATAGCCATGATGACCCGCCGATGCTGACTTTCGACGAATACGTCACCGACGTCCTCCTGCGCGACCTCGTGGGCCACGACCGCCGGCCCGTCGCCTTCCTCGTCTATCTGTGGATTGCTGCCGAGCAGCAACGTCGCAGCCACGCCGTCAAGATCAGCTATCAGGACCTCGCCGAATCCGTCGGCATCTCGAAGAGTTCCGCGCAGGCGTCCGTAGGATGGCTCGTGCAGCGCAAACTTCTTGCGGTCGCCAGAGCTTCTGTCACTGCCACGCCCACTTACAACGCCCTGACTCCCTGGAACCGGGAACGCAAATCCGGCCAGAATGAGCGACTTCTCTAGCAGCCGCGTCTCACTTCCCGCCATTCTCCTGCTTGTGCAGCTCGGCCTCAAACGCCTGCTCACGATCCGCCACGTAAGCCTTGTATCCCGCCGGGTCAATGAACGGATTCTGGCCAAACGGATTCTCGCCGCCCTCCTTCATCCGTGCATACTTCGCCAGCATGTCGTAGTAACCCCCATGCGCGCCCAGAAACACGTCGCAAGGCAGCGCCTTCAGCACGCGAAATGTCTCCTCATAGTCCTGCGCAATCTGCGGGTACGCCTTGTTATTCACCAGCCTGTATCCGGGATTTACATTTGGGCTGCCGACAATTACCACATCGTAGACCTTGCCCTTATCCTTCACCTTCAGCGTCCACGTCGTGCAGCCCTTGGTATGTCCCGGCGTCTTGTGCGCCACGAGGACTACGCCTCCCAACCGCACCTCGTCTCCATCGTGCAGCACTCGATCCACTTTCGTCGGCGGAAACTGCATACCCGCAGAGCTCCCATACTGAAAATCGCTTTTACCGCCGTCCTCGACGACCGGGACGTCCGCATCCATCACCATGTACTTCGCGTGTGTCAGCTCCTTGACTCGCGCGCTCCCCGCGCAATGATCATAATGCGCATGGCTGATCAGCAGAATCTTGATGTCACTGGACTTGAACCCTAGCTGCTCCACGCTCTTTTGAATCAGCGCGGGAGAACTCACCAGGCTGCTGTTGATCAGGATGTTGCCCTGCGGCGTAGTAATCAGGTAAGACGCGAGGTCCTTGCTGCCCACGTAGTACACATTTCCGAACACGCGATGCGGCGGAAACGGCTGCGTCCAGTCCGGTGGCGTCTGCGCGTACGCGCTGCCCATCAAGGAGAAAAGAAAAATCAGGATTCGAGCAAGCATACGCAGGAGTATCTACCCGGGCTCCGCCATCTGAGATTTCTTTTCATGTGGAAAACCGTTGGCGATCAAGATACCGGCCCTAGCGCCCACCGGAGTTTGTTCTCGCCTGCCCCGGTTGCTGGGCGTTCTCTTCAAACACGCTGGCCCGAATAGGATGAAGCAACGCCAGATGCGCTGAGTTGAGCAACTCCGCATCGCTGGTATCATCGCTCAGTTCCCAGATCATCGCCCCGCCTAGCCGCTCCTTCGCCGCGTAGCTCACCTTATAGCGAACGGAAACCGCGTCTTCATAGGTCCAGAATGTCGTTCCATCGAAAAGCCATGGAGCCTGCGAGCGCGCATCGCGATACGTCGAAAATCCGGGAGTCAATGTGCGGATATACCGGTAAGGCTGGTCTCCGCGTACGCCGTGCCCTGTCTGAAACAGGCCGTTATTCGTCCGCTCGACCGCGATCCAGCTGTAGCCATAGAACGGCACTCCCATCAGCAGCTTCTCAGCGGGCACGCCTGCGGCCTCGTAGTCACTAATGTTCTGCTCGATACTGTTCGAGTGACGCGGATCGGTTGAATTCGAAAACAGGGGAGCCAGAAATCCTGTCGTCGGACTCCACGGCCCGGTGTAGTCGTAATTCATCACGCCGACTTCATCCACCAGCGGAGCGATCGCGGCAAAGTCCGTGCCCGGCAGCATGCGCGGTGAGTGCCCCACAGCAATCGAGAGCCGCAGTCCCGGCCGCATCGCATCCATCTGCCGGCGAAATTCTTCCAGCAGCGCCTGGAAATTCGCCGCATCATCTCCCTTTGGATATTCCCAGTCGAGATCGAAGCCGTCGAAGATACCAGGCTCCTGAATTCCTGCTGCGAACTGTCCGCGGAGAAAAATATCTACGCAGGAGGCCACAAACGCCCTGCGATTCTCCGGCCGCGCATCTTCAGCAAAGCCAGCCGGGTTGCCCTCAAGCGATATCAAAATCTTCAGTTGCGGATAACGCCTCTTCAGCTCCTTGAGCTGATGAAAGTAGCCGCGAAATGGCGACGCCGGATCGTCTCCCCTTCCGCTCACGCTGTTCGCGGCGGTATAAGTCGCGTTGAGATCCGCATTCGGATCGGCGACCGAGCATTTGCCGCCAGACACAAATCCCTGCGCGTAATTCATCTGGTCCAGCAGTGCCGCGCTCCCGTTGTCCACCAAATGCTTGACGTAGTAGGGCTGCTCGTAATACAGCCCCCATTGCGGAAAATATCCCACCAGGATCGGATGTGGATTTTTCGCAGGTCCATGCAGGCGCCGCGCGGGGGCGTGGGCTGGCGGCAAAAACAGAACCAGAGCGAACAGCCCGAACACAGTCGTCCGCAACCGGCGCAACAGAGCAAAATTTTGCATTTCACTAAGAAAGACGTTTGAAGCCGAAGTACGGTTGAATATATCTCGTGAATAAATCTCGAACGATTGGGCTGACTCGGCCCTCAGATTCAACAACAACGGCAGGCGGAGGCGATCTGTTCTAACCCTACGCTTCCTTATCTCCAATCGCCAGCAATGTCTGAAAGTGCGGAGCCTCCGCTTCCTTGTGCACCATAGAAATCTGGATTCCGCAAAATCCCGCTTTCTCCATCGCCGCTTCGACTTCCCCTTCGCTGAAGCCCAGCCACTCATCGGCGTACAGCTCGCGCGCCTCTTCAAAGCGATGCTTCGCCAGGTCGAGCACCGCGATGCGCCCGCCTGGCCTCAAAATTCGCCACGCCTCGGCCATCGCGCGCTCCGGATGCAGCGCATGATGCAGCGACTGCGAGAAAAATACGAGGTCCACCGACCCATCTTCGATCGGAACCTCCTCCATATCCCCGAGGCGGTAATCGACATTCTTCACGCCCTGCCGCTTCGCCTGCTGCCGTCCGAACTCCACCATTTTCGCCGAGGTATCCACTGCAATCACCTGTTTCGCACGCTGCGCCAGCAGCAACGAAAACGCACCCTCGCCCGCCCCCAGATCAGCAATCACCATCGGAGGCATGAGCTTCAACAGCGTTTCCGCCACGCTCTTCCACGATTTGCCCGGCACATAGCTGCGCCCAAACCGCCCAGCCACATCGTCGAAAAAGGCCCGCGTCTTGTCCTGCCGCTTCTTCAGCACGCGCTTCACCGCTGCCTGATCGCGGTTTGCCTCGGCGATTTCCGCTCGCGACTGTGTAAGCAGTTCGGTTAGCACTCCTGCGCCATTCTCGCGCATCAACCGATACAGGCTATTCTTGCCTGTCCGCCGGTCCTCGACCAGCCCAGCCTGTTTCAATTGCGCCAAGTGCGTCGAGATCGTGCTCTGGCCCATCGCCAGGATCTCCTGCAGCTCCGCGACCGACAGCTCCTCGCGCTCCAGCAGCAGCAGAATGCGCAGCCTGGTCGAATCGGCAACCACGCGTAGAATTTTCACAATTGACGCCATAGCGATATAAGGTATTATATCAATGTATCTCGATGTGACGATATGAGGATATAAAACATGGCAACTGCAACTCTCGAAAACATCGCTACCGATTACAAGGTAGCCGACCTGTCCCTCGCCGAGTGGGGCCGCAAAGAAATCTCGATAGCCGAACATGAGATGCCCGGCCTCATGTCTATCCGCCGCAAGTATGCTGCCGAGAAGCCTCTCGCTGGCGTGCGCGTTACCGGCTCGCTGCACATGACCATCCAGACCGCGGTGCTCATCGAGACGCTGGTCGATCTCGGCGCCGATGTGCGCTGGGCAAGCTGCAACATCTTCTCCACGCAGGATCACGCCGCAGCCGCTATTGCCGCCGCGGGTGTTCCCGTCTTCGCATGGAAGGGCGAGAGCCTCGAAGAATACTGGGACTGCACCTACCGCGCCCTCACCCACGCCGGCAACAAAGGCCCGCAGCTGGTCGTCGATGACGGCGGCGACGTCACCCTCCTCATTCACAAAGGCTACGAACTCGAAGAGGGCGACGATTGGGTCAACACGCCTTCTGGCAATCATGAGGAGCAGGTCATCAAGGATCTCCTAAAGCGCGTCCATGCCGAAGATTCGAAGCACTGGCACAACGTCGCCAAGGAATGGCGCGGCGTTTCTGAAGAGACGACCACCGGGGTGCATCGCCTCTACAAGATGATGGAGCAAGGCAAGCTGCTCGTCCCCGCCATCAACGTCAACGATTCGGTCACCAAGTCCAAGTTCGACAACCTCTATGGATGCCGCGAGTCGCTCGCCGACGGCATCAAGCGCGCCACTGACGTTATGGTTGCCGGCAAGGTCGCCGTCATCTGCGGTTATGGAGACGTAGGCAAAGGCTCATCGCATTCGCTGCGTGGCATGGGCGCGCGCGTCATCGTCACCGAGATCGATCCCATCAACGCCCTCCAGGCCGCGATGGAAGGCTTTGAAGTCACCACCATCGAGGACACCCTCGGCCGTGGCGACATCTACGTCACCTGCACCGGCAACCTCGACATCATCACCCTCGAGCACATGAAGAAGATGAAGGATCAGGCCATCGTTTGCAACATTGGACATTTCGACAACGAAATCCAGATGGACCTGCTCAATGAGGCGCCCGGCGTCAAGAAGCTCAACATCAAGCCCCAGGTCGATCAGTACACCTTCCCCGATGGACACAGCATCTTCGTCCTCGCTGAAGGCCGCCTCGTGAATCTGGGTTGCGCCACCGGCCATCCCAGCTTTGTGATGAGCAACAGCTTCGCCAACCAGACACTCGCGCAGATCGATCTCTGGAAGAACAAGGATACCTACAAGATCGACGTCTACACCCTCCCCAAGAAGCTCGACGAAGAGGTCGCGCGCCTGCACCTCGAAAAAATCGGTGTCAAGCTGACCACGCTGAGTCCGAAGCAGGCCGACTACCTTGGAGTCTCACAGGAAGGCCCTTACAAGCCCGACCACTACCGCTACTAACTCACCTCAACGATCTATCGCCGCGAGAGATGCCTTCTCCCGCGGCGATTTTCTTTGCCTTCAGGCCATCCCGACGCGCCGCACGTTCCCTCCTATAAAATCGCCACCGAGGATCGAGCGGCTACTGAAGATGGATCTATACCTTCACGTCAAAGTGCTCTTCGGGATGATCGTGGGCTTGAGTGTGGCTCATCTTCTCAAGGGCGTGGCCGGCATCGTCCAGCATCCCAAGCGGTTCCGGGTGTACTGGGTTCACCTGGTCTGGGTGTTGTTCCTCTTTCTTTATCTCATTCACTTCTGGTGGTGGGAATTCAATCTGGCCCGCGTCCGCGAGTGGACCTTTCCCCTTTACTTCTTCGTCGCGCTCTACGCCGTTATCCTCTATCTGCTCTGCACTCTGTTCTTCCCCGAACAGATCGGCGAATATGACGGATTCAAAGGCTATTTCTACTCCCGCCGTCAGTGGATCTTCTCCCTTATGGCCGCTCTCTTCGTCGCCGACATCGTAGACACCCTGCTCAAGGGGCCCGCCTACTTCCACCGGCTGGGATACGCCTACGACATCCGCACTGCCGCCTTTCTCATCCTCAGCCTGCTCGCCATCCTGATCAAGCGTCCATGGTTTCACGCAGCCTTTGCCGTCTTTGCCCTCCTGTATGAGATCGCATTCATTCTTGAAATGTATCGAACGATCGGTTAAACCCTCATACATACCGGGACGGGCGAGGACCGCGCGCCGACTATGGGAGACAACGCGATGCATTCGGCACACCGTCTGGCCTTTTGGTCTGCTCTGCTCTTGCTACCCGTGTGGACCGTTGTCCCACATCCGGCTTTTGCCGAGGACAGGCCGAAGCCCGTCACCATTTCCCTCGAACCTTTCGGTATCCCGAAGGCTTTCTTTTATGGCACTTTTCTGCATGGCTGTTTTCACCTGCATGCAGCTGGAACCCGGCTTTTCTGGCTCGACTCCAGTCACATCTTTGTCGCATTTACCACCAATGCTCCCTGCACCTTTCGTTCGCGCTCCGAGCCGGAAAACCTGCGTACCCTCGTCTTCGACAGCACCGGAGCTAAAATCGCATCCCATGACTGGCCTCTGGAGAGTGACCTCGCCCTTTTCGCCGGCCCAAACCAATCCATCGTCGTATGGAAGGGAAGTGACTTGGAGTTTCTCGACGCTCGACTTCAAACCGTCGAGACCGGCGAGCTCGCGGAAAAACCCAAGGGGCTGTGGGTCACGCCCGGTCGGCGCACTATCCCGCTGCTCTCCGCGGACGGCCGCAACTTCGAGTTCTACGGTGTGGGACCGCTGCGGCTCCTAACTACGATTGCGATCGATCAGTCGACCGAAGCCAATGCGGTAGAAGACTGGGTTCCGGGAGATGAGCGGGTTGCGGGCGCGCACTGCGGTGTCAACAAGTCGCCATACACCTGCAACAAGATTCTTGTCCTCACGCCTGACGCCAACTTTCTCTCTCCCGACGGCGCGCCCTGGTCCTATGACGAATCCGACAAGCCCGTTGCATTGCACCCCGTAGGCTTCCTAGATTCCACGCATCTCCTGATATTGCGACAGGAGAAGAAGCTCTTTCACAGCCCGGAAGCATTCATCGTCAGGCCGGGCAACTCGAAGACGCCCTTGCCATCTCCTGGCGGTCAGTTGGCTCTTCACGGAATCGCCGGAGTTGCTGCCGGAGGCAACCGCTTTGCGCTGGAATATTGTTCGGAAGGCGAGGAAGGAGAGTGCTACCCCTACAAGAAGTTCATCGTTGAGGAAACTGACCGGAAGAAGCCTCTCTTCGAGAAGAGCGCCTCATCCGTCTTCAGTCACGCCCAGCTTTCTCCCGACGGAAAATCGATTGCCGTTCTCGACAACGATGCCGTTATCATTTATCCGCTGCCCACGCCCGAATAACTTCTCTCTATCCCTGGAACCGCCAGAGTGCGACGCCGCCGAACAAGCCGTCTTCATTGGAAATGGTGGACACGTAACTCGGGAGCTTGAAGTTGATCTCCTTCGCGTTGCCTCCTCCGAGATACAGCCGATCCCAATTGAAGGTCATCGCCGTCTGCGTAATGGCTTTCTCGAGAAGCCGGTTCCAGCGCTTCTTCCCGAATTTCTTCAGTCCTCTGCGGCCCAGGAAGTCCTCATAGGTGTTGCCCTTCAACCATGGATGGTGTCCAAGCTCCAATCCTGGGCAAAGATGCCCGTCCGTGAAGAGTGCCGATCCCAGCCCCGTGCCCAGTGTCAACACCAGCTCCACTCCTCTGCCACTGATCGCACCGTAGCCCTGCACCGCCGCGTCATTCGCCAGATGCACCGGGAGTTGCCATCGCTTTTCGAGCGTATTTCGCAGTGGAAAGCCCACCCAGCTGGGGTGCAGGTTGGCCGCCGTCAGCGTCTTGCCCTGCTTAATCACTCCTGGAAAGCCGACGGAAACGCGATCGCACTTCGGTATTTCCTTCCGCATCTTGTCGAGCGCGGCCAGCATCAGCCCCGGAGTAGCCGGATTTGGCGTGGGTGTGCGCAGCCGCTCGGTCAGGGGATTACCCCTGGCATCCAGGGCCATCAGCTTCATTCCGGTACCGCCAATATCGACGGCCAATGTAATAGGGTGCGGGAATCGTGAAGTTGTGCTTGCCATAGGTCCGGTCAAGTGTAGCCGATAGAAAAGGGAATTGGCGCGAGATTTGTTGCGAGGGAGAACAGTAGCCGACTACTGCCCGGCCATCACAATGGGTAGTGTCGGCGTGGTCGAGCCCTGCGCATCCTCGATCGTTACCCCAAAGGCCTTGGCCTCCACGCCCTCGGGAAGCGGAGGCAGAATCACCGATGCGCTGCCGCTCGCATCCGGGCGGAACAACCCCGCCGGGATCGGAGCCTTGCCGTTTGCCGGAATCAGCCATAGTTCATAGGTCTTGTCTGCGGACACCGGGCGCAGGTTGCTGGCAACAAAAATCAGCGCGCCCCGCTTGGACAAATAGGTGGCGTGGCCCACCGGCAGAGCTGGCTGTTTGGATTCGGTCAGTGTCACCTGTTTCGCTGCCGGCGACGTAAGCGCATCGGTCAACTCCTGCGCTCGATCCGCTTGCGCGGCGAGCAGCGCGATCTGTCCCCGATTCTCGCTGAGCTGCTCTTTCAGTTTGAAATTGCCATAGCCCAGATACGCAGCAATCGCCAAAGCCGCAGCGGCCGCAACCCAGCCCAGCCATCCAAACCCCTGGCCGCGTTCTTCTCGGGCAGGAAACTCAGTTACAGCCCTCGGCGTGACTACCGGTTCCTGCGGAGTCTTCGCGATCCGCTCCATCAGGCGCTCCCGCGCCCCTTCTGGAAGCGCCCGCTGCTCGGCACTCATGCCGATCACCGCCAGATCCACAAAAGACTCGGAGAGCGCAGCCCGGCAGTACGCGCACTCATCCAGGTGCGCCTGCACGTCGCGATTCTCCTCCGGCGTCAGTGCCTGCATGGCATAGAGCGCCAGGTCTTCCTGCGAGATGTGAGGCGTCCTGCTCAAACGTTCAATGCCTTTCTGATCGTAATCAACGCCAATCGAATTCGTGTCTTTACCGTTCCCAGCGGATCGCCTGTCTTCTCCGAGATTTCTGAATGGCTGAGTCCTTCGAAGAAAGCAAGTTCTACGGACTTCTGCTGTTCAACGGGCAGCGAAAGCATTACGCCGCGAATCTTTTCCAGCAGCGAATTTCGCTCCGCCTCCTGCGCCAGGTTGGTCGAGGAAGGCAAAGCGAACAATTCCACCGGCTCTGAAAAACGCCGCCTGCGAATTACATCGATCGAACGATTCCGCGCCACCACCACCAGCCAGCCGCCGAGCGATCCCCGCCCGGAGACAAAAGCGCTGGGATTCTTCCACATCTGGACAAAGATCTCCTGCATTACATCTTCGGCTTCACCTGTATCTTTCAAGACCCGCAATGCCACGGAATACACCATCGTCCCGTAACGGTCGAACAGGGCAGACATCGCCTCCTGGTCGCCGGACTGAATGCGTGTCAGCAGGCCCATATCGTCCGCCCCATTGGTGTTCACCGTTGTTCTGTGAGAAGAACGGAGGGCTTCATTATTTGGATTGGGGAAATCCTGGGGCATGCAGTCGGGTCCTTGCGTATTCTATGATGCCGAAGGAAACGGTGCCACAAAGGGCTGTCTTTTCTTTGCGTTTTACGAAAGGCGCGACCACGAGATGAAGACACGTCTGGACAAGTTGCTCGTCGAACGCGGCTTGGTCCCTTCGCGCGAACGGGCGCAGGCACTGATCCTCGCCGGTCGCGTCCTGGTCGACGAGCAGAAGATCGAGAAGCCGGGCAGCTCCGTCGAGGATACGTCAGGCCTGCGCCTGCTTGGCGAAGACATCCGCTACGTCAGCCGCGGCGGTCTGAAGCTCGAAGAGGCGCTGAGTCACTGGCAGATAGACCTCACCGGAAAATTCTGCCTCGACATCGGCACATCGACAGGCGGCTTCACCGACTGCATGTTGCAGCACGGCGCTGCCCGCGTCTTGGCAGTTGATACAGGTTACGGCCAGATCGCCGAGAGCCTGCGTCGAGATCCGCGCGTAACTCTGATGGAGCGCACCAACGCCCGCAAGCTCGTCCCAGGCGACCTTCCACCCGATATAGATTTCGTCTCGATGGATGTGTCCTTCATTTCCGCGACCCTCGTCCTGCCCCCGGTGGTGCACGCCATCGGCGCCGGACCTTTACGTCAGAAACCCCTCGAAGCCGTCGTCCTCATCAAACCGCAGTTCGAGGCCGGTCGTGAGCACATCGGCAAGGGGGGGATCGTGCGCGATCCGGCGGCGCACCGCCTGGCCATCGACCGCGTCCGCGCTTGCGTGACCGAGATCGGTGGCACCGCCGTCGAAGTCATCGATTCGCCGATTCACGGAGCCGAAGGCAATCGTGAATTCCTTCTTCACGCGCGTTGGGTACACTGGTGACTCATGCGCCCCGTCGCTATCATCTCGAAGCCGCAAAAAGAAGAGCTGTTCCAGTTGCTGCCCGACCTCGTCCACTGGATGAGGGCGCATGAGCTCGATCCGATTCTGGATCCGGTGAGCGGAACCTACACGCAGGAGGCCCGCATCGTTCCCCGGCACGAGATGCCTGCCGCAAATCCTGAACTGGTGATTGTGCTTGGCGGAGACGGCACCCTGTTGTCCGCCGCCCGAGTCTTCGCCAAGACAGAGACGCCGATTGTCAGTGTCAACCTCGGTTCGCTGGGTTTTCTCACGGAAGTGCGTCTCGCCGACGTGTACTCCACTCTCGAAGGATGGTGCAATAACTGCTTCACCACCGATTCCCGCTCCATGCTGCACAGCGAGTTGTGGCGCGATGGCGATCTATTCAGCGAGCATGAGGCGCTGAACGACGTGGTCGTAGCGAAGGGCGCAATCGCCCGCATGGGAGATTTCAGCATCAGGCTCGACGGTCAGCTCGCCGCCGTTTTCCGGGCGGACGGACTGATTATCTCCACACCCACAGGTTCTACAGCTTATTCGCTCGCCGCCAACGGCCCTATCCTGGTTCCTGATGTCGATGCCCTGGTCGTCTCCCCGGTGTGCCCCCACATCTTGACTCTGCGTCCCATCGTCGTCCGCGGAGACGCCAACATCGTCGTCAACATCGTCGGAGTTCCCGATCAGATCTTCCTTACCGTCGACGGTCAGGAAGCCGTTCTCATGAGGGTCGGCGACGAGCTTCACTGCTGCCGTTCGCAGCACACCGTTAAGCTGGTGCGGCTGGGCGCCACGGGATTCTTCGACGTTCTGCGCGCCAAGCTCAAATGGGGCGAACGGTAAGGCTGGCTAGCGGCTAGCGTTTTTCAACTCCGCGAGGAGCACTTTGGCCTTGGTTACCAGAGTATTCGCTCCGTCCAGATCGTCCTGATCGAGCGCCTGTTGCGCCTTGGTCAAGAACGTTCGAATCTGGGTTGCCGTCACCTGCTCTTCCGAGGTGAGCGTGCGCTTTATGTTTATGTCTTTCAGCCCATTTTCCGTGAGAGTAATCTGGTCCTGGATATCGTGCCGGCTGGGTAAACTGCCGCCCGCGCCGCCAGTCGCGGACAATTGACCGATCGGGGACATCTCCGGCGGCTCACCGGCAGAAGCCTTCTGGGTCGTTGCCGGTTCCTGCTGAGTCGTTGCCGGTGGCGTATCCTTTGCCGCTTGAACGGTAGTTTGATCGGCCGGCTTGGGCTTATGGTGAGTCGTTTTCTGGCGCGGTTTTGGCGGGGGCGGCTGCTCTGCCTCCTGCGCCAGGCCGACCTGGCGAGTCTCAGGAGGGGGTACTTGAGGCAGCGGCGTATCCTTCGTAATGGGGCTCGGAGGGTAGTTCGGCGCCTGCGCGGCCTGCGGCGGCGCAGCCTGCGTCTTATGCTTGCATCCGGCTATCAGGCAGAGCAGCACTACAACCGCGATCTTGCTTGCGGAATTCATTCCCTGAGCCCCTTCACGACCGATGTGTTCGTTTCCAGGAGTCCGCGCATTCTTGCGTCGGATATGTTAGCGGCCGGAACACACAACGTGAACGTCGACCCCTCCCCGATCTTCGATTCTACGGCAAGCTGCCCGTGGTGCAGCTGAAGAATTCTGTAGGTCATCGCCAGGCCAATGCCGCTGCCGTCGCGTTTTGTCGTGAAGTAGAGGTCGAAGATCCGAGGGCGGATATCGTCGGGAATCCCCTCGCCCTGATCTTGAACCTTCAGGATAGCCATGCGCCCGTCCTCGGTGAGCCGCACCGACAGTTCGCCCCCCTCCGGCATGGCCTGCGCTCCGTTCAGAACCACATTCAGCAGCGCTTGTTTCAGCAGATCGGCGTCTACTTTAACCATTACCGGATGGCCTGGAAGCTCGCTCGCCATGGTGACGTTGTAGGTTTCCAGCCCCGCCGAAGCCAGCATCAGCACACTTGAGACGATGCTGCGCATATCCTGGTCCTGAAGTTGCAATTCGACAGGCCTGGAGAAATCCACCAGCGTCTGCACCACACGGTCCAACCGGTGAATCTCGCTCTGGATCACCTCCAGATGCCGTGTGGCGGATTGCTCTCCGCCAATCTTGCTGCGCAGCAGCTCCAGGTGAACCACGATCGCGTTGATCGGATTCTTTACCTCGTGACCCACACCCGAGGTGAGCCGCCCGATCGCCGCCATGCGCCGAGAAAGCTCGAGTTCGCTCTCTATCTCGCTTACTGACTCCACGTCGTGCAAGGTCAGCAGTGCGCCCAGCGATCGCCCCTGGTCCGCAACCTGGTTCGACGCGTGGCTGTTCTCAGGGTGGTCGTCATGGATAAAGTCGAGTGACAGCTCCACTCTGCGGCCGGCTTCGGTCACGATCTCTTCCTGCACAATCGACATGCCTGCGTCGAAGGCCTGCCGGACCGTGCGGCCCAGCACCGTGTTTCGGTCAAAGATGTCATGAACCTCGGCACCCAACAGCTGGTCGCGGCCCACTTCCAGAAAGCGCTCAACCGAGCGAGATACCAGGACCGCCCGCGAGTCGCGTGTGAAGAGCATGATGCCGTCCTGGAGATTAGAGAGAATCTGGTCGAGATTCTCCTTGAGCGCTGAAAACACCTCTTCCACATTTCGCATTCTGCGTCCCAGGCGCTCAATCTTGTGCGACACCTGTACGACAGCATCGGACGAGCTGCCCGATTCCAGCTCGCCGGCCGGCTCTGCTTCGGCGTGCGACAAAGCGTCCAGCCGCGAACTGATCTGCTCCAGCGGCTGCAGCGCAAGGTTGGCGACGAGTGCAGCCGCTATCAGTGAAAGCAAAATCGCTATCCCCACATAAGTCAACGCGTCGATCAGCTTTGGACGATAGGCGTTAAACAGAAAGGTCGTGCGTACACCAACGCGGATCGTAACGAATGGCTGATTATCGCGTTCCAGCCCCAGCGTGACGTTGTAGACCTGCGGTTTCCCGAATACCACTCTGAGCGGCTGGAAGAACGATTGCTTGTGGAGGGTGGGATATTCCGGTCGCACCGGCAGCTGCTTGTCCAGTGCCGTATCGGGAGCCGTTACCAACCCTCGCCCATCGCGGTCGGCAATGGCGAGGTCCAGGACATCAGGTGAATAGTTGATAACCGAGGTGATCAACGCATTCAGGCCGACATCGTTGCGCAAGGACTTGGCAACCGCAGCGCGGAGCTCCGCGGGATTATCAACGTTTACGGTGCTGTTGCGCAGACCCGTTTCCAGAGCAGTGCGCGTCGCGAACAGCAGTTCATGGGCAACGAAGTCCGCCGATGAATAGGATTGGTCGATGCGCTGCTGCAGCAGCTGATTTAGATAGAGCAAGGAAAGAGCAGTAACCACCAGAAACACCAAGGCGACTATGGCCACAACGAGTTTGGTTTTCAATCGCATCTGCGTTGACGGGTTCCTGCCAATGAGTACAAACGGTGAGCGGGCCTATTCTTCCGCGCCGGTGCTCGCGTAATCCTTCAGCTTGTTGTGCAGCGTCTTGAGACTAATGCCCAGGATCTCAGCCGCTCGGGTCTTGTTGTTGTTGGTCGACTCCAGCGTCTTCAGAATCAGGCGGCGCTCGCCTTCATCGACGGTAGCGCCCACCTCTACCTGAATGGCATTCGCGGCAGTGGCCATATCCCCTGCGGCCTTCACCGCCCGCATCCCAAATCCGGGCGGTAGATGCTGCGGCTCGATCGTTCCCGCTCCGCCCAACACTACCGCGCGCTCGATCGTGTTGCGCAGCTCGCGCACATTGCCGGGCCAGTCGTAGGCCATCAGTCGCGCCATCATATCCGCGTCCACGCCGGTCACTTCACGGTCGTGTTTGCGATTCATCTCCGCAACCATCGAGTCCACAATTGCCGGAATATCTTCCTTGTGTTCGCGCAGCGGCGGCATGTGTATATTGAAAACGTTCAAGCGATAGAAAAGGTCGCTGCGCAGGTGTCCGTTCGCCACCGCCTCGTCGGGATCCTGATTTGTCGCCGACAGCACCCGCACATCCACCGCAGACTCGACCTTACTCCCCAACCTGCGAAGCTTTCGTTCTTCGAGAACTCGCAGCAGCTTTGCCTGGGTGCCCACGGGCATTTCGCCGATCTCGTCCAGTAGTAGCGTGCCCTCTTCGGCCAGCTCAAAACAGCCCGCGCGCCGCTCCAGCGCGCCCGTGAAAGCCCCTTTTTCGTGGCCGAAAATCTCGCTTTCGATCAGCGTTTCCGGAATTGCCGCGCAGTTCACCGCGACAAACGGCTTTGCCTTGCGTGGGCTCAGCTCGTGCAGTGTTCGCGCCACCATTTCCTTGCCCGTGCCGCTCTCACCCGTGATCAGCACCGAGACATTCGATGGCGCAACCCGCTCCACCAGCGCAAACACCTCCTGCATCTGCCTCGAGGAGCCCACCAGCGATCCCAGCACACCCGTATCCCGCAGCTTGCGCCGCGTTACTTCCAGTTCTCGTTCCGTGTCCCGCTGCCGCGTCGCATTCAGCAGAATCGTACGCAGCCGGGTCGGATCGACAGGCTTTTGGATAAAGTCGTACGCGCCCATTTTCATCGCCTCCACCGCCAGCTCGATGGAGCCCTGGGCCGTCAGCACCACTACCGTCTGGTCCTGTTTCATCTCGCTCAGCCGCTCGAGCAGTTCCAGCCCATCCATGCGCGGCATCTTAAGGTCGGTCACCACGATACCGGGCTGCCAGGCCTGCACGCGCTCCAGCGCCTCCACGCCATCCCGTGCCGTATCGGTGCGGTATCCCCACCCGGAAACGAGCTCCGCCAGGCCCGTCAGGGCGTGCAGCTCATCTTCAACGATCAAAACCTTTTCCTGACTTGCCATAAATGCTGTCTGGGGGACACATACCTTGTATCACGCGGGACCCTACCAGCGCCCCCTGAAAAGCGGCTCTTCAAAATCAAGGCTCGCCCTGTATTCTCATCCCTATGATGGATTATGAGATATCGACGCAGGAACTGAGGCGATTGCTTACCGCCCAAGGTTCCCAAAGTCACATTCTCCTCGACGTGCGCGAGCCCAAGGAGTACGAAACCGCGCACATCGAAGGCAGCACTGTGCATGCCCCACAGGCGTTCAAGTGATCAATATTGCTCACATAGTATTACGGAACTCTTACCAGCCAACTCTAGTAATTGATAGCGGAAAAGAAGCCGTTGACGGTGGCGAGATCGGTTGCGCTTTGTGCGTACCAGTTGATGATGAAAGCAAAGCAGACCCAGCGATTGGCAACGAACATGCCTCCTGCGTATGAACGAGCATTCCGGCGGACAAAAGCCGGACTAGAAATTAGTCATCATGTTGAACTACACGGAAGCCCTCGGCGACCTCGACCCGGGGCGTCTCCCAACCACCGGGTGGAACAGCACACTGGCTGACCTCTACCGGCCCCCAGGTATGCGGCTCGTAAAGATAAACCGGAGTCGCTGCCTTTAACACGGGATCGACGATCCGCCATGCCTCTTCGACGTAGTCCTGGCGCGCGAACAGCGTTGCATCGCCGGCGACGGCATCGCTCAGCACGCGCGAATAGGCTTCCATCTCGCCGGGACGTGGATGACGGCTGGCTACCAGCTCCACGTCCGGTCTTTCTCCTCCCTCTTCAAAAGGCGCGACTGAAAGTGCAATGGCCACGGTGATGTCAGGACTGAGGCGGAAACGCAGATAGTTCTGCGGCGGGTTCTGATTGATGAGGGTCGCGGGTGGCCGGCGGAAGCGGGCGACAATCTCCAGGCAGGTGATGGGCAGGTTCTTTCCGGCGCGGATGTAGAAGGGAACCCCATCCCACCTCCATGAGTTCACTTCCATCCGGAGGGCGGCGAAGGTTTCGACCTCGGAGCCCGGTGCCACGCCCTTCTCCTGGAGGTAGCCTTTGAACTGTCCGCGCACGAGATTTTTCGGCTCGATTGGAGGGATGGCTTTGAGTACCTTGACCTTTTCGTCGCGCAGCGACTCACTGTCGTCGCGCGCCGGCGGTTCCATGGCCAGATTGCACATGACCTGAAAGATATGGTTCTGGATGACGTCGCGAATCGCGCCGGTCTGGTCGTAGAAGAGGCCTCGTCCCTGAACTCCGAAATCTTCCGCCATGGTGATCTGCACGCTTTCCACATGGTCGCGATTCCACATCTTTTCCATGAGGGAATTTGCGAAGCGAAAGGAAACCATGTTGGTGACCGGGCCCTTGGCGAGATAGTGATCGATACGAAAGATATCGGATTCATCAAAGGCGGAACGCAGAATGCGGTTGAGTTCCTGAGCCGAAGCCAGATCGTGGCCGAAGGGCTTCTCGACGATGATGCGCGCTCCTTTCGCGGAGCCCGACTTCACCAGTTGCCCGATTACCAGCTCAAAGAGAAAAGGCGGGATGGCGAGATAATGCGCGGGATGCGCCGCCCAACCGAGCGCAGTCCGGAGCGCCTGAAATGTGCTGAAGTCCGCATAGTCGCCGTCGACGTATCGAAGTAAGGCGTTCAACTTCGGCCACGCGCCGGGATCGACTCCGCCGTGTGTTTCCAGGCTATCCTTGGCGCGCGCTTTAAATTGGTCGAGGTTCCAGCCGGCTTTGGCTACGCCAATCACAGGAAAGTCGAGCTTCCCGTTCTGGACCATGAGCTGCAGAGCCGGGAAGATCTTCTTATAGGCCAGATCGCCGGTCGCTCCGAAAAACACCAGCGCGTCAGAATGGGGATTCGTCACGGGTTGCCTCCGAATGGATTTCTTTCAAGATATCCGGCGTTTTGAGATTAGCAATCAGTGATTAAGAATAAGCTACTTGCCGGCGTCGGGAGCTTCGCGCGGCTTGATATTTCGCGCCAAAACGAGAATTCCCAGGAACACCGCACTCGCTGGAACTCCCAATACGAGGATCGCACGCCGCAGTCCTTGTCTTACGCGCGGGGCTGAACCAGCGGTTGTGTCACGGCAGAGGCTGCATCCCTGCGCGTGACTCAAGACAGAAAAGGCCAACACTGAGGCCAGGACGAGAACGTATCGAATACGCTTCACTGGAAGCAGACGAGCAGGGCGAAGAGGAAGATCCAGAAAAGCCCCATAGTGTGCCAGTACCAGGCCGTGCAGTCAACGACGATCTGGCGCAGCTCAATGCGGCGCAGAATAAAGAGGGCGCCGAGGGCAGCGGCCAGAGCGATTACTCCCAGCAGCAGGTGGATACCGTGAGTACCGGTAATCAGGTAGAAGAAGTGGCTGCTGGGGTCGGGCGAATTGTAGCGGAAGCCCTGCTGGACGAGCTGTTTCCAGGCGATCCACTGCCCGGCGAGAAAGAGCGAGCCCAAGGTGAAGGTCGCCACCAGCCAGGGAGCGGCGCGTTTGACCGCGGGGCGGCCAAGGCCCAGCCACTCGTCCATCACGTCAATCTCGTGGAAGAGCTGGCGGCGCGCCATTTCCATGGTGAGGCTGCTGAGAATGAGGATGGCAGTGTTGATCCAGAGAATGGGCGGGACGGCGAGCGGATGCCAGTCTGAAACGTAGTTCTCGCGGGCGTCGAAGTGTCCGGCGCTCTGGCGCACAAAGAAGGCGCTGACCAGGGCGACGAAGAACATCAGGTCGCCAGCAAGCGCGAAGAGGACTCCAAGTCGGTAACGGGTAAGCAGTTCGCGTGGGCCGCGCCGGCCCGAGGGGCGATTCTCCCAGTTATCCCCATCGCCTCCGCCGCCTGTCGGGCGCCGATCGAGGGGCGGTTTGCCCCCGATGCCGGTGTCTTTGCGCTCGATCTCAACAGGGTGGCGGGTAAATGTGGCAGGCATCGCAGTCCCCTAACACGGTAGCTTACTCCTGTTTTGATGCCAATTCCCACTGCGGATGAAAGATCGTTTCGTTTGCCGGAATTTCATATTCATAAGGCCCGCGTTCCACCCGTCCGCGTCCCATTTCGGGAGCCCACTCGAGGGTCGTCGCCTCCCAGGGATTGGCTTCGGCGACGCGACCGCGGCGGACACTCGTGAAGATATTCCACAGAAAAATAAGCTGGGCGGACGCAAGCAACAGAGCGGAGAAGGTAATGCCGCGTTCATTGGCAGCGATTGCGGAGAAGGAAGTCACGGGACCGGCAAGGCGTTCGTAGTGGCGGGGCTCCCCGGCGAGGCCGGAAAAGTGCATGGGAAAGAAAGTTCCGTAGGCAGCGATGAGGGTGATCCAGAAGTGGAGCTTGCCCAGGCTTTCGTTCATCATGCGGCCGCTTATCAGCGGAAACCAGTAGTAGATACCGGCGAAAATCGAAAAGACTCCGGCCATGGCCATGACCAGGTGAAAGTGCGCGACAACGAAGAACGTGTTGTGCAGATAGGCATCGAGCGCCGGCTGCGCCAGGATCGGGCCTGTGAGGCCGCCGGCGATGAAGAAAGAGAGAAAGCCCAGGGCAAAGAGCATGGGCGTGCGCAGCCGCAGCCTGCCTCCCCACAGTATCGTGAGCCAGCCCAACGCTTCGACGGTGCTGGGGACCGCAATCGCCATGGTGGTGAGCGCAAACGCGGTTCCGGCGTAGGGATTCATGCCGCTCACGAACATGTGGTGCCCCCAGACGACGAGACCGAGCAATCCGATGGCGACCAGCATCGCTGCCATGACGCGATAGCCGGCCACGCGACGGCGCGCAAAGTTGGCAAAGAGGGAAGTAGCAAGCCCCATTCCAGGCAAGACCGCGATGTAGACTTCGGGATGGCCGAAGAACCAGAAAAGATGCAGCCATAGCAGCGGCGAGCCGTCTCCGTGGCCGACGATGTGTCCGTTAACGAGATCGCCGCGAGGAACGAAGAAGCTCGAGCCGAAATGACGGTCGGAAAAAAGCAAAATAATCGCGGCCAACAACACACTGAAAACCAGAAGGGTGAGAATCGACGTGACCAACCATGCCCAGACCGTCATCGGCAAACGCGACCAGGTCATGCCCGCGCGGCGCTCGCCGAGAATCGTCACCAGCATGTTGACGGCGCCCAGCCACGATGCCAGGCAGAAGATGGCGATGCTCGCCAGCCACAGATCCATGCCTGCACCCTCGCCCGGACCTGCCGACGCGACGGCGCTCAGTGGGGGATAGCTGGTCCATCCTGAGATCGGCGCACCCTGCGGCACGAAGAAGGCCGCAAGCAGGACAAGAAGCGCCAAGGCCGTCAGCCAGAAGGCCGCCGCATTCAGCCGCGGAAAGGCCATGCCGCGCGCGCCGATCTGCTCCGGCAGAACGAGATTTGCGAAACCTATTTGCGGCGCGGTGGTGAGGACGAAAAAGATCATCAGCGTGCCGTGCATTGTGACCAGCGCCAGATAGCCTTCTGGCTTGATCGTGCCGAAGAAGGGAACTGCCAGGTCGGGCCATATGCGATGCAGGCGCATGATGAGCGAAAGCAGCGTGCCGGCAATCACCGCGACCAGCGCAAGCAGCAGATAAAGAATCCCCAGAGCGCGATGGCTGGTCGTGAAGACGCGTAGTCTCACGGTGCGCCTTCCTGGATACGGGTTCGCTCACGCGCCGCCAGCCACGCCTGAAACTCGGCCTGCGAAACAACGGATAACATCGCCTGCATGCGCGCATGTCCGGACCCGCATACCTGGCTGCACAAGATGGGGTAGGTTCCGATGACGGAGGGCGTGAAGTGGACATGCAGAACGAGCCCCGGCACGGCATTTTCCTTGAGGCGCATTCCGGGGATAAAGAATCCGTGGATTACGTCGAGTGAGCGCAGGCGGAGATCGACTTCGCGGCCCACGGGAAGAACCAGCACGCTGGAAACAACGTCATCCTTGCCGCGCGCGTCGCGGCCATCGAGCCCGAGCGGATTTCCTTCCGCGGCATTCACCAGCTCGGGACGCGTCACTCCAAATGCCGCGTCTTCTCCGGGATAGCGAAAATACCACTGGAACTGTTCTCCGACGACCTCGACCTGCATGGCTGCCGGGGCGGGACCGGCAAATCGACTGTTTGCCCAAAGACGCTGGGAGGTGACAGCCATCCACACATACATAGCGCAGAGCGCAGTCAGGATGAGCCAGGGGAGAGCCTTCGGGGCCGTGGCGGGCTTGGACTTCCAGCGCCTCAGGATCGCCGCGATCAGCCATACATGCGCTACGAGAAAGCACAGGCAGAGCGCGATGAGGTTCCAGCGCATGAGGACGTCCAGCGCTGGTCCATGCAGCGCTCCGTTGGATGGCATCCACGCGACGCGCACAGCTTCGAGCAAGGTGACGCGCAGGGGCATGGTCTGGATAATCCTCAGGAACGAACCGCGGAGTGTTCGCGCACCAGGTCGACAAATCGCCGATGGATGCGACGGTCGGCGGAAAGCTCGGGGTGAAAGGTCGCGGCTAGGATATGTCCCTGCTCGACGAGAACCGGGAAGCCGTCCCGTTCGGCGAGAACCTTGACGCTGGGTCCGGTCTTCGCGATGCGCGGCGCGCGTATGTAGACGAGCTCCATCGGACCGCCTTCGAGCTTCGTCTCGGCTTCTTCGATCACGCTGTCGATTTGGCGTCCATAAGCGTTGCGCTCGACGGTCGCGTCGAGCACACCGAGGCTCTGCTGCGCCGGATGCGTCACCTCTTTCGCCAGCAGGATGCAGCCGGCACAGGTGCCGAAGGTGGGACGGGTCCGGACGAAGGCCTGGAGCCGATCGAGAAAGCCGTCGCGCTCCAGAAATTTGAGGAAGGTCGTCGATTCTCCGCCGGGGATGACCAGACCATCGATGTCGTCGAGTTGCTCGGGCTTGCGGACCAGGACTGCTTCCGCTCCGGCTTCGCGAATCGCAATCGCATGAGCGTCAAAGTCGCCCTGGATGGCGAGGACACCGATGCAAGGCAGTGATTCCGGTGTTGTGTTTGGGTTGGATTCGTCCACTTCTCAACAATACCCTGATTGGATAACGACACGCCCAACAAGCGCATGCGTCGAGATGCCGATCCTCACCAGCCGCGTGTCTGCAGCAGCTGGCTCTCTTCGATTGTGGCAACAGCCAGGCCCTTCATCGACCCGGTGACCTGCTGGCTGGCCTCGGCGAGTATCTTTGGATCGTCGTAGTGCGTGGTTGCGATGACGATGGCCTTGGCGCGCGACTCGGCCTCTTCGCGCTCTGCGGGGTTGCGGATCATACCAATATCCCCAGTGCCACAGAGGCCGGCCTTGGCATCCGCTTCAGTCCAGAGCCCCACGTCGAGCGGCGTGGCGCGCTCCTTCATGAAGATGCCCGAGCCAACAAACACGGACTCAGCTCCGAGCTGCATCATCAACGCCGCGTCGGCGGGTGTCGCGATGCCGCCCGCCGAGAAGTTCGGCACCGGCAATTTGCCGCTCTTCGCGACCATGCGCACCAGTTCGTAAGGCGCCTGATGCTCCTTGGCCGCGGCGTAAAGCTCCTGATCGCTGAGCACGGTGAGAGCCTTCATCTCCTGCACGATCTGGCGCATGTGCTTGACCGCATGAACGACATCGCCTGTCCCGGCTTCACCCTTGGTACGGATCATAGCTGCGCCTTCGGCGATGCGGCGGAGGGCTTCGCCCAGATTGCGGGCGCCACAGACGAACGGCGTGGTAAAGGCGTGCTTGTCGATGTGATGCGCTTCGTCTGCGGGAGTGAGCACTTCGCTCTCGTCGATAAAGTCGACACCGAGATGCTGCAGAATCTGCGCTTCGGCGAAGTGTCCGATGCGGGCCTTGGCCATTACCGGGATTGACATGGCACCGATGATTTCCTTGATGAGGCTCGGCTTGGCCATGCGCGCGACGCCGCCTTCCGCGCGAATCATGGCAGGCACGCGCTCGAGAGCCATGACCGCAACCGCGCCGGCATCTTCCGCGATCTTCGCCTGCTCCACGTTCATCACGTCCATGATCACGCCGCCTTTCAGCATCTCGGCCAGGCCGGTCTTGAGACGCAGCCCCGTACCGTTGCCCGAATAGTTGCCGTTAGCGTTCACATGATTCGCCATGATGTGCCTCCCGTTTCCAAGCCGCGCTCCAATGCAGGACAGATCAAGGTCCGCCACATGCAGCGCAAATAACTCTGAAGCACCAGTTTAACAGTTTTCATCGAGTACTTAAGCCACCGTCGCCGCGGTATGCGCTCTCTTCGAATTCTTGTGACGAGCGGTCTTGTTCGTTACACTCGCCACAAGCGGTGGTGTGATCGCAGGATCGTCGAACCGCCTGGAATCCTCATGGCCGATGCCCCCCGTCAGGTGCCATCACATCTCCGAAGTCCGCACGGCGCGGCGTCCGTTCATCTCGACGCGTTGCGAGGCGTTGCGGCAGTCGGCGTCTGCCTAAACCACCTGCGTGACTTCTTCTTTCAGGATTACTTCAAACTGCCGCATCACAATCCGCTGCTTGCGGCGGCTTATCTTGTTACCGGACTCGGACACCAGTGGGTCATCGTATTTTTTGTGCTGAGTGGATATCTGGTCGGGGGAAGCGTGCTTCGTTCCTTCGCTCTCGATCGATGGTCGTGGCGCGGTTATCTGCTGAACCGGCTCACTCGTCTTTACGTGGTCCTCATTCCCGCCCTTCTCTTTGGCGGCCTGCTGGATCTGGCTGGCATTCATCTCTTGGGGGCGACGGGAATCTATGCCGGACGAACAGGCACGCACGAACTCAACTTTGCCGTTCTCAACCGACTGAGCATTCCTATCCTGATCGGGAATTATGCTTTTCTTCAGGGTATTTATTTTCCGACTTTCGGCTCGAACGGCCCCCTTTGGAGTTTGGCGAACGAGTTTTGGTACTACCTCGCGTTTCCGCTCCTGGCCTGCGCGTTGTGGCCGCGCCTTGGGGTCGCTCGGCGGCTGCTCAATGTTCTGCTGTTCGTCGCTGTTATTGCGTTTGTTCGTCCGCAGATCGCGCTGCTCGGGACTATCTGGCTCCTGGGAGTCGGGATCCACTACCTGCCGCATTTGCCTGCCGGCAACGTGCTGGTGCGCAGACTGTTGTTTTTTGTTGCGGTAATCGCATGCTGCGCCACTCTTGCCTGGTGTAAGAAGTCCCACTCTGGCGCGGGGGATTATGTTCTCGGCCTGGTCGTCACGGCTCTGGTCTACGTCATCCTGAGCTGCTCACGCACGCCTATGCCCACGGCCTATAACTGGACCTCGCATGCAATTTCCCGGTCCTCTTATACGCTGTACCTGGTGCATGTTCCGCTGCTCGTCTTTTTGACCGCCTGGATCGCCCAAGCGCGATGGATTCCCACCCCAACTCACGTGCTTGAGGGCTGCGCCATTTTCGTGGTGGTGATGATCTACGCGCAGCTGGTCTGGTTCTTTTTTGAGAAGCGGACGGATCTCATCCGTGCGCGCATCAAGCCCCTGGTTATGCGTACCCCGAGACATGCTATTGACGCGGCGTCGCGACCCAAGGCCACCACGTCCGCTTAGCGGCCGAGGGCGCGGAGTGTCGATGCATTTAACGCAATAAAAAGCGCCCGCCCCTGGGCCAGGACGGCACCGCTCTGATCGGCAATCTGAGCTTCGCATCGGTGCTTGCGCCCGCTGGCGCTGACATGATGCGCGGTCAGCGTCAGTGGCGTCATCAGCGGAACCGGCTTCAGATATTCAACTTCCATCTGACGGGTCATCGCAACCACTCCGAACTGACGGTTGGCTTTGCTCATCGCCTCATCGAGCAGCGTTGCGATCACGCCACCATGCACATGCCCCGGAGGGCCTTCGAACCGCCGCGGCACGCGGATCCGGCAGACAACGCGGTGCTGATCATCGACGAAGAACTTCAGCCGCAGCCCGGTCTTGTTCTCCTGCCCGCAGCCAAAGCAATGGTGCAAAGTGCTGTGCTGCAGGGGCACCAGTTTCGTGGTCATACCGCACCCAGCGCCTCCAGAAACAACTCGCGGTCGACGTTGCCGCCCGTCAGCACAGCGCCAACGCGCTTGCCTGCGACGCCATCCCGCTCTTTGAGCACAGCCGCGATTGACGCTGCGCCTGCGCCCTCGGCAACATTGTGCGTGTCTTCATAAACGGCGCGCATGGCCGACCGAATCTCGTCCTCGCTCACCTCGACGAAGTGGTCGACATGCTTCAGGATGACTTCCAGAGCCTCCTCCACCGGAATGCGGCAGGCGAGACCATCGGCGATCTTCGTTCCGGCCCCATGCGGCACTACTTTGCGCGCGGCAAACGACAACGCATACGACGGCGATGCTTTGGCAACTACGCCGACGATCTTCGTCTTCAGTCCCAGAGCCGCGCGAGCTGCAATCACGCCACAGATCGACGACCCCAGTCCAACCGGAACAAACACTGTGTCCAGTTCGCGAGCTGATTCGAACATCTCCAGCGCGTAAGTACCTGTGCCCACTACCAACAACCGATCGAAAGAGGCAACCTTGTGCAGCCCGCGCTGGGCCGCCAATTCGGTTGCATACTCGTTCGCGGCCTGGAAATCGTCGCCGTGTTCAATCAGCTCCGCGCCCTGCGCCTGCATTGCGCGATTCTTCTCGCGGCTGTTGCCGTAGGGAACCACGATAGTCGCTGTCCATCCGCGCCGCCTCGCGGCGAGAGCTACGCCTTGCCCATGATTGCCGCGTGTTGCCGCTATTACGCCGGTGAGTTTCGGGTGCTGATGCGCCAGCCAGTCCATATACACCGTCGCGCCGCGCAGTTTGAACGCGCCCACCGGAGAATGGTTCTCGTGCTTCACCCACACCTCTGCGCCGCAACGCACATTCAGCAGCGGCCAGGTGTAAGTGGGAGTGGCCGGCATCACGGTCCGCACCAGCTCTGTCGCTCGGCGTAATTCATCCAGTCCAGGAAGATCCATAACACTTACTTTATCGCGACGATCTGGTCTTCCACGCAAACCTGAGGCCGGACCAGTCCGCATCGATCGCGCAGGTCTTGTACCCGATCAGTCCGTGAGCCGCACCCAGCGCCAGCAGGTCCTTCTGGCTGAAATCTGTCTTCAGTCTGCCGCTACGCTTGGGATACACCATCCACAACCCGGCCTTCGGCGGAAGGTGTCCAGCAGCGTAGTCGAAGGCAGCATCGAGGTCCTGCTCCGAACGCACGACGACAATCGCTATGCCCGTCTCTCGACCAATACGCTCTTCATATTCCATATCCAGCCGCTTTCCCAGACCAATTACATCGCCCTGAATTGACACGCGCGTCTCCGGCCGCAGGTCAAGCTTTCGCGCCAGCACCGCCCCGCTTGCTAGCGCCTCGCCGCGCGCTCTGGGCCGAACCGGCCACACCGGAGGAGCCGTGATCGCTTGGTTGATGCCCGCCTGCACTGCGTCCCAGCCGCAATAGATGGCGTCCGGAATCTCCGCCCGAATGCGGACAATCTTTTCTGGAACGCCTCCGACGAGCACCAGAGGCAGGTGCCGGATAGACGCGGTGTTCCGCAAGTAGATCGCCACCTCGCGTCCATACGCCGGCTTAGAATCCAGATCGATGATCAGTGCCGATGGAGCGGCAGAGGTGAGTTTGCCGATCATGCCCGTGCCGTGGCTCATCACCGGATCCACGCGGAATCCCAAGCCCTCGAGCAAGTGCTTTTTATCGGCCGCAGCTTTCACGTTCCACGAAATCATCGCGATGTGGCATTTGGCTGGCACTCAGCGAACATATCAAAAGGTCCGGGTAACTGTGGGTTTCAGAGTACAGTGGCGATATACTTAAGCGATATGGCGCCTCTTGAAACACTCGACGCGGGCCTCGCGGAAACCGATCAGGCGGCGCGCAGCCGAACCTTCTACATCGAAACCTTCGGCTGCCAGATGAACGTTCATGATTCGGAAAAGGTCATCGGAACGCTCGAACACCAGGGCTACACCAAGGTCGAAACCGAAGAGGCCGCCGACCTCATTCTTTACAACACCTGCTCCATCCGTGACAAGGCCGAGCAGAAGGTCTTCAACCGCCTCAGCGATTACAAGGCGCTCTACAAGAAGGGCAAGCGCTTCGCCGTGCTCGGCTGCGTCGCTCAGCAGGAAGGCGAGCGTAT
>JABCZC010000060.1 GCA_013289875.1 Acidobacteriota bacterium | reverse complement strand
TCACCGGCGAAGGGATTTAGTTCGCCGTCATCAGCGGACAAGCAGCTGCGGAAGCCATCAATGCTGATCTGAAAAGCCAGGCCACCGCTCATCAGCGCTTTACGCAGACCACGGCAAAAGTTCGCGCCGATCTCGCCACCACTACGTCGGCCGCGCGCTGGTTTTACGGAAATCTCGATCAAGGTTACCGGATTTTGTCGTTGCGCCTGCTCCAGTCCACGGTGTTAAATGCCTTCGCAAAAGGATTCAACCCCGCAAGGCTTGCTGCACGGGTCAGAAGACTGATACCGCGAGCCTCGTAAAAATTTAACTTGCCACCCTCCATGGGCCGTCGACAATCTAACAAAACGAGTTAAGATAGTTTTTCGATTCAACAACGCAATTTCCTCGGCTCTTTAAGCAAACGTACTGGAACCTTGATCAGGAGAGGACCAGCAAGATGCTTCCTGGATGGCTTGGAGTGGGGCGGTTGACACGGTTTGTTTTTGCCGCCGCACTCATTTTGTCCAGCCACGCGTTCGCACAGGGTCCGCAGTCCACGCCGAGCATTTTCGCGCCCACCTCGACACCTGCTATCGAAATACATCATCTCTCGTTGTTCGCTCTTGAGATTACTGGCGCCATTTTTTTAACCGTTGCCGGCCTGCTGACCTATGTGATTGTGCGGTTCCGGTCGAAAGGGACGGACGACGCCAGCGAACCTGCGCAGATCTACGGCAGCAACCAGGTTGAACTTGCCTGGACCGTTATTCCGGTGCTCATCGTAGTGGTTCTCTTCCTCACGACCGCGCGGGTGATCTTCGCCATACAGGATGCTCCGAAACCTCAGGCGGCTCTCGAGGTCACCGTTGTCGGTCACCAGTTTTGGTGGGAGTACCGCTACCCGAAGCAGGGAATCGTCGCCGCGAACGAGTTGCACGTGCCGCTCAGCAGCGCTGATAACCCTACGCCAACATACCTGAAGCTGCTCTCGGCCGACGTGGATCACAGTTTTTGGATACCCCAGCTGGCCGGGAAGACGGACCTCATTCCGGTGCACCCCAACGATTTATGGATCGATCCGCTGCAACCCGGCGTCTACCTGGGACAGTGCGCGCAGTTCTGCGGAGTACAACATGCCAATATGCTGCTCCGGGTCTACGTGGATACCCCGGAACAGTTCGCGGCCTGGGTCGCCAATCAGGCCAAGCCCGGTGTTCAGGATTCCGCATTGGCCGCTGGGCGGCACGTCTTTGAGACGCAGGCCTGCATGAACTGCCACACCGTGCAGGGCACAGTAGCAACCGGCAGATTCGGCCCCGACCTGACCCACCTGATGAGCCGCGATACGCTTGCCTCTGGCATGATCCCGAATACCCGCGACAATCTCAAGCAATGGATCAAGGACCCTAACACCATCAAGCCGGGATCATTGATGCCGGCCATGCAGTTAAGCGAGGATCAACTCGACCAGGTGACCAGCTACCTGGAGACGCTGAAGTAGAGAGAGACTATGGCGGACCAGACCCTTCCAATTCATGGCTCGCTGGACTTGACGCCGCCACGCGAGGGCGAAAGCACGTGGCTTGAAACACTGCACTCGTGGGTGATCACGGTCGACCACAAGAAGCTGGGCCTGATGTACATGATGCTGGCCATCTTCTTCCTCCTGGTCGGCGGCGCTGAGGTACTCCTGATCCGCATCCAGCTCGCGGTGCCGAACAATCATCTTATTTCACCGCAGGTCTTCAATCGCCTTTTCACAATGCACGGAACCACCATGGTCTTCCTGGTGGGCATGCCGCTCGTCTTCGCCTGGGCGAACTACATTATTCCGCTGCAGATTGGCGCGCGCGACATGGCATTTCCGCGCCTTAACGCCTTCAGCTTCTGGTTGACAGCTTTCGGCGCCCTGTTGCTGTATTTCAGCTTCCTCGGCGGCGCCGGACTCTACGGCATGGGCAACGCCCCGGACGTCACATGGTGGGCCTATGCACCATTGACCGCGCGAGCCTTCTCGCCCGGAAACGCCACCGATTACTGGGCGCTCGCGCTTCTCGTGACCGGATTCGGAACCCTTGGCGGCGCAATCAATATCATCGCCACGACCTTCTCCATGCGGTGCAAAGGCATGACGCTGATGCGCATGCCGCTCTTCACATGGCTCTTGCTCGTGGACAGTGGGCTTTTGCTAGTTACCATCACGCCGTTGACTGCGGCCCAGGTAATGCTGCTCCTCGATCGCTATCTGGGGGCGCATTTCTTCGACACCCAGGCCGGAGGCCAGGCCATACTGTGGATGCACTTTTTCTGGATCTTTGGCCATCCTGAAGTTTACGTCCTGGTCTTCCCGGCCTTTGCGATAGCCAGTGAAGTTATCCCCGTTTTCTCACGCAAGGCCATCTTTGGATATCCCGCGATGGTGGCAGCCGGTGTGGGCATTGGGTTTGTAAGCCTCGGAGTGTGGGCGCACCACATGTTCACGGTGGGTATGACATCGGCGGGGAATGCGTTCTTCGTCCTTTCGACGATGCTGGTAGGTATTCCGACGGGAATCAAAATCTTCAACTGGGTTGCCACCATGTGGGGCGGCAAATTACGCTTCGCGACCCCAATGCTTTTCAGTACGGCATTCCTTTTTCAGTTTTTAGCCGCCGGACTCACCGGCATTATGCTGTCGGTTGCCCCTTGGAACTGGCAGCTCCACGGCTCCTACTTCGTGATTGCACACTTCCACTATGTGCTGGTGGGTGCGATCGTCTTCATGGTCTTTGCCGGAATTTACTACTGGTTCCCCAAAGCAACCGGCCGCATGATGGACGAGAAGCTTGGCAAATGGCACTTCTGGCTCTTCTTGATTGGATTTCACGTGACCTTCGACACCATGCACTTTCTTGGTTTCGAGGGTATGCCCCGATGGATATACACGTATCCAGCCGACCGCGGATGGGACCACTTGAACCTTGTGGTCTCCATCGGAGGCCTGATCCAGGGTGTCGCGGTGCTTATCTTCGCCTACAACCTGGTCTCGTCACTCTTCAAAGGCAAAATCGCCGGCAATGATCCTTGGGATGCGTGGACGCTCGAATGGTCTACTGCCTCTCCCCCGCCGGTATATAACTTCGCCACCGATCCCGTGGTGCACAGCCGCCGTCCCCTGTGGGACATAAAGCACCCGGAAGATCCTGACTGGAAGTACGAATGATGAACGACTGGATACTCCTCAAATGAGCGCGACCGCGATACCTCTGGTTCCCGGCGGACATGAGCAGACGTGGCATCGGCCCTCTCGCGGCAGAGTCGGCATGTATTGCCTCATCATTGGCGAATGTGCCATTTTCACCATCTTCGTCGTCGCCTATGTGTTTTACATCGGCAAAAGCCTCAATGGACCCACGCCGGCACAGGTCCTTGAAGTGCCGATCTTCAATACCATCTGCCTGCTCTCAAGCAGCGTCACTATCTGGCTGGCCGAGCGCGCAATTGAGCGCGGCATCCTTCGTACCTTCGGACTCTGGTGGGCTGCCACGATCGCTCTCGGTGTGACCTTCCTGATCGGCACAGGGCTCGAATGGTACAAGCTGATCTATCACGATGGGCTCACGATTCGGACCAACCTCTTCGGCACAACCTTCTATTCGATCGTGGGTCTGCACGCGACCCACGTCGTTGTCGGCCTCACGATGCTGCTGCTTGTGCTCCTTTTCACTCTCACCGGGCATGTTCGTGAGGAGCACTCGGAGCGCATTCAGGTTCTGGCGCTCTATTGGCATTTTGTCGACGCAGTGTGGGTCGTTGTCTTCACCGTTGTGTACATCGTGGGGAGATAACGGATGGGCGATAACGCGAGGAATAATATGAGCGATCACGAAGAACGCGGCGCCCACACCGAAACGATTCACCTGCCCGCGCCAACCGCGTGGCCTCTTGTACTGGCCTTCGGCTTCACTTTGCTTTGTGCCGGACTGGTCACTAACGGTTTTATCTCCGTTCTCGGAGGCGTGCTCATGCTCTTCGGGGTGGTCGGCTGGTTCCGACAGGTACTTCCGCACGAGGCACATGAGGACATTCCCGTTGTCGTCGAGACGATAGCGATTCAGACCACGCGCCGGCAGGTGGAAAAGATCGTTGTTCCGGAAGAAGACCGGGCCCACCTGCCGGTCGAAACCTACCCCATCGTCGCCGGTATCAAAGGCGGCCTTGCCGGCAGTATTGCCATGATTCCGCCCGCACTTCTGTACGGCCTCATCGCCCAACACAGCATCTGGTATCCGGTCAATCTTCTCGGCGGCGCAGGCGTGGCAAACTGGCGGAACCCATCCACGGCCGACATCGCCGCTTTTCACTGGCAAGGTTTGATCGTGGCCTCGATCATCCATTTCGTCACCTGCGTCCTGGTGGGCCTGCTCTATGGAGCCATGCTCCCTATGCTGCCGCGGCGACCAGTATTGCTCGGCGGGATCGTCGCGCCGGTGTTATGGACCGGTCTGCTTCACTCGACCATGGGTGTCGTGAATCCCGTTCTCGACGAGCACATCGCCTGGGGATGGTTTCTTGTCTCGCAGGTCATCTTCGGTGTGGTCGCTGGTCTCGTTGTCGCCCGCCAGGAACGTATCCGTACCTCACAATCGCTGCCATTCGTCATGCGCATGGGCATTGAAACTCCGGGGCTTATTCACGAGCACAAGGAAGAGGACGACGGCCAATGAGAGTGCACGTACTCGCAGGCGTCTCTCTGCTTTTTTTGGTCGCGGGCTGCAACCAGATGCCCGGCACGCCAAAGCCCGACTCTGAGGTCCCGCGTCCTGACTCTGTCACCGATTTCGCCACGCTTTACAACGAGTATTGCGCCGCCTGCCACGGCAAAGATGGACAGAATGGCGCGGCGCTCGATCTTGCTAATCCCCTCTACCAGGCGTGGGTGGACGACGCGACGCTGCGCAAAATCATTGCCGAAGGCGAACCCGGCACGCTCATGCCCGCCTTTGGACACGAAGCCGGCGGACTGCTGGCCGATGCGCAGGTGGACGCCCTAGTGCATGGCATGCGCACTGCCTGGCAAAAGCCCGGAACCCTGAATGGTCAGACGCCTCCGCCATACCAGGCCGCCGGTCAGGGCGATGCATCGCGGGGACAAGCTGTTTACCAGACCGCATGCGCTCGTTGCCACGAACAGCCCCAGACAAAAATCACGAACTCCACGTTTCTGGCGCTCGTCAATGACCAGTCGCTGCGCACCATCATCGTTGTAGGCCGCCCCGATCTGAGTCATCCCGACTGGAGATCCGACATCGCCGGCCGTCCTCTCACCGGCGACGAAGTTACCGACGTCGTAGCGTGGCTTGCCTCGCAGCGCAGCCAGACTCCGGGACAACCCTATCCGCAACCATCAGTGAGGTGAAACGTGACCCAGACACCCGATCCGCCACCGGCAACGAGCGAACATCAGAATATCGATGATCCACGCGCTGTGTCCCGCCGCTGGATGCTCCTCAAAATCGGTGTCCTCATCAACGCTGCCGTAGCTGTGGCTGTTGCTACTCCTGTTGTCCGTTATCTGCTTGGCCCGATAAAGCGCAAGGGCGCATACCACTCCTGGATCACTCTCGGACCCATTGACCAATTTCCTGCCGGTGAAACGCGGCTCGCGACCTTTGGGAACCCCTTCAACCAACCATGGGATGGGGAAACGGCAAACACACCCTGCTGGGTTCGCAGGATCGACGCAACGAATTTCCAGGTCTTCGCCATCAACTGCGCCCACCTAGGTTGCCCCGTTCGCTGGTTTCCCCAATCCGGGCTGTTCATGTGCCCGTGCCATGGCGGCGTCTATTACTCCGATGGATCGCGGGCCTCGGGGCCACCCGAACGAGGGCTCTTTGAATACAAATACAAAGTGGCGGGGAACCAGTTACAAATCTTCGCTGGGCAAACCCCAACCCTTTCGAACGAAGCCAGCAACGGTCTGCGTGTTCTCAATAACTACAAAGGATCCGGCCCATGCACTGGGTAAAGCAAATCTACAACTGGCTTGAGCTACGGCTGCAGTTGCAAGGGCCTGTCGAAGACGCTGCTCTTCACCCCGTGCCGCGCAATACCGCCAGTTGGTGGTACGTCTTCGGCAGCGCAGCCTTCACACTGCTCCTGCTGCAGATAGCTACGGGCATTCTTCTCGCCATAGTCTACGTGCCCTCCGCCGCAAATGCCTGGAACAGCCTCAACTGGCTCAATCACGACCTGCCTCTAGGCTGGTTCCTGCGCGCGATGCATGGTTGGGGCTCCAACTTTATGGTCGCCGTCGTACTCGTTCACATGGCGCAGGTTTTTCTCTTCGGAGCATATAAGTTCCCTCGCGAGCTCACCTGGATTGTCGGAGTCTTCCTGCTACTCATGACCCTGGGAATGGCGTTCACCGGGGAGGTGATGCGCTTCGATCAGGATGCGTACTGGGGTCTTGGCATCGGAGTGTCGATTGTCGGCCGCGTGCCACTCATCGGCGGCCCATTGGTCGATCTCATGATGGGCGGTCCAATGATCGGTGGCGCGACCCTCTCACGCTTCTTTGACCTTCATGTCTTCGTCATCCCCGGGACTTTGCTCGTCCTCGTTGCCGTGCACGTCTGGATGGTGCTGAAGCTTGGCATCAACGATTGGCCGATGCCCGGCCGCCCGGTGCGCCGCTCCACCTACCTGGCCGAGTACCACAAGCTATCGCACGAACACGGCCTTCCCTTTATCCCCGGAGCTTTCTGGAAGGACCTCATCTTTTCCGGCGCGGTGCTTGCTGCGGTCGCCGTCTGCGCCCTCGTATTCGGCCCCTACGGCCCTAACGGTCAGCCGGACCCCACCATCATTCAGACCAACCCCAAGCCCGACTTCTTCTTTCTCTGGATCTACGCCATTCTCGCCTATCTTCCTCCCGTACTTGAGACGCCTTTTATCCTGATCGTGCCAATTCTCGGCATTGCTGTTCTGTTGGCCCTCCCCTTCTACGCAGGAGAGGGAGAAAAGAGCTGGCATCGCCGTCCTGTCGCCGTGCTCGTGCTCGTGACCGTCGCAGTCTCGTTCGGGGTCTTCACTCACCTGGGCACCTTCACGCCATGGAGCCCGATCATGGATGCGTGGAGCAGCGACCCTGTTCCATCAAAGTTTCTGCAGGACAGAACGCCATTAGAACGCCAGGGTGCAATCGTCTTCCAGGCCAAGCAATGCCGCAATTGCCACTCCCTCGACAAGGTTGGCGGGCTGCGCGGACCGGCCCTGGACGATGTCGCCACCCGTCTCACAGAAGACCAGCTTTTCCGACAGGTGTTGCAGGGCGGCGGCAACATGCCGGCATACGGCAAGAATCTCTCGCCTTCGGAAACGACCGCACTGGTCAGGTTCCTTACCACCCTCCATGCGCCGGGGCAGCAACGAGCCACCGATGCGTCCGGCGCGGCTGCGGCTCAGCTGACACCCCCCGCTCCGGAGCCAGCAAAGCAGTAGATGTCAGAATCATTCTTCCTAACCTGGTCGTTTCCGCCCTGGGTTTGCTTAGCGCTGGAGATCACTGCCCTTGTCTATTGGCGGGGCTGGTGGCTCATTCGCAAGACTCGTCCCGCAATCTTCCCGGTGTGGCGACTCGCCTGCTTTCTCGTCGGAATCGCTTCTATCGTCGTAGCCCTCGCCTCGCCTCTCGATGTCTTCAGTGATCGCCTGCTCTTCCTTCACATGGCGCAGCATTACTTGCTTATGTCGGTTGCGCCGCCCCTCATTGTGCTGGCGGCCCCGGTCGTGCCCCTGCTGCGCGGGCTGCCCCGCTGGTTCGTGCGTCCTGTGCTCGGACCCTTGATCCGGATGAGATGGTTGCGGCACTTCTTCAAGTCGCTGGTAAGTCTTCGGGTCGCTTGGATCCTGATGAATGCGGCCTATGTCGGCTGGCATATCCCCGTCGCATATGAACTTGCGCTTAGGTCATGGCAATGGCACATCGCGGAGCATGCATGTTTCTTGTTTTCGAGCATCCTCTTTTGGTGGCCTGTCATTCAGCCATGGCCCAGCCGCTTCTCCGGGTCGCGCTGGCTGCTGCTGCCCTATCTCCTGTCGGCCGACATCGTAAACACCGGGCTGTCGGCGTTCCTGTGCTTCTCCGGACGGATGCTTTACCCCAGCTATGCGGATCAGCCGCGGATGTTTGGAATCAGCGCGCTCTCGGATCAGGTTGCCGCCGGCTCGTTCATGTGGGTCTTCGGATCGATCGTCTTCCTGATCCCGGCCCTGGCGATCACGATGCGATTGCTCTCGCCAAGCCGGCGACCAGCGGCAATGTTTACGATGTAGGTTGCTGCAGATATCTGAAAAAAACTTTGTTTCTCTTAATTTGATTCTAAAGAGGTTAGCGGGGGAAATTGCACTGTATTTTGGCACGCCTTCGATTGCCGAAGCAATTCATTCATAACACTCGGGTTGTTCAAGCCTTCCAGGTTCTAAATGGGTTACCGGGCAAGATTCGCCACAAAACACAAACCGCCTGACCGCGAATGGCAGCCAGGCCGTCTTGTCTCTATTCCGATTATATCTGGCGGCTGGAAATTCTCGGCCAATTCCTTCAGGCAGACGGCATCCAACTTTCTATGGTTGTCAGCCGATGTTGTCCCCCTAGGCAACCCAAGCCGATCAGGAGTCGATAAAATTAGATCTATGGTCTCCCGATTTACAGCCCTGCGCCTTTTTGCCTTTTTCCTCGGCTTCACTTCGACCCTCGCTCTTGCCGATCCTGCACCCTTCGACCTCAGCGGCCCCAAACTCGAAGTCAAGGTGACCCGCGGAGATCAGACGCTTCCCATCACCCAAGTGCCGAACCTGGCCGCAGGCGATACGCTCTGGATCCACCCTGACTTTCCCCCAGGTCAGGCCGCGCACTACCTTCTGATCGCGGCATTCCTTCGCGGGTCGACCAATCCCCCGCCGGAGAACTGGTTCTTCAAGGACGAGACTTGGGACAAGAAGCATGGCAGCGACGGCCTTACTGTGACGGTTCCCGAAGGCGCGCAGCAGGTGCTGCTCTTTCTTGCGCCAGCAACCAATGGCGACTTCAAAACGCTGATCAACGCGGTTCGCGGACGCCCCGGCGCATTCGTGCGCGCGTCCCAGGATCTGAATCAGGCCAGCCTCGATCGCACTCGTCTGGAGACCTATCTCGACGCAGTCCGCAGGATCAACTCGACCGATCCCGCCAAGCTCAAGGAAGTCTCGCCGCTGCTGGCGCGCAGCCTGAGTATTCAGCTCAACAAAGACTGTCTCGAAAAAGATGTCGAGGAACAGGCCTCCTGCCTCGTGCAGAAACAGGACAGTCTGATCCTCAACGATGGGCACAGCATGTCGATTGTCGGCGCTCTTACTTCAGGCCCCGCCGGCGATCTCACTCTGCAGGCCAGCTATACGCCGCAAATGAATTTCGGCTACTACAGCCCATACATCGCGTCGATCATGGACATCGCACGCATTCTGGATTCGTTTCATACTGCGGAATATCAGTACATCCCGGCACTTGCCTCTCAGCATGAGAACGCGCTGGAACTCAAGCTCAACACACCACCGTCGTTCCACAATCCCAAGTCGGTCCTGGTCGTCGCGCTTCCGGCGGTAGAGGCTGCACAGCCTCCGCCGCTCCATCCCGTCGATGAGAAACAGGTCTTCTGTGCTGAGAAGACTGCTCTTGTCTTGCCCGTGGACGGCGCTCCGCTGGTCTTCTCGACGGCCTATGCGCGGGATATGGTGCTCCACCTTGAAGCGGGCGACAAGAAGGTAGACCTGCCACTCAGAGCCGACGCCATGAAGGGCGGATTCGTGGTCGATAACAAACCCCTCGACGGAGTCAATCTCGGCTCGGGCGTCAAGTCGTCCGTAACCGGCGTGTGGGGCTTCAAACCATTCCAGGGCCCGGCCTTCCAACTCCAAGGCGCTCGCGAGCAGAAATGGCAGATCGCCCCCGCCGATCAGAACGCTTTGGTGGCCGGGCGCGATGACACCCTCCACCTGCAGGCCGACGACGCCAGTTGCGTCGATTCGATCCAGTTCAAGGATTCTCAGGGCAAAGAGCTCAAGGCGGACTGGAAGCTTGTGAAACCGGATCAGGTGGAGGTGAAGCTGCCCTTGAAGGACGCGCAGCCAGGTTCGCTCACTCTTGTCGTGAAACAGGCGGGTCTCCCCAAGCCAGAGGAGATTCCCCTGCACGCGCTGGCTGAAGAAGGACACCTCGAAACCTTCACACTCCACGCCGGAGATCACGAAGGACAGCTGAAAGGCAGCCGCATGGATGAAGTGGCCAGCATCTCGGTGAATGGCATCCTGTTTGAACCTGGAAGACTCTCCAGCGACCAGGGCAGCGACATACTGCTGCTTGAGGCGAAAGATGAGAAGGCGGCGACTGCTTTCACCGCAGGCGAGAAACTCAAAGCCACGGTGACCCTGCACGATGGACGCACGGTCGACGTGTCGGGAACCGTTGACCCGGCACGTCCGAAGGCCAGCCTGATCGGAAAAAACATCGAGGCCAATGCACCGGGCGCAGCCACGAATATCCAGTTGACGGATCAGGACGAGTTGCCCCAAAACAGCAAGCTGACGTTTTCGCTCAAGGCGCAATCTCCGGATAGCTTTTCGCGCGAGGAGAAGATCGAGGTCGCGACCCAGGACGGGTCGTACTCCACAATGTTGAGCATGGGCGATGGCACACTCACCCTCCAGGACGCGAAGACCTCCCTCGCGACGCTCAACCCGGCCAAGGCTTTCGGAGCCTCAGCCTTCGGCCCGCTGCGCTTCCGCCTGATCGACGCAAGCGGAGCGAAGGGGGATTGGCAACCTCTCGCAACGCTGGTGCGGCTGCCCAATCTGAAGGATCTGAAGTGCCCAGCGACCCCGGACCAACCTTGCATGCTGACCGGCTCCGATCTCTTTCTGGTCGATTCCGTTTCCGGTGACGCGCAGTTCTCGCATCCGGTGCAGGTGCCGGATGGGTTCCCCGGCAGCGCGCTACCTGTTCCGCATCCGGACGGCAACGGGCTATATGTGAAGCTCCGCGACGATCCATCGGTGGTGAACCAGGTCACGCTGGAAGTGCAACCCCTGCCCGTGCCGAAGGCGCAGTCCGCTTCGTCCCATACGCCCCAGCGGCCGAGTTATGTTCGGCCCGCCAGCAACCCGGCTCAGGATGCTACCGCGCCAAATCCACAAGCACCCCCCAGCGGAGGGCCGGCACCAACAGCCGCCTCCACGCCGCCTGCGCCTGCTACCGCTTCACCTTCGGCAGCTCCGGACTCACCGCAACCATAAGTCGTGAGATCGGCGCGTATGCTAAAAAGCTGGGAAGCCTCCAGACATGGCATACCGGCACTCCATTCGTGGCGTCACCCATTCGTTTGAGGACCTGCGTACACTGCTGGCCAAGGCCTCTCCGGCGCGCAGCGGAGATGAGCTGGCTGGAATCGCCGCATCAAGCGCCGCGGAACGAGTCGCCGCGCAGATGGCGCTTGCCGATCTTCCCCTCGCCATCTTCCTCAACGAAGCGGTCATTCCCTACGAAGACGACGAGGTGACACGCCTTATCATTGACTTCCACAACAGGGACTCGCACCGCGATGCCTTCGCGCCCATTGCCAGCCTCACCGTGGGCGAGTTTCGCGACTGGTTGCTGCAGGAGGAGACCACGGGCGATCTGCTCGCCGCGTTGGCGCAGGCGTTTACACCGGAGATGGTCGCCGCTGTCTCGAAGCTCATGCGCCTGCAGGATCTCGTGCTCGTTGCGCGGAAGATTCGCGTCGCGACACGCTTTCGCACCACTGTAGGTTTGCCGGGTACGCTCTGCTCGCGCCTCCAGCCGAACCATCCCACGGACGACCCGGCTGGCATTGCGGCGTCGATCCTCGACGGGCTGCTGCTGGGCGCGGGCGATGCGGTGATCGGCATCAATCCGGTCTCGGACAATGTGGCTACGGTGACCGCGCTGCTGCGCATGATCGACCACATCCGCGAGCGGTATGAGATCCCCGTGCAAAGCTGTGTGCTCGCGCACGTCACCACGCAATTGCAGGCGCTGGAGCGCGGCGCGCCGGTCGACCTCATCTTCCAGTCGATCGGCGGCACGGAAAAGACGAACAGCTCTTTCGGCGTGAATCTGGCGCTGCTGGATGAGGCGTATCAGGCGGGGCTGGAACTTAAGAGGGGTACGATCGGCGACAACGTCATGTATTTCGAAACGGGACAGGGCAGCGCCCTCTCCGCCAACGCACATCACGGAGTGGATCAGCAGACATGCGAGGCGCGGGCTTACGCTGTTGCCCGCCGGTACAGGCCAATGCTGGTAAATACTGTCGTTGGCTTCATCGGGCCAGAGTATCTCTACGACGGCAAGCAGATCCTGCGCGCCGGCCTCGAGGACCACTTCTGCGGCAAGCTGCTGGGTCTGCCGATGGGGTGCGATGTCTGCTACACCGCCCACGCCGAAGCCAACGACGACGATATGGATTCGCTGATGACCATGCTGGCTGTGGCGGGCGTGAACTACATCATGGGCGTGCCCGGAGCGGACGATGTGATGCTCAATTACCAGAGCACGTCGTTTCACGACGTGGCGTATCTCCGGTCGGCATTTGGGCTCCGCCCGGCTGCGGAGTTTGCGGCGTGGCTGGAACGAGGTTTCCGCAAGGAGCTGACGATGCAGGGGCTGCTGAACGCATGAGCGATGCTCTTGATTGCAGCAAACTGCGCAGCTATACGAACGCGCGCGTTGGCCTGAGGCGGGCTGGGACGAGTCTGGCCACGAGCGAGCTTCTGGATATGGCGCAATGCCTGGCCGAGGCGCGCGATGCTGTGCACGCCGAGCTGAGCACGGCGTCTCTCATGCAACAGCTGGCGGGGCTGGATCTGCAGGCAGTTTGCCTCAAGAGCGCCGCGCGCAACCGAGCGGAGTATCTGAGGCGTCCCGATCTGGGCCGGCGGCTTAGCCTCGGATCGCGTACGGCGCTTGAGCAGGTCGGCGAACCCACTCAAGGCCAAGACCGGGCCTGGAATGGGGCACCAAGGCTCATCATCGTTATCGCCGATGGGCTTTCGGCGATTGCCCCTGAGCGTCATGCGCTGCCCCTGCTCGATGCGCTCTTGCCTATGCTCGAGGGATGGAAGATTGGTCCGGTGGTGGTTGCGGAGCAGGCCCGGGTGGCGATTGGCGACGAGATCGGAGAGTTGATGCGGGCGGAGTTGATGCTGCTGCTCATCGGCGAGCGGCCGGGGCTGAGTTCGCCGGATTCGCTGGGTGTGTACATCACGTGGGCTCCCCGGGTTGGGCGGAGCGACGCCGAGCGCAACTGCATCTCGAACATCCGTCCTGAGGGTCTGAGCTACGGCCTAGCTGCGAGGAAGATCGCCGGTTATCTGACGGAGGCGCGACGACGCCAGCTCACAGGAGTTGCTCTCAAGGAAGACTTGCCGCAAATCAAAGCATAGCGGCTCGTGCCTAGCAGGCCTTGAGACCGCCAAGCCGGGGACCGCGCGAAACAATGGTCAGCTTCTCGCGGTCCAGAATCTTGCGGGTCTGGCCGCGGGCGTGGTTAGCCCATGGCCCGATGGGGTCGAGCTTCAGGTAGGCTAGCCAATGCTTGAGAGCCTTGCGCCGCTCGTTCTGGCGTTCATAGGCCAGCGCGAGATTATAGTGGGCATCGGCATAAGTCGGGGCGAGGCCGATGGCGGTCCGGTAGGCTTCGATGGCCTCGGGCAGGCGCTGCAGTTCGTCGAGTACGTTGCCAAGATCGAAAAATGCGAGGGCGTAGTTCGGATCAGACTCGACCGCCTGGCGGTAGAGCCGCTCCGAGCAGGCGAATTGCTTCTGGTTGTAGAAGATCGTTCCGAGATTGATCGCCGCCGGAGCATGCTCCGGATCGAGCTTAAGAATGGTCTGGTAAAGTTCAACCGCCTCGGCCTTCTTGCTGGATTCCTCGCAGCGCACCGCTTCCAGAAACAGCGCGCCGGTGCGGCTGGCAACCTGGGCGGAACACAGGCCATGGTTCTCGGCTTTCACCAGATCGCGATGCCCCTCGAAATCGAAGACGAACTGCCGCGCAATCGGATCCATGATCGCGCCCGAGTGCCGGAAGACCACCCGCGAACCGTCCCTGGCCGCGCCCGCTTCGAGCAGAGGATTGGCCATGCCGGAGACGGCCTGCATGGCGTGGACGCTGGCGCGGATGCTGGCCGCCGAGAGCCGAGTGGCGCGCAGGTCGCGTAGCTTGCGCAACTGAACAAGGTCCTGAAAGCTGTATGTGTCGGAAAAGGAAACGAGCGAGGCTCGCTCCCACGCTCTCAACTGCTTGGCGCGGATGTGAAGTATGCGGAGAACATCCTGACGGCTATATCGGGTCACAGTGCTCGTGCTCGTAAGAGTACCGTCACTCACCTTAAGGCGATTATCAGGGGCTTCCGCCACAGGCACAAGGGGAGGAATATGAAATTTCAGTGGATAAACAGGTATCAATCCTGATTCAGGAAAAGATTGTGCACGAGGCTAAAGGATTCGCTGGAGCCGACGACCGGACTTGAACCGGTGACCTGCCGATTACGAATCGGCTGCTCTACCAACTGAGCTACGTCGGCCTGCTGCTCTATCGATTTTATAGGTGTCGCGGCATGCCGTAAAGTTACAAGCGACTGTGCCCAAATGTGCATTCGTCAACTTCCCAGTTGCCTTTGAGGGACGAAAGCCCGATGATGGCTCACGACTGGAGCAAACCGGAAATGCCTGCACGATCGATGTGCGATTGCTTTCGCCTGTTCAGAGATGCGGCGGGGATTGCTTTGCTCTGTCTTGCTACTGTCTACGTGGCCCAATCCGCGCCAGAGAAAACCTCTCGCCCCCGGCAAGCGCCGTTACAGACAAACGAAGTCAGCGGAGCGACTACGTCGGCTGAGGTCACCCCGCCCGAAGTCAGCCAAAACAGCAGCGTCAACGCGCCGCGCGGCCCGACGAATGCTCCTACTCCGATGAGTTCGGCGGAGCTGGCCAGTCAGCTTGCAGGCGTGAAGGACAATTCCCTGCTGATTGCCAACAAATACATCAGCGGCCCGCTCACTCTGGACGCCACGCAGCGGCCGATTACTCCCGTCACCTTCAAAGTCGAGTTTCGCGACTGCGAGTTTACCGACGACGTCGTGGTCCGGAAGGTGGATTTCGGGCAGAGCGTCACGTTCCAGCGAGTCAAGTTCGACAAGGAGTTAAATCTCGAGCACATCCACGTCAAAGGCGACCTTCAACTCGAGAATGTTCAGGCTGGCGGGCTGATCAAACTCAATCAATCCCAGGTGGATGGCGATGTCCGCATCAAAGATCCCGTTGCCACCGGGCTGCAGGTTGAGACCTTGACGGCAAACAACCTCATCGTTTCCCTCGGCAAACGCTCCTTTGCAACGCTCGATTTTGTTCATCTCACCGCCGGCAGACTTAGTCTGTTGGCTGCCGGCGCAATTGCAAAAATCAATCAGCTTGACCTGGGCAACGTCAGTCTCAAGGAGACTCTGGTCCTGCAAAACCTCGATGTGCAGGTGGTCACTGCCGAGGGTCTCACGGTCGCGAAACATATGATGTTTCTGCCGGTCACCACGATCAGGAAGAGCCTCGATCTCAGCTCTGCCGAAATCGCAGCGTTTGAATGGAGATTTGCCGAGCCGGTTCAGCTTCCCGAAAAGCTCAACATTAACGGCGCTGTGTTTGGAAGCCTCGCTATTGTTCGCATCCCTGCAACGGGAGCAGTCAAATCTGCAAACGAGGCCAGCAGTTTGAGAGCGGACCGCAAGGACTACGGGCTGGCTTTTCTCGAGCGGGCGGAGTATTACGAACCCGCTTACTCGTTGTACGAGTCGTCGCTAAAGACCCGCGGGCAATCCGACAAGGCGGACGCGGTGTACTTTGCCATGCGTGACCGACGGCGCTACACCGAGTTTCTCGATGCCAATACGCTGTGGCAGAAGACAGTCGCGGGATTCAATTACGTCATCGGTTTTGGACACAAATGGCTGTTTGGATATGGGCGTGGGTGGGTTTACCCACTGATATGGTCGGTGTTGTTTGTTATCGCAGGAGCTTTCATCTTTCGCACCGAGCACATGCAGAAAGTGGATGAGCAGACCCCCCGCAATTTCTCGCCGATCTGGTACAGCATTGACATCTTTGTGCCGGTCCTGAGCCTCGGCATCGCCAAAGACTGGCATCCCAGACAGGAGTGCCGGGCTCTCCAGTTCTACTCGAAGTTCCTGTCTCTGATCGGCCTGATCTTTATCTCCGCCATGATCGGAGCGTTGACCGGCTCGCTCAAATAGCGCGGGATGGAGTGCGGGGCGGGATCGCGGCCCCGGATCGACGAGGTCCCTTCCGTACCCCATTTTTCAACGGGCGTTGATCTTCCCATCCTCCCAGTTCGAGCGCGATCGCCATGCATGCGTCTCGTAACTCATCCGCGGCGTTCCGATTCACCATGGCCCTGGCTACGACCATGCCTCCCACGCACAAAGCGGCGATGGCCTGGGCTCGCGTGTGGCGCGGGCTGCGGCTGTCGGTTAGGTTGCGCTCCAAAACGCCGATCATGGCTTCGAATACTTTCTCGAAAGCGCGCTTTGCACTTTTGCCACTGCGCGTCACATCGCTCGGCAAGGCGATCATAGGGCAAGAATTTTCGACATCCTCGAAATGCTGGCGTGAGAGATAAGCGCGGACGACCTGCGAGCCGGCATCGGCGGAGGCCATATCTACTTCGACGCCTTCCCACGGCTCTTCCATTTCGGGTCAGTGAAGAAGCACCCTAACACCTCGGCGTAGAGATCGCTCTTGCTGTCGAAATAGCCATAGAAGCCGCCGTGCGTGAGACCGGCGCCAGCCATGATTTGGTGGAGAGACACATTGTCGAAGCCGTGGACGTTGAAGAGGCTGCGCGCGCTCTGAATGATTTTTTCTTTCACCTCCGCGCGATGGTTGGCCGGATAAGGCATCGTTACTCCTCGTTTCCCATCGAGTCGAAGTGTGTATGGCAATCTTCTCTCGTCGAAAAATATGATCTTGATCATAATTCAGCTGCGTGTTCCCATGCCTTGACGGTTGAACACACCAATCCGAGAGGATACCCATGAATCACATAGCGGAACCTATGGCGCAGACAGGCACCACGACTCGCCGGCGAATGATCGGAGGGATTGTTGTTGCGATTGGCGCACTGGTCGCGCGACCAGAGGTATGGGGTGCAATCCCACAGGCCATGAAGGAAACGCCGGCCACGGCGGCTAACAAGACGCGCACCTCTCTTCATCAGGAGATCGATTTCAAGGCGAGCCCGCAGCGCGTCTATGAGGTTCTCCTGGACTCGAAGCAGTTCACTGCCTTCTCCGGTATGCCTGCCGAGATCGACCCAAAAGCGGGCGGAGCTTTTACTACGTTCGGTGGACAGATTGAAGGACGGACCGTCGAACTGGTCGCTAACCAGCGCATTGTGCAGGCGTGGCGTCCGACGCATTGGGACCCCGGGGTTTACTCGATCGTCCGATTTGAACTGAAGCCGCAAGGTTCCGGTGCTACGGTCGTTCTCGACCACACGGGTTTCCCCGAAGGCGACTTTGACCATCTGACGTGGGGATGGAACGCGCATTACTGGGAGCCGCTAAAGAAATTTTTCGCTTAGACGCGAAGATGGAGTGAGGTCTTCGTCCGCCCGAACAGCACCTCTATCGTGAGGAGAAAGTGCCTCTTCCAGACACGAGAAGGCCGCCCGGCAACAGGGCGGCCTTCTCTTTAGGGAGAATAGTTCCAACGGAGGCAAAGCCATCAGAACTTTCTGGCGAAATAGTATGGTCGGGGGGAAGGGGTGTCAAGGCAAAATCCTGAGACATTTAAGCGATTGTTTTTCAACCAGTTAACGGCGGCTTTCAAATGACATGCTTCAGACTTGTCTTCGTCTTATATTCGCTGCATGCGCCGGAAAACTGCACGGCAATCTCTTATTTTTGAGCAGGTTAGTACCTTCATTGCACAGATTTTGAGGCGAACAGCACCGGGAAGCGGCTTGTTTAGTCCAGCTTGAGGCTGATGAAGTAGTCATCATTCAAAGTGGAAACCGGCTTGCCCCGCAACCTTCGGAAGAGTGCGCGGCCTCCGCCAAGAAACAGTCCGAGCAGGATCGAGGCCGTGCCGAGAATTCCGGTAAGGTACAGGATGCCGAGCAGCAGCTTCGCTGTCTTCGACACTTCGCTCACGTAGCCTTCGGGATGATTCCAAGTCACCTCAGCCTCGTACTTCACACTCGCGAGCAGCGCCTGCGCCTCGTTGGTCGAAAAGTTTCCGCTGGTGATCGCAACCAGCGGTCCGCTGCCGTGTACGCCCAGTGCTGTCGCGTTGCCGCCTGTGACCACTCCCTGTTTCAGTTGTTCGTCGATGGCCTTCGCGCGTGCGATGGCAATTTGCGGCGTCGGATATTCGAGCAGGGTCAACGTTCCCTTGCCATCGCGTGCTGTGTACTGTGCCGTCACCGCTTCGGCATCACGGCTGAAATCGACCAGCGCGGGCGGCAGAACGCCTCCGGTGCGCGCATAGGCAGCGGGACCGATGGAGTAGCGCACACTGCTGGGGTCGAACCCCTTGGGCAGGTAATGAGGAAGGTTAGGTGGCACACCCTCGCTTCCCGCTGCGGGTGGTATCTCGGCGGCTAATTCCTTTAGCGTAGCTCTGGTCGAGGCGACGGATATGCACGTCTCGCCCGAAGCGACGGGTGCGCACGCCTCGCTGTCTGAACTGGCACCAAGACTGGCGTTCCCGAAAACAGCATCAACGAGCGTGGTTTCGTTCCAGAAGAGCGCTTCGTTCCCGCCGATGGCTGCGCCCTTACCGATGTCCTCGGCGTGCATGCCGAGGCGGCGATAGAAGGTAAAGGCTCCATATGCTCCGGTGGCATCGACAAAGCGGCGGGCGTGCAGCGTCAGGTGGCGGCCGCCCTGGCTATACTCTCCGACGGCGAAATCCTTCAGGCCATACTCCTTCAGCACATCGGCATTCGCCTGATCGGCGCTTTCGAGCCCGGTGCCTGTTTGCATCGGAGCAACGGCCGTCCATCCTGCAAAACTCGACGGCAACAACGGCTGCTGGGCAGCGGGCGGAGCGGGAGTGGATGCGGCTTGTGCAAAAGCGGGAGGCAGGAGCGCAGCTGGAGCAAGCAACAACAGAACCGCGCAGAGTGAGCGCCGGGAGAAAACCATTTCAATCTCAGACTACCACCGGCCGTGCTTTGTGAGCAGGGGATGGGGACTGGCAAAGGTCTAGACTCCTCCACCCATCCTTTGAAGCTGGAAACTTTGCGATACTGAAAAGGCCATGTCGATCCCCAAGCGACTCCTTGCCTGTCTCACGATCTGGGCCCTGTTTCTTGCCTCTGCCCCGCGCGCAACCGCGACCGCGTACGACGCGCATCCGAAGCTGGTCATTATCCTGGTGCTCGATCAGTTTCGCGCCGATTACCTGGAGCGCTACCGCGCCGACTTCAAAGGCCGCGGCTTCAAACTCTTCCTGGACCACGGCGCGAACTTCCCCGATTGCTACTTCGGTTATGCGAATACCGAGACGGCTCCCGGGCACGCGACCATTGGCACCGGCGCCTATACCGATGGTCATGGCATCGGAGGCAACGAATGGTGGGACCTCGCTCGCAGCAAGGACAATCCCGTGACCTCGGTGGAAGACGAGCGCTATGCGCTGGTTGGACTCCCTGAGGGTGCGAAGACCACACCAGGCTCTTCGCCACGCAACCTGCTGGCCTCGACGGTCGGCGACGAGCTTCGCCTGGACACTCTGGGCGTATCGCAGGTGTACGGCATCTCGCTCAAAGATCGCGCCGCGATCCTGCCGGCGGGGGCTACGGCCAACGGAGCTTTCTGGATCGATCAGGCTTCCGGGCGATTCATTACCTCTACCTACTACACGCCGCAGCTTCCCGATTGGGCGCAGAGCTTCGACGACAGCCCACGTATCGCCCAGGCCCTGCAAGAGGCGAACGCTCCAGGCGACACGACAAACTTCTACGGTGTGGTAGGCGCGACTCCCGCCGCGGTGAGCTATGAGCTGGACTTCGCCAAGGCTCTGATCACGGGCGCGGAGCTGGGCAAACACCCGACGACGGATATCCTCACGCTGAGTATTTCGTCTACGGATATTCTCGGCCACAGGGTTGGACCCGATTCCGATCAGCAGCGCCAGCTGATCGATTCGGTCGACGCCGACCTGGACGGTTTCTTCACCTGGCTGGATAAGAATGTCGAAGGCGGACTGGGCAATGTCTGGATCGCGCTCACGGCCGACCACGGCATCGCGCCGGTTCCGGCTGTTGCCGCCAAACTGGGGTTGAACGCCGCAACCATCGACCTGACAAAGCTGGTCGGGAACCTCAACTTTGCCATCAATCAGAAATTCTCTCCAGGAGAAAAGATCGACTACATGCTGCCAAAGCAGTCACTGCCTTATCTGGCACTGAATCAACCTGCCTTTGAGCGGGCGGGGATCAATGAGCAGGAAGCGGAGCAGGCCGTGCAGGACTTTATCCCGGGAGCATTCGCAAGCCTCATCCCGCCTGACGACTCGAAAGGACCGGCCACGGCCAAACTACCGCCTACGCCGGGCCTCTTCCGCAGCTACACTCGTCAGCAAATGGCGCAGAGTCAGTTACCTAATACTCCGTTCGGCGAGCTGATCGAGCATAGCTATACACCCAACGGCGGCTGGTACATCATGGTCATCCCCCAGGCCTTCGAGATGCAGAGTTACAGCTCCGGTGGAACCAACCACTTCACGCCGTACTCCTACGACCGCCATGTGCCCCTGGCGCTCTACGGCGCACCCTTTGCTCCCGGAACCTATCACGGACGCGTCGAGCCGGTGGATATCGCTGCTACGTTCGCCTCGCTTCTGGGCGTGAACCAGCCCTCGGCTTCCGTGGGGCGCATCCTCACGCAGTCGCTGAAACCGGCTGCAGATGTCGTGTATCCCAAAGCCGTAGCCGCGCGCGCACACACTGTGCGCAAACGCGCAGCAAGCGGGACCCATCCGTGAAAACAGACATGCGTGTGCAGTTTGCCGGGATTGAACTCATCAACCCCGTCATCGCCGCGAGCGGCACCTTTGGGTACGGCATCGAGTTCGAGGAGATCGTCTCACTCGAGCGTATCGGCGCATTCGTCACCAAGGGGCTCTCTCGCGAGCCTATGGCGGGCAACGAGGCTCCGAGGCTGATCGAGACGGCTGCGGGGATGATGAACTCGATCGGCCTCCAGAATGTCGGAGTGAAAGCCTTCATCGAGAAGAAGCTCCCGGACATGCGGCGTTATCCGAAATGCGCCGTCATTGTGAATGTCTTCGGAAACCAGGTGACGGATTACGTCGAAGTGATCCACCAGCTCAATGACGCTGATGGGATCGCCGCTTACGAGTTGAACGCCTCCTGCCCCAACACCAATCACGGGGGCATGGCCTTCGGGACCGATCCGGTGACGCTGGATGAGCTGGTCTGGCGGGCGAAACAGGTGGCGAAACGGCCACTCATCGTGAAGCTGTCGCCCAACGTGACTTCGATCAGTGAGATGGCCCGATGCGCGCAGACGGCCGGGGCCGACGCCCTCTCGCTGGTCAATACTTTCGTCTCTCTGGCCATCGATGTGGAGACCCGCAGGCCGCGCATCGCCAACGTGACGGCTGGGCTATCCGGCCCGGCGATCAAGCCGATCGCGGTGCGCATGGTCTGGGAGGCGGCGCGAGCGGTGAAGATTCCCGTGCTCGGCATGGGCGGCATCGTCTCGCCCGAGGATGCCGTCGAATTCCTGTTGGCCGGAGCAACCGCCGTGCAGGTGGGCACGGCCAGCTACGCCGACCCGCGTGCTGTCGAGCGCATCGCCAAAGGACTGGAGCATTGGTGTGTGCGCCACCATGTGGAGCGCGTGAACGAGCTGACTGGCGCGCTGGACGTCAAACCTCAGGCGAGGCAGATTCCCGGGAACTAGGGCTCAAATAGAAAAGAAAGCCAGGTAAGAAGATTTTTTCCGTCTAGGCCACATTGCGTGGCGCACGTCCACGAAACTCTTCGGGAATGCGCTCTTGCAGAACCCGCGCCTGGGCCAGAGCAACTCCGGTGATGTAAACAGGTGCGGGAGTGGTCACCGCTACCAATATCCAGGAAGCCAGCGAAACCAGTAAACCCAGCGCCGCGGCCCCTTTCAGCGTCAGGGCGACATACCGGTGCTCCAGGTGCATTACGAGCGCCCAATTGCGCAGCGGTTCAATGTGATGGATGACTGCCAGCGCGAAGATAAACGCGAGAATGGAGAATGTACTGATGCCGATCAGAACGACGTCGATGGTGCGGTGAAGGCGCTGGCGGCGTCGACAGCGGTCGCACGACTGAAGGTGCCCTTCGTAGTCGGTGCGCATGTCCGGGGAAATGCCGGATATGTCGTAGCGCCAACTCGAAAGGATATCGCCTACGACTTGATCGGTGCACTCTGTCATCATTCTTGCGATTCCTGTGCCCCAGCTTGCACCAAATAGTACCACTTGCCCGGAATGTTTCCAGACAATTCGACTATTCACCGTGCGGGAGCGTTATTCCCAGTATAACGCCTACAACAAAATAGATGCCATCGGTTCGTCCTGGGTCGCAAGCAATACGCGGTTGCCAAGAAGACTCATTCGATCCCGTAGAGCACGTTCGGCGGAAACCCGCGCGAGTTCGGGGAGATTGTTGCTCTCCGACAGGTGCGCGAGGATCACATACGTTGCGTGGCCGTCGTAGCCATTCTCCAGAAACTCCCCGGTGGCATGGTTCGAAAGGTGCCCGACCCGCGACATCACCCGCTGCTTCACAGACCACGGATAAGGGCCGTCTCGCAGCATGTCAAGATCGTGATTCGACTCCAGCATCAGAACGTCGCACCTGCGAAGACGCATGGCGGCATGGGCAGGCATGTAGCCGAGATCAGTGGCGAGGCCGATCCGCACCCCCTCGGCTTCAAAAACAAATCCGACGGGATCAGCGGCATCGTGAGGGATGGTGAAGGGTGTCACGGCAATGTCCCCGACCGAAAATCCCTGTCCAGCGGTGAAATATTCAACGCCGGGCAGCGTCGCGGGGTCGGCTTTGGCTTTGGTTTCTTCGCAGCCGAGCGTCTCCTGCTCCTCCTCGAACGACTCGCGATCGTCGATGTCTGGGTTTAAGGGCTCAGGATTGACTGGCGCGGCGGCCTGCTGCTTTCGCTCGGCCAGCCATTCGGCGTAGGTCATGCGCTTGCGCGGCGTAATCCAGCGGATCCATGCTCGGTGGGTTGACTCAGTGAAATAGACGGGAACGCCCAGCTTGCGCGCCGTAACCGCCAACCCCTGGACGTGGTCCTGATGCTCGTGCGTGACAAGTATCGCGTCAAGCGTGCTTGGATCTTCTCCCGCAGCCTGCATGCGCTTGAAGAGCTCGCGGCAGGAGACACCCGCGTCGACCAGAATCCGGGTGCGCGTGCTGGAGACAACCGTGCTGTTGCCCCGGGAACCGCTGGCCAGCACCGTCATACGCACCATGAAGTGAGGATACGCCTGATGTGTGTGAAAAATCGGGCAGAAACCCGGGCGGGTATCTGCCTCGGCTACACGCGTCCCGTTTGCGAACACCACTCGGCGAGCCATTCCGCTGCGCGGGCGCGCCGGTCTGCGAAGCGTGTCGCCATGATCGGGAGCCACACCGCACCCTGGAGGTCTCGTGCGGCGAGAAACGGGGCGATCTGCGCGTGGTCTGCGTTGCAACTCGCGAGGGCAGCCTTTTTGTCTTCGCCGGCTGCGTGAACGAAGCAGGCAAGGTCCCATGCGATCGGGCCCCGGCAGGAGTCTTCGAAGTCAGTCCAGAGAAGGCCCTTCGGCGTTTTGAGCAGGTTTTTCCGGTGGGCGTCGCCGTGAAGGGGCTGATCGGGCAGGGCAAGCGCGTGAATCTGCGCGGCGATCTCCGTGTGCGCCTTGCGAAGCATGACGGCGTCTTCGCTGGCGATGGCGCCCATCGCTTCGGCGTCATGCAGCCAGCCGGGGATCTCGAAGAAGGGACTCAGGTGCTCGAGTTCGCCGGGATAACCGCGCAATACGGCGTGCAAGTCGCGCAGGAGAGAAGCCATCTCTGCCACCGACGGAACATAGTCGCGATCATGCTCCGCAAACTGCCAGAAGCTGATGGCAAAGCCGTCGCGGAGATGAGGCCCAGCTGGCAGCTCGCCGCTCGGCGCAACGACGGGAAAGCGCTGCGCGGCAAGAAATCGAGCCATGTCGAGATCGCGCTGGAGCCATCGCGCGGCCGGTTTCCGAATCAGCGCCGTCGTGGTCGCGATGCGCGCGACCAAGGGGGCCGGCTTGAGGTGGGCAAGCACGTTTGCGCCGTCGGCGAGCAGTTCGGGCTGGCTGTCGCAACCCAGGCCCAGATCACGGGCAACGGCGAGGGCTGCCCGGAGAGCACGGCGGCTAAGGTCGTCCATGGACTCGGGAACAGGTGCCGTCTATGCCTGTTTAGGCAGCGCGTAGTTGAGCATCCAGTGGATGCCGAATTTGTCGTTGATCATGCCGAAGCGGGCATTCCAAAACATGTCCTGCAGGGGCATGGCGACTTCGCCGCCGACGGAGAGCGCCTTGAAGAAGGCTTCGATCTCCTCGGCACTGTCGCATTCGATGCATACGGAGATATTGTTGCCCTCAATGAACGTCGATCCCGGCATGTTGTCGGCGGCCATGAGGAACAATGTTTCGCCGCGCTTGAGGGCAGAGTGCATGATCAGGTCGCGGGACTCGGAAGTGACCCACGCGGGATCGCCGGGCGCCTCGCCAAAGGACATGATGAAGAGATCGACACCGAGGGCTTGCTTGTAGAACTCCATGGCGGCGCGGCAGTTTCCATTGAAGTGGAGGTGGGGCGCGATCTGTTTCATGGATGGGTTCCTAGACTGGAATTTGGCTACGGACGATCGCCGTCGATCTTAGCAAATGCAGGTTACGCTTTGAAGCGAGCCCGGAGCATCCGACGTTCTTACTCATATTTATAAAAGCCGCGCCCGCTCTTGCGTCCCAGCCAGCCAGCGTCGACCATGCGGATCAGCAGCGGGCAGGGCCGGTACTTCGGATCGCCGAGTCCGTCTTCGAGGACGCGCATGATATCGAGGCAGACATCGAGGCCAATGAAGTCGGCGAGCGTGAGCGGGCCCATCGGATGGGCCATGCCCAGTTTGAAGACCTCGTCGATGGCTTCCGGAGTCGCAACTCCTTCCATCACCGCGAACACGGCCTCGTTCAACAAGGGCATCAGCACGCGATTCGAGACGAATCCCGGCGCATCGTTCACTTCCACAGGGGTCTTCCCCAGCCGCTCCGCTAACGCCCTGACCGTATCGTAGCTGGCCTGCGAAGTCGCCAGCCCGCGGATGACCTCGACCAGCTTCATGACCGGCACGGGATTGAAGAAATGCATCCCGATCACCTGGTCGGGACGTTTTGTCTGCGCGGCGAGTTTTGTGATGGAGATGGAGGACGTGTTGGAGGCAAGAATGACGTGGTCGGACAGCAGGCCATCGAGCTCGGCGAAGATCTGCCGCTTGATCTCGAATTTTTCCGTTGCCGCCTCGATCACGAAGTCGCAACCTGCAAGCGTAGAGCGATCCAGCGTTCCTTCTATCCGCTCGAGCGACGCGTCCATTTCCTGCTGAGTTGATTTGGCTTTGGCAACCTCGCGGGCGAGATTTTTCCGGATCGTCTCCAGCCCGCGATCCAGGAACCGCTGCTCCACTTCGCACAGTCTGACATTCAGTCCGCTCCGGGCAAAGACGTGCGCGATCCCGTTGCCCATCGTGCCCGCGCCCAGGACTCCCACCGTCCGGATCTCACCTCGCATGTCACTCATCCGATCACCCCAAAACAGACGAGTGTATCAGGGTGACAGCCGACGGAGTTATCTCGTGGAGCAGGCCTTAGCTGACCGATTTGTTGGGCGTCCGAACTTTCGCTAAAACTGCCGTCACATTGTCGTGACCGCCGGCGGCTTTGGCGGCATCGATCAGACGCCCGCAAAGACCGTCGAGATCTCCGTCGTCGGCCAGCATCGCCTCAATGCGGTCGTCAGAGAGTTCCTTCGTCAGCCCATCGGAGCACAGCAGCAGAATGTCGTCAGGCTCCAAAGCCAGCTCCGCTATGTCCGCCGAAACCGACGTCTGAGTGCCGATCGCCCGCGTGATCACATTTCGCAGCGGGGAGTGGTCGGCCTCGTCCTGGGTAAGCTGTCCCAGACGCACCTGCTCGTCTACCAGCGAGTGGTCGTGGGTCAAGCGGCTGAGCTCTCCCCGGCGATAGAGATAGCACCGGCTGTCGCCGACATGCCCGACCAGAGCGCGGTCACCTCCGATGGCCACCGCCACCAGGGTGGTTCCCATGCCGTGCAGGGCTGCTTCCCTTTCCGCGCGCGCATGTACGATCTGGTTCGCCGATGCAATCGCCTCTTCCAGCACTTTCCTGCGATTCTCATGCGAGTCTGCCGCACATAGCTGGTTGATCAGCGTGTCCACCGCGATGCGGCTGGCCACCTCGCCAGCGGCCGCGCCACCCATGCCGTCACAGAGGGCAAAAACGCCTTCTTCGACACAATATCCAAAGGCATCTTCATTGCTTGTCCGCACCTGTCCAACGTCTGTGAGGCCGGCAGCTTCAAGGTTTACCATTTTGGCAATATCTCAGAAAACATCTCTATACGACAACTTTAAAATTTCATTCCACCATACACGCTCCCGGCAATCCTGGCTCCCTATTTCCTTGCCATCCGCAAACTTTGCAGTTACGTTGGGTCGGAGCAATGCTCATGCGCGCCCGACCTCTCTTGCTTCTGCTGGCGATCGCCGCCCTAGCTTGCCCCGCAAACCTCCTCGCCCAATCGGCGAACTGCTCTGTCGCGCAGCCTCACCCGCTCACCGAGGAGCAGCAGGCCGTCATTCGCGGCGATCTTCCTCGCGCGGAAACGCTGTACCGTCAGAAGATTGCCCAGCAGCCGAAAGATCCGGAGCTCACCGCCGGGCTGGTGCGTACGCTGCTCGCCGAGCAGAAAGTCGACGAAGCCGAATCGACGGAGAAGACGGCCCTGGCTGCCGCGCCGCAGTCCGTTGAGCTGCTGACGGCGCTCGCGGAGGTGCAGTACCGCCAAGGGCTGCCGTGGGACGAAGAGAAGACGCTGGAGTCGGCCCAGAAAGTCAACCTGTGCTATGCGCGCCTGCACCTGGTGTTCGCGAAATACTACACGCTCAATTCCTACTACGCGACCGCCCTTGCCAAAATCAAGCTTGCGCATCAACTCGATCCATATGATCCGGACATTCGCCGAGCCTGGGTACCGACGCTGCCCCTGCAACAGCGCA
>JABCZC010000059.1 GCA_013289875.1 Acidobacteriota bacterium | reverse complement strand
GACAAGGCCGAGCAGAAGGTCTTCAACCGCCTCAACGATTACAAGGCGCTCTACAAGAAGGGCAAGCGCTTCGCCGTGCTCGGCTGCGTCGCTCAGCAGGAAGGCGAGCGTATCTTCGAGCGCGCGCCCTATGTCTCGATCGTTTCCGGTTCGGCTTCCTATAACAAGCTTCCGCAGATGCTGGTGCAACTGGAGCAGGGAACAAAGCACATTACCGGGCTCGACGACCGGCAGACCGAGGAGACCTTCGAGACCGAGTTCACAGCCCGCTCCAATCCGCATCGCGGATACATCACGATCATCGAGGGCTGCGACAAGTTCTGCGCCTATTGTGTCGTTCCATACACGCGCGGCAAGGAACGCAGCCGAACCTCGACGTCAGTGCTGGCTGAAGCACAGCGCATGGCCGACGCCGGCTACACCGAGATCCAGTTGCTGGGGCAGAATGTAAATTCCTACCGCGATACCGAACGGAAGCGGAGCTTCGCCGCACTACTTGCCGCTGTTGGGGAGATTCCCGGCATTCGGCGGGTGCGCTTTACTACCTCGCATCCCCGCGACTTTACCCGCGATATCGTCGAAGCCATCGTCGCAGTGCCCGCGCTCTGCGACCACGTCCATCTTCCAGTGCAAAGCGGGTCGTCACACGTCCTAAACCTGATGCAGCGCGAGTACACTCGCGAGCAGTACCTAGAACGCATCTCCTGGATCAAGGCGGCGAAACGCCCCATCAGCATGACTACGGACATCATCGTCGGCTTTCCGGGCGAGACTGACGCGGATTTCGAGCAGACCATCGACCTTCTGGCCGAGGTTCAATACGACGGTGTCTTTGGCTTCAAGTACTCTCCACGGCCGAACACGCCTGCGCTCACGATGCCGGATTCCATTCTTGAAGATGAAAAATCCCTGCGGCTGCAAGTTCTGTTTGACCGCCAGCGCGAGACGCAGAGGCTGAATTATACTAAGCATATCGGCCAGATACTTGAAGTAATGGTTGAGGGACAAAACTCGGCGCGAGGTCAGGTCATCGGCCGGACCTCGCAGAACAAAACGCTGAATTTCACCACGAGGCAACCGATTCTCCCCGCGCATGGCAGCTATCTTCCTGTGCGCGTCACCCAAAGTTTTCCCAACAGCCTGGTCGGCGAGGCAGTCTAGAGGGCTAGCGATGGAAGTCGAAATGAAAATACGCGGACTAATGGTCGATCCGTCTACCAACATGCCGATCATTCTCCTGAAGGATGCCCAAAGCGAGGCGCTTCTGCCCATCTGGGTTGGACTCTATGAGGCCCAGGCGATTGCGCTCGAGGTGGAGAAGACCCAGACCCCACGACCCCTCACCCATGACCTGCTAAAAAACCTAATAGATGGTTTGAATGCCAAGGTGCAGCGGATAGTTGTGACGGAGCTTAAGGACGATACGTTTTACGCCGTCATCTGGATGGAACAGGGCGGAGAAATCGTAGCACTTGATGCGCGTCCATCTGACGCACTGGCCTTGGCTTTGCGTACTGACTGCCCGATCTACGTCGACGAGGACGTCCTGCGCGCCGCCAAGGTTCTCCCCAATCCCGCCGAGCAAGCCTCATCGCAGGATGTGCGCAAGTGGCTGGAGAGCCTCAACGACGAGGATTTGGGGCGATATAAGATGTAGCGGAATCGAGAACCACTTTAAGAGTGTCGCCTATTCATCCATCTCAGGTTTCCTCCCCTAGATCATCCTTCGACGAAACTTCTCCCGAGGTTCATCGTCGGTACTTCTAAGACTTTCATCCCTTATAATCATGAAGACAGATATCTTTCCTGTGTATGACACATGTGTGGCCTGCAACATGGCACACGTGAAGATCGTAATCCTTACCTGATAGGGCCTGCCTTGATAGGGCCTGCCTTGATAGGGCCTGAGGCTGCTTCATCACCCGCCGGCTGATTCACGCAACCCCACGGAGTTTCGTTACGAAATGAGCCGCACCGGAAAAGCCGCAAAAGGCTTTGTCGCCAGTATTTTCCAATTTATCGCGCAGATTCTGGTGCAGTTACTGCTCGCTCCGATTGTCCTCAAGCTGGCGGGGCGGGAGACTCTTGGCGCCTACGCCGCCGTAATGCAGGCGCTGGCCTATCTTTCGCTCACGGATTTCGTTGGATCGTGGTCGCTGGAGCGTTTCCTGGGTCAGGCCAGCGGCATCGATGACGGCGGCGCCCGCTTCCGCTGCATATTGACGACTGCGCGAACAGTTTTCATTTTCACCAATCTCTTATATTCCATCCTTGTGGTTATCTTCAGCCTGTTCACGGCCAGGCTCTTCCACCTTTCTCCGAATGTGGCTCACCAGGCGCAACATGCACTATGGGTTATTGCTGTGTGGGCTCTGTTGCGCACAACTCTGGTTGCATACGGGGGCGCCTTGCTGGCGATGCAGGATATCGCCGTGTTCAACATGATCGGCATGTTCATGGGAATTGGCAGAACGGTCGCTTCCCTGGTTTTTATTTTGATGGGAGGTGGTTTGTTCGGCCTCATGCTCGCAGGAACGAGCGTCGAAGCCTTCGGGCTGATCCTGTACCGCATTCGCTTCAAGAAACTGTTCCCCAACCTTATGCCTTCGTGGGGAATCAGCGACAAGGCTTTGCTTAAGGAGATGCTCAGTTTTGGCGGCCACGCGCTTCTTGTCAATCTGGGCACCGGGTTGGTCTACAACTCTGGAAACACCATTGCGGGCTTTACCAAAGGTGCTGCCGTTGCAAGCGGCTTCTACACCACACAAATGCCGACGATGACCGTCTACAACATGATGATGCGTCTTCCCGATAGCGCCACGCCTGCGATCAACGAACTCTGGGGCAGAAGGGAAGTGGAAAGATTGCGGGAGGCACTCAGGAGAATCACCCGGCTGCTACTTGCGCTGACTCTGCCCTTGTCTCTGGGCGTACTTCTTTTTAACCGCGACGTAGTTGTCACCTGGGTCGGGGATCAACAATACGCCGGCACGCTGCTTACCGCTTCGCTGGCTGCGTTCTGCATTGTCGTTTCTCTGCAGCGCTCCGCTATTGTTTATTCCTTTACGTTTGGCTGGATGCGACTTCTGAGCGTAACAGGCATCATCCAGGGCGCAGCGAATTTTGCGCTTGGAATTGCTCTCGCCAGACTATTTGGCTTGGGCGGGATTACGTTGGCGCTGGTGCTCGTTATTTTGCCGCAGACCATGATTCTCTGGTACCGGGTTGGCAGGTTTCTGGAGGTCAATGTTGCCAAGCTGCTCGGCGGATGCGTTGCCCGTTCGGTTATTCCTCTGGGCGGCAGCGCGGCTTGCGGGCTGCTCGTACACCGTCTGGTCGCAATAAGGCAACACCATCTCCTTCCATTGCTTGCGGAAGCGTTCACCTTCATTGTTGTCTATTCATTGCTCGCCTATCCCCTCGTTTTGTTTGATCACGATCGCGGGGAAATCAAACGCTATCTGCGCGGCTTCGCGATTCGCGGAAGGAACTTGCAGAGACGCATGGTCAAAGAAGTCTAGTCAAAGGAATCATGTGGACAAAGGAGTCCTCAATGCTCAACTTCGGAAATGTAACCAGAAAAGTTTCTGCTGCCTATCGCGTCTTTAATGCGGAGGGGGTTCTGGGTGTAACCACTCGCCTGCGGGGGCGTTTTGACGTTCATATGAGGATGCGCGCGGCGAGGAAAGTCGCGTCGGTAACGTTGGACGGATGCATAGTCAACATGAAGCGGATTCCAAGTTCCAAAACGAAACTGTACCTCGCGGATGAGAACTATGAGGTGGCAGAACGTCGCTTGGTTCCTAAATATCTTGATCCAGAGTTACCCGTGGTTGAGCTAGGTGGCTGTATCGGAGTCATCGCTTGTATTACAAATCGGATGTTGAAGAATCCAAGACTTCACGTTGTCGTGGAAGCCAACCCTTTTGCTCTCCCATTTTTGACGGAAACCAGAGATAACAATCAATGCAAATTCGAGATAATCAGTGAGGCCCTCGCGTACGGGGTCCCCTCGATAACATTTCGACCAACATTGGATCTCTTAGCAAATTCAGTCCAAGAAAAAGACGAAGGAAAGAAATTCGTTACCGTTTCTGCGATCACTCTGCGGGGTCTCGTGACCAAAAGGAACTTCGACTCCTTTAATCTGATATGCGACATCGAAGGGAGCGAATGGGATTTAGTGTTCAATGAAGGCGACGTACTGCAAATGGCGGCCATCATCGTCCTCGAAACACATGCTCGACTTATTGGAGAAGCAAAAACTGCTCAATTGTTAGCTAAGTTGGAGGACCTCGGTTTCCGGGTCGTAGACCAGGAGGATGCCGTCATCGTGCTGAGGAATCTCATGGTTACTAAGTCTGGCGCGTCTGCCAATGCCGCCACGCTCGCGTGATTTGCATCTAGCTCTGGAGTAGATGGAGCAGGTAGTGCCTTTGGGCGAAGATGGAGACCCTGGTAGCACCGCACTATTCGAAGGGCAAGAATGGACGGCCCGCCAGTACATCTTGCAGTGACTTGGCATCCCTCGATTATGATTGAGGGTGTAGATTTCCGATTGAGACTAATTGAATAGGTTGGCATGCTCACATTCATCTGCAGACGCCGACCGGAATTAGGATTCTGATGCGTGTCCTGGTAACGGGAGGCAGCGGCTACGTCGGCTCACATGCAGTGCGGGAGCTCGTCGACTCGGGTCACGATGTCGTTCTCTATGACAACCTGAGCACTGGCAATCGAGCACTCTCTCAAGGCTTCGAGCTTATTGTGGGCGACATCTCTGATCGTGACAGACTTGCTCCGATTTTGGAAACAGTCGATGCAGTCATGCACTTTGCCGCTTCCGCTTACGTGGGCGAATCGGTCAGCAATCCCCGCAAGTATTTTCATAACAACGTTGAATCTGCTTTGAGCTTGCTGGACGCGGTACTCGCCAGTAACGTCCGACGATTTGTTTTTTCTTCCACCTGCGCAACGTACGGTCTTCCTGAGACCTTACCCATCACCGAGAGTTCGCCCAGGGAGCCGATCAATCCGTATGGGGCAACCAAGCTTTTCTTTGAGCACGTGCTGTCGGCCTATAACGTATCGCACAGCCTGCGCTATGTCGCCCTCCGTTATTTCAACGCGGCTGGCGCGCACGCCAATGGGATGATCGGCGAAATTCATGACCCTGAAACGCATCTCATTCCATTGGCGCTAAAGGCTGTGCTCAAGACTGCGCCGCCGCTCAAAGTTTTCGGTAAGGATTTTGATACACCCGATGGAACTTGCATCCGCGACTACGTCCACGTCTCCGATCTGGGATCAGCTCACGCGCTAGCTCTGGAGTACCTGGCCAACGGTGGCGCTTCAATCAGCCTTAACCTTGGTACGGGGCAAGGCACCTCTATCAAGGAGGTGCTGGACTCCTTCCGGCGCCTCACCGGTCTGAACGTCCCGCACGAATTCGGTCCGCCTCGCACGGGAGACCCGCCCGCGCTGTTCGCGAATTCTGCAAAAGCAAAGGAAGTCCTGGGTTGGGTGGCGAGGCGTGATATTGACGAGATCTTGATGTCCGCTTGGAAGTGGCAGCAGAAGCTGGAAGCGGCTAAGTACAGAATCTAATTAGTGATCCCGTTATCTGAGAGTCGGGTTCATCCTTCCTGGAAGTCGCATGTGTCAGTAGTCGGAAGACTGGTAATTGAGACCATAGATGCTCATCGCCCGGCGTCTGTTATTGGATTACGCGCATTCCCGAAGCTTTGAAGAAGTTCGCTTTCAATACCTTAGAAAGCTTTCCCGAATTGTTGCTTTCTACATTCCACGTTAAGCGAAAGAAAGCTATCGGCCGTCAGTACATCTTCCGGTGACTCGGATATTCATAATGCGCGGGAAAGCGCAGTAGCGACCATTGATTTTGCACTGAGTGGCGAGTCTCGTAAAATGAGGAAAATCTCGTAGAATGAGGAAAATCATTGTTGCGCTTCCATCAGCAATCTGAACGCTTTGTTTTCAGGGTAGCCGTGCAATGCGCGTAGCGATTCTAGTGCCGATGATGTCGGGGCGGGGCGGGAGTGAAACTGCCGTCGCTGGTCTGGTGCAGGGCCTGCAAAGCCTGGGCGATGAGGCTCATGTCTACCTGTTCGGAGGGCTCCCGAAAGATCCTCGCTGGCTGGAGCCGTTGCCTTATACAGTGCTGGGTAGCCCGACAGAAAAACGTTGGCGCCGTTTTCACCGCTATATCTTCGGTTTGGCCAAGGAATTCAAGCGCTTCTCTCCCGACGCAGTCGTCGCTCTTGATTCCTTGCGCCTCGTGAAAGGCAAACTCGCCCTGACCCTGTCTGGTAGTAATGCCTCGCTTTTGTCTTTCATCGAATTTCCTGTTGACCACATCCGTATGAACCGGCTGCTGAAGATTGCGGATGGACATCTCGCGATCGGCGAAGGTGTCGCCGGACAATTAAAGGATCTGGTGGGAAAGTCTTGCAGCGATCGCGTTTTTACAATTTATAACCCTATCCTGCTGAATGGTTCCATAGTCGCTCGTCCGGCAAACGGTGAAGGGGTCGCATTCTTGCACGTTGGCCGGCTGGAATTTGCAGCCCAGAAACGAGTCGCCGATCTGTTAGCGGCGGCTTCACGCCTTGGGGGGAACTTCAGGCTGACCATCATCGGCGACGGCAACGACCGCTCACGGCTAGAGGAGTACAGCAGGGAACTTGGCCTTCAGGATCGAGTCACGTGGCTCGGCTGGAAAGTTCAACCGTGGGCCAGTGTAGAACGGGCCAGCGTTCTCTTGTTGGTTTCCTCATACGAAGGTTTTCCGCTGATTCTGCTTGAAGCATTGTCCCGTGGCATTCCCTGCATTGCTTCCGACTGTAAGTACGGCCCCAACGAGATCCTGGAGAACGGCACGAATGGCTGGCTGTATCCAGTTGGAGATATCGATCGATTGACTGAACTGATGCAAGCGGTGGTGGACAATCCGCGTATCCTGCCGGCACCGGAAGACGTATTGGCCTCGGCGCAGAAGTTCAGCGCACAGGCCGTCGCCGAACGTGCCAGGTTGGCCTTTGCCACCCTCGCGAAACCTGGCGCGCCGCTTCACGCCCAGGTATGTCCAGCTGATGACGTTCCAAAGAACTAAGAAGACCGAGCCGATGCCCCAATCTGAATTGCCGCTTGTTTCTGCACTATTCATTACGTACAAACGCTTTGACTTTTTGAAGAAGGCTGTGGAAGGCTTTCGGCGAAACACCGCCTACCCGAATCTCGAGTTGGTCATCGCCGACGACGGGAGTGGTCCAGAGATTCAGGCGCAGATACGGACACTCCCAGCGGATGTGTTCGCGCTGGCGCCAAAAAACGCAGGACTGGGCGCTAATAACAATAACGGCCTCCGCCATTGCCACGGCAAATATATCCTTATGGTCCAGGACGACTGGGAGTGCCAGGGCCCCGCTGACTACCTGCTTAATTCTGTAAAGGTGATGGAGGCCAATCCCCAGATAGGCATTATCAACTTTGCCGCCGTGGTTCATCCCCCCGACTTGAACCAGCGGCTGTTAGGCAGCGAGGAGCCTTGCTACGTGACGCCGACACCGGCCAAGACCCACAAAATAGAGTATCTTTATGCCGATCAACCCCACATCCGTTCACGGGCGGCAATGGAGCACGTCGGGCTTTATATCGAGCACCGCGATCAAGATCAGTGCGAGATTGATTACAGCATCCGCTGGCAGCAGCAGACAAGGTTTCTGACCGCCGCTTTTCCGCGTTACTATCACACCGTCTTCAGCAATAACGGCGCCGGGCCCGATCAGAGTTTTCGCTTGAAATTATTTCGCTACCGCGTCCATGCATTCCTCATGCCGGCAAAGCCATTTTTGGTCAAGCATGCCAATCCACTGTTCCAGGTGGGGAAGGCGATGGTCAACGGTGGTGTACGCACCTTGGAAAAGCTTCGGATCGTGAAATAACTCGGGAATCACCAGTCGTTAACGCTCGTCGCAGTGCGTTGTCAGGCTTGCGTGAGTTGCTTGAGGTGATTCGCGCATTTTTCGCCGTAATCATGCCAGCCGCCCAGTTGCTTGACACGTTCCATGGCGGCCTCACTCATCCGCTGGTGTAATGCCTGGTCGTCCGCCAGCTCCTGAAGATTTTGAGCGATTGCTGCTGCGCTCCTTATGGGCACGATGAAGCCCTCCGAGCGGTTTCGGTATAGATCCGGGCCGCCCGTGTTCTCTGAGCTTATAACCACGGCGCCGCAAGCCATTGCCTGGGCCATCACCAGCCCGAAGCCATCTTCAATGGACGGGAGCGCCAGGACGTGGCTTGTGCTCATATACTCCGCTAACTTTGGCTGGGACATCCGACCGAGAATTTCAACACCGTCGAGTTTCTGGTTCTTAAGGAACGACCTTGTTTCCGCCTCCACGGGTCCTGCCAGACGCAATCGCTTACGCGGGTGTCGAAACATTCGGAAGGCCTCCAGAAGGTACGGAATACCTTTGCGCAGGCTGACTGTGCCGGCAAACATCACGTTGAATAAATCCTTCGGCGGCTCGCCTGTCCGCTGGAAGCGTTCCAGCCGCACGCCATAGGGAATCACTTTGACTTTATCCGCTGCGACCCCCATCTCGACAAAGGAGCGGTGAGCGAACCCCGACGGCACAAAGATTGCGTCGGCCTGTTGATACTCCATCTCCTCGCGTGCGATCACTCGAGGGTCGATAGTGGCGAAGGGAAAGCCCCATTTTGCATATTCTTCGTTCAGAATGGCATCCTGGTAGCGGATGTGAGACGAGCCCCGGTCGCATACATGTTTGCCGCCTCTGCTCTTCACCACCTGACCGGTGTTTAAAGCAGATCCCGAAAGCCCTACCAAGGCATCGCATTCCTCGATCTGAGAGGCCACCCATGAGTCAAATAGCCTAATATTGGCATGGGCGATTTGCCCGTTGATATGTCTTGGTATGTGTAGGTATCGATTGTATCTATTAATCACTATCCAGGGGGCATGGATCCACGGGAAGGTTCGAACGAGCTCCTTCGATACGCCCTCGCGCCTGAGCCTCCGCCAGGGAAACGACGAGTAAATCCGTTTCAGATATCCACGGGACTCCAACTCGCGGGCCAGGTCGAATTGCCAAAAGACACCGCTCACAGACTGAATCACATGCATTGGGGGGGAAGTAAGTATCTCCAGATAAGATGATCCGACTTTATCATGGGAGAGAAGCGCGGGAGCCGGGTAGCTCTGAAGTTGGTGAACTCGAATTCAGGGCTGATCTTTCAGAACCATTCCGAACCGGACTATACAGAATATATGTTATCGGACATAATGCCTACCGAGACGACGCCCTGCAAGGATTCCGTATTACATCACATATACCCCTCATTATGAATAGATTAACTCTATTAGTTGAATCATTACGTTCGGAACTCGAAATGTTCATCTAGAGTCCGCGACGACTTCATTTTGGGAGCAAATAGCAAGGCAAGTCGCAATCACCTGTCGAACGAATCACCTGGCGAGGGGGATGAGCCGATCCAGAGGCGCCAACAACCAGCATTACGTTAAAAAGCAGAAACGCCGCCCGGAGGCGGCGTCTGTTTGATACCGGGATTCTTTAGCACTATAGGGTCGACTCAATCTCGAAGCCCCATGCTTCCAGCAACGCTTCGGGGATATACTTCGAATTGCGGTTCCTGCGGGCCCATTCGCGAAGCCGGGTGGAGCGAATGTATTGGTCAGGGGTGAGCTTAAACTCCTTAACCACCTGTTCAAATGAAGTCACGGTCGGGACGACCGGACCGATCGGTTCCGGCTTTCCCCAATTTGGATTGCCACGACGCTTTGCCATTCTCTTTTATCCTCTAGCAATAAGGTGACGTACAAAAGTCCGGATCTCTCGGCTCAGGACGGGCAAGCCGGCCGGGAAGTCACAAACTCTCCCATTATAGGGATTTTTTCTCCATAAATCAATATAAAAATGGCGATTCAGGGAGATCTGCAGAGAGACTCCCATGAGATGCCCATGGAAGTACATCTTGTTAAGTATTTTATCCACAGTAGATTACAGGATACCATTAAAGCGATAGTTCAGCACCAAGGGGGCCGCTGCAAGCCTGTCGATTTAGGCGCAAAAGCTAGCTAAATGGCACCGAAATAGCGGGTTGCCTTGCCAGCAATTTCTCGCGGCACTTATGGTGAGCCTCGATGACTTGTCGTTCGTTCGAGTTGAGTGAAGAACCAAGGGTATGAAAGCAGTATGGACACACAATCACTGTCGTTCTGACAGTGATATGTCCCGACGGCAGCTTCTTGGGAATTGCATGGGTCGTGGTGATGGCCGAGAGCATCGAATTGACTCCTACGCTGGGGTTGCGACCGGGGGCCAGAGGGTTTCAGAGAGTGTGGGGGCACACTCTAGGTGCGGCTGCACTTCTCGATGACCCCTTATTTTGCACCCGATTTGCAGGCTTGTCAAATTATTGCCAGGCATTTTTCCGGCTCCTTACGAATTCCTAATTTTTTCCGATATAGGGCTTGTAAAGGATTGAGAAAGCCACACAGATGACCCTTCCCTTGCATTTCACCCCCAACATACTGATTGCCTCGGCCGATGCCGAGGCCACCAACCGGCTCAGGAACATTCTGAGTGAGTGGCGATATCCCGTCCAGCTCGTGGCCGACGGTGTTGAGGGACTCAAGGCGCTGACGGGGCAGGCGCCCCCGGCGATTGCGCTGATCGATGCCGGGTTGCCGACGCTGAACGGTATCGAACTGGCGGCGGAGGTCAAACGACGCGCGGCGAAGAGGCCTGCATGGACCATGCTCATGAGCGAGCAGGTCGATGTCGCGACGGTGGCCAGCGCCACAGACGCGGGGATCGACGATTTGCTGCTTAAGCCTATCGATGTCGCCGATCTGCGTGTGCGCCTCACGGTGGCGGAGCGAGTCCAGGCTCTGGTTAGCCAACTCGATGAGCAGACAAACGCAGTCAGGTTTCATGCTTCGCACGACAGCCTTACGGGCCTGTGGAATCGCGAGTCGCTGCTGAATCTGCTTTTTCCTGAGACCGACCGGGTGCAACGCATGAGAACGCCGCTCACCCTGCTGCTCCTCGACCTGGACCGCTTCTCGGGTATCAATGACGAATTACGAGGCTGGAGATAAGATCCTGCAGGAGCTGGCCAACCGGTTCAGACGCTTCCTGCGCAGCTACGACTTGATTGGCCGCTGCGGGGAGGACGAGTTCCTCATCGCCCTGCCGGGGTGCACATCTGAACAGGCTCTCTCGATGGCCCTGCGGCTCAGGAAAACAATCCTTCAGAAGCCGTTTGCGGCTGGACGGGATATGCTCACGCTAACGGCGAGCATGGGTATCGCGCAGAGCCGGGGGCGCTCCCCGCTCGTGGTATTGCGGGAGGCCGAGCGGGCTCTATCCGAGGCGAAGCACAGCGGGCGCAACGCCGTTATAGAGTTCTGTCACGATCGCCCGGATATCCCGGCTCAACCGGACGCTGGCGAATTGGTCAGGCCTGAAGCCTCAAACCGACGAATGCTGATGCCCTTCCCTACCGAGCGCTGATACCATCCGTTCCATTTCTTGTTGCGCAGGATTTTACCCGGTGGCTCAGCCCTGTCCGCGGACGCGGAGGCTTGCGATACCCGCGATTATAGGGCGGGTTTTTCTTGAAGGACAAACCTGACGTTACGGGATACTGTATTGCTCAGTGGCGTGCTCCCGAAAGACGAATCGAGCTTTCACGATCATCATTGCATTGGCGCTGGCCGCGCTGCTGAGCAAGAAGCTAACCCGGGATTATCCGGTTGAAGCAGGCGGAGCCCAGTCCGCTGCTGCAACAGACACGAACCGCCATGCGCGAGATGGCTATGTGGGTGATGCTGCTTGCCGACCCTGTCATGCAGACAAGGTCGATTCATTTCACCGGACTGCTCATTATCTGACTTCCAGGTCACCGGACGAAAGCTCCGTACTCGGTAAGTTCACGCCCGGCAGCAACGTCCTGAAAACGTCGAATCCGAATCTTTATTTCAGAATGGATGAGCGGCGCACGGATGGGAAAGAACCCGATTTTTTCCAGACGGCAGTGGCAGGAACACCTCCCGAAACGACCTCACATGCGGAGCGCATTGCTCTGGTGATTGGATCCGGAGGCAAGGGTCAAACGTATCTGTACTGGAACGGGGATCAGCTATTTCAGCTGCCGGTCTCATATTGGGTTGACCTGGGCTGGATAAATAGCCCCGGCTATCGCGACGGGGTCGCCGATTTCGCCCGGCCCGTCACTCCACGGTGTGTGGAGTGTCATGCAACTTATTTTGACGCTGTTTCGCCGCTCTTGAACCGGTACAACACTGTGGGCGTCTCGCTTGGCATCCAGTGCGAAGTCTGTCACGGGCCAGGACGGGAGCACGTTGAACAAGAGGCATCGAAGCCGGCTTCTCCGTCAGCTACCGCCATCCTGGATCCGGCGCGATTCCCGCGAGACCGCCAGATCGATCTTTGTGCCTGGTGTCATGCCGGATCTGGCTGGTCACTCCTTCCGGAATTTTCATACATTCCCGGCGATCCCCTGGACAAGTACATTGATCTTCCGCCGCCCGATCCCAACGCCCCGCTTGACGTCCATGGCAACCAGGTAGGGATGCTGAAGCAGAGCCGTTGCTTCCGCTCGTCGAACATGACCTGCCTCACCTGCCACGATGTTCATGTCACGCAGCACAACCTTGCCGAGTTCTCGCATCGCTGCCTGAGCTGTCACAAACCTGACTCCGCGACCTTCTCAAAAGCGAGCCACCCTGTCTCAGACAACTGCATTGATTGCCACATGCCCAGACAGGAAACCAACCTGATCGTCTTCGACTGGAATGGCAGGAGGATGAGGCCTCTGGTGAGGAATCACTGGATCAAGGTTTACTCTGCGATCAGAGCCCCGGTCGCGAACCGTTGAGGAATCTCAGCGGCGGTTCCCTGACCGAATAGGGTGTTCACTCCCACCTAGCCCTGATTAAGCTGAACCGGCTCTATCAAACCGGGCCAAATTTCTGGGGAGTTACTCTTACTGTTACTGTCCTTTGATGCGAAGTTCCGTATCACTTGCCGCGTCAGGGATGAGAATGTGGAGCGCGTGCGAAGCGACGTCATAGGTGGTCTTGGGCGGAGTTGACGCGTTCGAGAGTTTTACATCCGCACCGGCGGAGGGCCAGTCATAGATCACGACTTCGATGTTCTTCCACCATGGGGCGTAACTTCCCTTTCGCGCGTCGAAGTGAACGATCACAGCGTTGCTCTCAGAAGAGCAGGTGAAGGTCTGACGGAGGAAATCGCCGTGCTGGTATTGGAAGGTGTGTCCGTCGTCGAGATAGAACGAGCCTTTGCAGTCAGGACCCGGGTACACGCGCAGCTCAAGCGGACCGTCGGGGGTTTCGTCGGTGCTCTGGATGAGCGGCTGCAGAGGCAGGATGCTGCCACCGCGAACATAGACAGGCAAGACATCGAGGACGGGATGGATTTTGGGAGGCTCGGGAAATTTGGTGTCAGGAGCGGCGTTGGCGATCTCCGTGATCGTAGGCGGCGTGGGTGGAGGCGGAACTTTGAGGCCGGTCCAGAAGTCGTACCAGAGTGTTTTGGGATAAAAGACGGTGTAGTCGTCAAGCATCTCAGCGAAGGGCGGCGGCGCGATAAGCAGGTCGGGGCCGAGGAGGAATTCGGTGTCGATCGAGTCGGCGTCGGCGGTCGGAGAGGCGAAGATTTCAGGGAACTCAAGGAAGAGAGGTCGATCGAGCGGAAGGCCAGTGCGCGAAGCCTCGTCGGCGAGCGTGTAGATGTAGGGCAGGAGGCGGTAGCGGGTTTCGATGTAGCGGCGGCGGATGGCTTCCTGCTGAGGGCCATGGACCCAGACTTCCTGCGGCAGCGAACCGAGGGTGGTGTGATCGCGGTAGAGAGGATTGAAGGCGCCGATTTCGATCCAGCGCGTGAGCAAATCGGGCGGGGGCGAGCCGTTGAATCCGCCGATGTCGTCGCCGACAAAGGAGATGCCGCTTAGGCCCAGATTGAGGATCATCTGGGTGCCGAGGCGGAGGTGGTTCCAGGTAGAGGAGTTGTCGCCGGTCCACGTGAATCCATAGCGCTGGCCTCCTGCGTAGGAGGCGCGCGTGAGAACAAAGGGGCGCTCGTCCGGGCGTAGCTTGAGGAGACCGTCGTAGGTGGCACGCGGATTCTCGAGCCCGACGATGTTGTGAATCTCGGCGTGCGTGGCGGTACGGGTAGCGAAGCCCGGCTCGTCGATGCGATGGACGGTATCGAGGGGCATCGTCTGGGTGGGCTGATCGAAGACGGAGGGCTCGTTCATGTCATTCCAGAAGCCATCGACGCCGTCCTTGACGAATTGCGCGTAGAGATTGCCCCACCAGGCGCGGGTCTGCGCACGGGTGAAGTCTGGAAACACAGCGGGGCCTGGCCACACGACTCCAACAAACTCGCTGCCGTCGGGGTTCTTCACGAAATGGTCGCCGGCGTGGCCGGTGTCATAGGGCATGTATCCCTGGTTGGCGACGTGGGCGATGTGCAGGTCGGTGATCACGACGAGGTGAAACTTCTGCGTGTGGAGATCGGAGACGAATTCGGGGAAATTGGGAAACTTCACAGGATCGACGGTGAAGGGCCGGTTCCTGTACTGGTAGTCGATGTCGAGATAAAGCACGTCGGAGGGGATTCTGTCTGCACGGAGACGGTCGGCGATCTCGCGGACCTTCGACTCGGGCGAGTAGCTGTAGCGGGACTGCTGGAAACCGAGAGACCAGAGCGGTGGCAGAGGCGGCTTGCCCGTCAGCCAGGTATAACCCTCGACGATATGCCGCGGATCTGGTCCATAGATGAGGTAGTAGTCGAGCGGGCCGCCCTCGGCGCCAAAAGCATAGGCGTCACGCGCCTGCTTGCCGAAGTCGAACCAGGTGCGCCAGGTGTTGTCCAGAAATATGCCGTAAGCGCGGCTTCTGCCGATGGCGAGGAAGAAGGGGATGCTCTTGTAGAGAGGGTCGACGGCTTCCTGTGGGCCTACGTCGGTATTCCAGAGCGTATATGCCTGATTGCGACGGTCGAAGGTTCCGGTCTTGTCGCCCAGGCCGAAGAAGTGCTCGTCGGCGGGCATATCTTTATAGACGGTGAAACCGCCATCGGCGAAGGTGGTGGGGCGTCCGAGCGCGTCGGTGGAGATAATGTTGCCGGCGAGATCGCGCACCACGAGTCGCATCGGGCTGCGCTCGACGCGGACATCGAGAGAGGCCGTGCGGAAGCCGACGGAAGCGGCGTCCTGCGCAGGCTGGACGTCGACGGAGCTGGTGCGAGAAGCTGGAAGGACGGCCCAGGATGCGTCCTCGGGTAGGGTGGCGCCGGGCGCGATGCGAACGCGGATGATGTCGTCGCGAAGCGCGGTGATGCGGAGTTGCGCCGGGCCAGCCTGAATCTGAATCCCGTTGGGCAGCGGCTGCGAGCCGGTGACCGCTTCCAACATCACCGAAGGCTGAGCCGCCGCTGATGCTGTCTTTGCGGATGCAGCGCTGATTGTTGCGAGAGTAAGTAATGCCGCGAACAAAACCGGCCAGCGGTGGCGACCTGTCACTGAGTCTCTCCTGATCCTTCTGATGCCGGATCATAATACCAGCGCGACGGCAGGCTCGGTAGGCTCGCTTAGAGGTAACGTCTATTCTTCTGGCGCTGCGCGGCGGCGGCGTCCGCTGATGAGGTAGACGGCCGCACGCAGTTCGAGCAGAGGATCCTCCGATGGCGCGATGCCGTCGAGACGCGGAATGGGATCAAAGATGATGGTCTTCTGCTCATGAGCGTTATCCGGGACGGGCTCGGTCAGAGTGATCGTGCCCAACTCGAGCACCGTTCGGTCTTCGGGCCAGTGGATGGTCGCATCGTCGACGATGTCTCCGTCGTTGGCCAGTTGAACGAGAACGCGGAACTTGATAGGGCCCTGAGCAATTCTTTCCTCGAGCTCATCGAAGAGGTAGTTCGCATCCCTGGCCGCGACAGTGGCGTCGTCCAAATGGTCATTGCCGGCTTCGGGGATGATGCGGTAGCGGCCAAAGCGGCTGACTCCATCCTTGTTCGTGAAGTGCATCGCGGTTACGCCGAAGTAGGTTTCGCGGGCGAAGCTGGAAGGGGCGGGCTTGGGAGCTTGCACAAAGGCCAGCGCGGCCGGATGACTGCCAACATAGGCTTCGACGGGCCATGGATGGGGCTGGGAGGGATCGCTGGAAGCGGCGATCGCGTGCAGGAACTCGAGGAACTCCTGGCCTGTGCGGGTGGGAAAGCCGTCGGTCGAGTGACTGACGATGTCAGTATGAACGTGTTCGGCGAGATGGAAGCGGATGGCGCATCCGCGTGGATTTGCGTTAGGGTCGTTGTCGGGAATCAGCGGAACGCCGGTGGAGTTTGAGAAACGCACAGTGACCGGTGTCGACGCGTTGTTCAAGTGGGCCGCACGGGACAGAGAAGCCGCTTCAGGCGAAGGCGTGAAGGTTCCTGTGAGCATGGCACCCTTGGCGTGGGCAGGGCGAAAGCCTGGGTGGAGTCCGAAGATCGTGTCGAAGGTGTGGATGATCTCGTTGCTGAGTGCAAGAATCTTCTCGTCTGTGGGAAGCGGCATGAGAGGTCTCCTGTTTGGAAGCGATTTGCCTCGCTCCACTGTAATCAGTCCAATGGATTCACGAAGGGTGCGATGCGATTGAGAAAGTTGCAAACAAACTGTATGTTGAATTGCGTTTGAGGAGCCGGAGGTGCAGATATACATGGACAAGAGAGAGTTCTTGAAGGCTTCGGGGGTTTTCATGGCCGGGACAGTGCTGGGCCGCTTCGCATCGGGTGAGGAAGAGGCCGCGCATCGAACGAACTGGGCGGGAAACTACGAATATCATGCCGAACACCTGCTCCAGTCGAAGACCGTGGAGGAAGTTCAGGCGGCGGTGAAGCGCTGCAACACACTCAAGGCGCTGGGCGCGCGGCATTCGTTCAATGGAATCGCCGACAATCGGCAGAATCAGATCTCGCTGACGGCGCTGGACACGATGACTCTGGACGAAAAGGCGCGCACGGTCACGGTGGCTGCGGGCGTGAGGTACGGCCAGCTTGCTCCGTATATCGATGGCAAGGGCTATGCGCTGCACAATCTCGCTTCCCTGCCCCATATTTCAGTTGCAGGCGCGTGCGCTACGGCCACGCACGGCTCCGGAAACAAGAATGGCAACCTGTCCACAGCGGTTTCCGCGATGGAAATCGTAACAGCGGACGGCGAGGTGAAGGTTCTGTCCAGAGAGAAAAACGGCGAGCAGTTCCGCGGCGCCGTCGTGGGCCTGGGCGGACTTGGCGTGGTCACAAAAACCACGCTGGACGTGCAGCCAACCTTTCAGGTGAGCCAGGTCGTCTACGAGAACCTTTCGATGAATGTGCTGGAGCACCAGCTGGAGGAGATCTTCGGAGCCGCTTACAGCGTGAGTCTCTTCACGGACTGGCAGAATCACAGGATCGGACAGGTGTGGGTCAAGCGACGCGTGGACCCGGGAGCTTCTCTAAAGTTTGCGCCCGAATTGTTTGGCGCAAAGGCGGCGACGCAAAAGCTCCATCCGATTCCGGGACACTCGGCGGAGCCCTGCACGGAACAGCTGGGCATCCCGGGGCCGTGGTATGAGCGGCTGCCGCATTTCAAGATGAATTTCACGCCGAGCAGCGGCGCGGAGCTGCAGACCGAATACTTTGTCCCGCGCGACAAGGGGTATGAGGCGATTCTCGCGGTCGAACAACTGCGAGACCAGATCACGCCTCATCTTTTTATCACGGAACTGCGCACCATCGATGCTGACGATCTGTGGATGAGCATGGCCTACAAGCGGCCGTCGATGGCGATCCACTTTACCTGGAAACCGGAATGGCCGGAGGTGAAGAAGATACTGCCGCAGATAGAAGAGAAGCTGGCGCCATTCAACGCAAAGCCGCATTGGGCGAAGCTATTTACCGTGCCGCCTTCGCAGCTGAAGAAGCTTTATGAGAAGATGCCGGATTATCAGGCGGTATGCAAGGAGTATGATCCCCAGGGGAAATTCCGGAACGAGTTTCTGAACATGAATATTTTTGGATGAGGGTTGCGGTGGGCTGACCAGACCGCTCGTTGTATGTCAGCCCCACCTTGGTTTCGAGATGATCGCGCACCTCTGCCAGTTCCCTACCCCAGGCGTCTTAGCGCGGATGCGCTCCTCCGCTGCTGGCTGCCGGAGGCGGCGAGGAGACGTGTGCTCCTCCTCCGCTGGGGGCAGTATACGAGCTGCGTGGGGCACTGCCAGCGCTCGGGGTCGGGTGATACGCATAGCTGGGCGGAGCGTATCCATTGGAGCCACGGCTGGCGGGTTGATATGTATTGCGGCCAGGCGCGGCCATGCGAACAGTGCTGCGATCGAAGACTTCGGGATTCGTGCGCTCGGCGGCGGCGGTGAAGCCTTCGCCGATGGGCCCACCGCTGAGCACGTGAATTGTCGATTCAGCGGGGGCGATACTCTTGCCCTCGTAGTCAAAGACGCGCGAGGCCGGCTTGGCGTCTCCAATGGTTCGAAATTGCTGGGCGAACTGCTGCCCGCGGTTGACGGCGATGAGCGGCTCAGGATGCGAGATCGGGCCGTGGGACGGGAGCCGCGCGGGAATCACAGGCCTGACAGGCGGCCTGTAGTTCGGCGGACAATGCCACACGGTGGCATAGGGGTACCAGCCAACACCGATGGCTCCGAATCCGCAATTGCCCGGGAACCACATCCAGCCGAAGTTGTCGAACCAGTTCCACGCGCCGCAGTGGTAAGGCCACCAGCCCCAGGAGTATCCGGAAATCCAGGTGTATCCAATACCCGAATAATATCCCCAGGAGCCGATGCCGAAGGGATCCCAATTGGTGCCAACGCCGGAAGGTGACCAGGCCGTGCCGTAGCCGGGAACGTTGTACCAGTCGCCGTAATAGTCGAGGTCGTTCCAGGCCGCATCGTCGGGATTGCCGGTGCTGGCGCGGGCAGTTGTGGCGCTCTCCTCGAGCATAGCGAGGGCCTGATCGCGATCGGAGTTCCACTGGTCCCAGGTGTCGGCCGTGACGCTCTGGACAAGCTGATATTGGCCGGGATTCTGGGTGTCGAAGTGGATGGAATGGTTGGTGCGCAGATCGAGCGAGAGGTTCTGGCTATCCGAGACATGAACGGTCCCGTGGGTAACAGCCAGGTCCGCGGGATTGCCGTCGAGGTTAATGCGGAAAATGCTGCTGTCAACAGGCACGACGCTGTTGGGTCCGAAGCGGACGGTATACTGGCCGGCGCGGCCGTTGAGTTCGTAATAGCTGAGACCCGAATTCGCATCGATAGTGGTTACGGTGCTGCCGTCTCCATTACGATGAAGCTGCGTGAGCGTGACGGAACTGTTAGGAGTAACTCGGGCGACGGAGCCGTCTTCAAACTGGATCTCAAGGCGGCCGTCCGGGCCGGTGACGAAGCGCATACCCTCGACGGCGGGCATGTTGGGCTGAGCCTGATCAAAGGCAGGATTGGCGCCGTTGAAAACCTGGACTTTGCCTTCGACGTCGCTGAGGCGCACGGCGCGGATGTTGTTTGAGTCGGGTGCCGGCGGCTGGGATGGCCGCGCGGGTGATTGCACATCCGGGGGAGGCGGCGGAACGGCCGGCTCCTGTGCAAAAGCAGTGACTGCGAGAACCAAAGCGAAAACAGGGACGAGAACTGGGCTGGCGGCGGCAATGCTGCCGATTCGCCTGCGCCAGGAGTGACAGATAAGTGGGTGCCGCATGGACACCTCCTTCAATGGGCCCGATGCTGCCAATGGGCCCGATGCTGCTTCTTCTATACCGTAACAACGTGACGCAAGGGCAGAAAGTTTCGTTTTGCGTTGTAGCATCCCCAATATTGGACGTTGCGGCGGGCAGAGCGATTCAGGCTTGCCAAATCAATGCTTCGCGCTACCGCTTAGTAACGCCCGGGCCCGGTTGCGGGCGCGGTTCATGACCGCTTCGTCATTGGCGATGGACTCGAGTTCAGAAGAGATGTTCTCAATCTCCAGCGCGCGGCGGTCCTTAAGCGCATCCTGAAGCGCTTCGAGCTCGGCGTCGAGGCTGAGGCGGCTGTGAACGTGTTCCGTGGCCAGACGGCGACCCTCATCGATCGTATACGCAATTGCCATAAGATCGGCGGCCAACTGGTTGAGCTGCTGGTCTCGCGACCAGTTGAAAGTGCATTCGCCGTGACCGTCCGGGCCGGTGTAGCTGACGGTTTTCTTTCCCGTGAACGCTACATGGCTGCCAGGCGCGTCGCAGGCCGTAGCAAAGAGGCGATGCGAGCGGGCAGTCTGGAAAAAGGCAGAGAGCAAGGGGTCACGAACTTCGATGTCACGGGCGACGGGAGCGCCTGCGACGCCGTCGATAGCGTTGGGCGCGGGGGCGGGGCCCGGAGTTGATTGATAGTGACCGGAGCCGTCTTCGCGGATGAGCAGATTGTAGGTCGTGGGATCGAGCTGTGCGTCCTCGAATGCGAAGGTAACCTGCGCGCTTGCAGTCGGCGAAGGCGAGGCCGTCTGGGACAGGGCGAGAGCGAGAGCAGCTGTGGCGGCGAACATGATTTTATAGATTGGCTGCCTGAAGCGTGAGTGTCTGGGATTGGTGGATGTGGCAGATGGCGATAGCGAGAGCGTCTGCCGCATCGGCCGGCTCGGGCACAGAGGCCAGGTTGAGCAAGCGAGCCACCATGAACTGAACCTGCTCCTTTTGAGCGAGACCGTAGCCAGTGACGGTGGACTTGATTTTGAGGGGAGCATACTCGGCAGTGGGCAGGCCGGCAGTGGCGGCAGCGAGCAGGGCGACTCCGCGGACCTGGCCAAGCTTGAGCGCGGACTTGGCGTTGACGGAGTAGAAGACTTCCTCGATAGCGACGATGTCGGGTTGATGGGTTTCAAGTAGAGCCAGCAAAGTGGTATAGACGAGCGCGAGCCTTTGCGGGAGTGGATCTTTTTTCGACAGACGAATGCCTCCGGCGCCCAGCCAGGCCAGATGCGGACTGCGCGCGTCGTCGTCCCACTCGACGATGCCGTAGCCGGTACACTCGGTGCCGCAGTCGATTCCGAAGACGCGCATGGGCTGAGTCTAACAAGTGCTGATTCCTGAAGTCAGTACTCTTCTCGATGCCCCACGTGTCTCAATTTCACACGGTTCAAATCTTCCTTTTGGGACGCAAGGCTGAGATTTCCTCGCGAACGGCCATGCCCATCAGCTCAGTCAAAACTGACCAGCATGCTTCCGCGACAATCAGGAGCAAGGTGAGCATGATTCACCTCTTTACTTCGAAATTCCTTCGAGGGGTGAGCTTGCCGTCGCGTAGAGCTTGCGGGGCATGCGCCCGGCGAGATAGGCCTGCCGTCCGGCGAGGACGGCGTGCTGCATGGCCTCGGCCATCAGGATGGGGTTGGCGGCGCCAGCGATGGCGGTATTCATGAGGACGCCGTCGGCTCCCATTTCCATGGCGAGAGCGGCGTCGGAGGCGGTGCCCACCCCGGCGTCGACGATCAGCGGGACCTCGGTGATGCGCTCGCGGAGAATTTGCAGGGTGGCGCGGTTCTGGATGCCAAGTCCGCTGCCGATAGGGGCGGCTAAAGGCATGACTGCGGCCGCTCCGACGTCGATTAGGCGGCGTGCAAAGACAATGTCATCAGATGTATATGGCAGAACTGTAAAGCCTTCCTTGACTAGTGTACGCGTAGCTTCTAGTGTCGCTTGAACATCGGGGTAGAGCGTGGCCTGATCTCCGATGACCTCGATTTTGACCCAATCTGACAACCCGACTTCGCGGCCCAGCCGGGCGGCACGGATGGCCTCGTCGGCGGTGTAACATCCTGCGGTGTTGGGCAGCAGAAAATAGCGCTGCGGATCGATGAAGTCGAGAAGGGATTCCTTAGAGCGGTCGAGGTTGACGCGACGCACAGCGACGGTGACCATCTCGGCTCCCGAGGCTTCAATGGCCGCCTGGGTCTCGGCACCGTTCTTGTATTTTCCGGTGCCCACGATGAGGCGGGACTGAAAAGCCTTGCCGGCGATGACGAGGGGTTCCATAGGGTTATTGTAGTGCGGGAATATTGTAGTGCGGAACGCTACAGTGGCCATATTTCTTTCCTTCTCAGCGCCCAAAATGCAAAGGGCCCGCTGCCAGATTTGGCGGAGCGGGCCTCTTTGCCGGTGAGCTGTGGAGTTTGACCTGAGGCACCCTCGCTTACTGATGGGCCTCGGCGATGGAGTTGCGGTTCGCCAGGACTAGAGCTAAGGGCGCGCTCTAAGCCTCAGTCACCTCACGTAGGGTCCTGCAACTACTACCTTCAGAATTCTTCATAGACTGGATCATCCTCCTTTCCCGTGTGCCTCACACAGTAAGACATTGCTTCGGTGGAAATCAAGTCCATGTGCTCTTTACCAGGAGTGCCAGTAGCCGTTTCGCTGGGTGAGGGTGACATCGACGCCGAAGAGATCGCGGAGCTTTTGAGGCGTGATCAGCTCATCTCTTGGCCCATCGGAGACGATACGGCCAGAGCGCATCATGATGACGCGAGTGATCTCGGGCAGGATGTCGGCGAGGTGATGCGTCACCATGACGATGCCAGTTCCCTGCTGCGCAACCAGGCGCAGGGCTTCGCGGAGTTCGCGCTGGGCGGCAAGGTCAAGGGCGTTCGAGGGCTCGTCGAGCAGGAGCATGCCGGGCTCATGGACGAGGGCGCGGGCGATCATAATGCGGCGCTGCTCGCCGGCGGACATCTGTCCGACGAGCTTTTGTCCGAGATGGGCGGCCTGCATGAGGTCGAGGGCGGAGTGGGCGCGTGAGCGCATCTCCGGCGTGACGTGCAGGTTGGGCCAGAGCGTGGAGGCGGAGAAGAATCCAGCGACAACGGCGTCAATTCCGCGCGTAACGCCTGTGCGCTCGCCGGGCAGCTGCGCTTCGACGACGCCGAGGTGCTGGCGTAGCTGCGAGACATCCCAGCGAGCGCGACCCAGCAGGCAAATGCTGGTTTCCGGAGCGACGATGGGATAGCACTCGCAGGTGATGGTCTTGATGAGTGTGGATTTTCCGCAGCCGTTGGGGCCAAGGATGGCAACATGCTCTCCGGTTGCGATGCGCAGGCTGATGTCGTGAAGGACGATGGCATCGCCACGGGCTACGTTGACGTGTTGCATGTTGAGGAATTCGGGTTGAGTCTGGGTGGCGCCGGACAAGCGGGTCATCTCCTCTCTTGATAAAGTAAAAAGTCACATGATTCAAACTTCTTTGCTCCCTGAGGATGCGCTTCCACGCGGATTTCGCTTTGCTGCCGTTAAAGCCGGATTGAAACGGAGCGGCAATCTGGACTTTGCCGTAGCTGTCGCTGACGAACCTGCCAGTGCTGCGGCCATGTTTACCGGAAACCGTGTCAAGGCTGCTCCGTTGACCATAGGCAGCCGCCATCTTGAACGAAGCGGCGGACGGGTTCGCGTGGTTGCCGTGAATGCCGGCAACGCGAACTGCGCCACGGGTGAGATTGGCATCGCTGCGTGCGAGCGAGTGTGCGCCGCGGCAGCGAAGACATTCGGTGCGGAGGGGCATGAGGTCTTCCCTTCCTCAACCGGGATCATCGGCGTTCCGCTGCCGGCGGAGAAACTGGTGGAGGCGCTGCCGAAAATTAGGCGATTGCTGACAGCAGACACTGAACATTTCTCAGACTTCGCGCGAGCCATAATGACCACTGACACCCGGCCCAAAATTGCACATGCATGGGTGGATGTTAGCGGCAAACAGGTGCGCATCGCCGGAGTGTGCAAGGGTGCGGGGATGATTCACCCTCAGCTTGTGCCGCACGCGACGATGCTGGTCTACATTTTTACCGATGCGGAGATCGCACCCGCCGACCTCCATACGCTGCTGCTCGGCGCGGTCGAGCCGAGCTTCAACCGTATTTCGATCGACGGCGATACCTCCACGAACGATACGGTCCTGCTGCTGGCTTCGGGCGCGAGCGGGGCGAGCGTAGATGCGAGTCACCCGGCGTTCAAGATGGCGCTCGAAGATGTGTGCCTGTCCCTCGCGAAGCAAATTGTGCAAGACGCGGAAGGTGTCACACATGTGGTTGAGTTGCAGATTGAAGGAGCGGCGAGCGATGCAGAAGCGCTGAGGGTCGCGAAGACCATTGCGCATTCTCCGCTGGTGAAGACAGCTTGGGCAGGGAGCGATCCCAACTGGGGGCGGCTGGTGGCGGCTATCGGGTACTCGGGAGCGGAGATCGATCCCAATCGCATAGCTATCTGGCTGGAAGATCAGCAGATCTGCGAGAACGGTGGACGGGTGGCGGATTTCGACGAAAAACGAGCGCATGCTTACTTGAAGAACCCTGAATTCACCGTCAGGATTGCGTTGGGAGGAGGCGACGGCAAATGCCGGTTCTGGACATCGGATCTGACGGCCGAGTATGTCCGCATCAACGCGGATTACTCGACATAAGCGGTTGCGCGCTGTGCAGCGGGAAGAGTGCAGATTGCTAGAAGGCGCGTCAATGTTGCGCTTCTCCCCGTCACGACCGTGAAATGCACAGGCTTATTCACAAATCTGTTGAAAACGGTGCGATTGAAGCATTGCGCTAGACGAGAATTTTGTGAGAACCTGAAGCCGTTTCTTTGGACCCTGAGCTCTGCAAATATGCGGCGGGTTTGGCTTCGCTGCTGAGATACAATCGGCTAGATCGTCAGGTCAAAGGAACAAAACACAGCACATGCCAACGAAGGTGAGGGCACGCTCCGCAGCCGCGGCCGTGGCCGGCAACAACGGCCACTCGCTGATCAGCGACGAGAAATTCAGACAGCTCTACGCGACGATGTTGAAGTACAGGCTGCTTGAGGAGCGCCTGGGTTTCGGCTCGGCCGATAACCCCGAAGGAGCGCAGACCAACATAGCGGGAACCGTGGGCGTGGCGCTCGATCTGGAGCCCGAAGACACGGTCGTGCTGACACCGCGCAACGTCCTGACGAATTTTGTGAAGGGCGTCCCGCTACGAGCGATGCTGAATCATCAGCACGCGAATGGGACAGTATATGGATCGGCATTCAGCTACTCGCCATTCGGTGTGTTGACGCCAGCTTCTCCGGCTGTGAGTGCGCAGCTTGGATTTGCGACTGGTGCGGCACTGGCCAACAAGCTTGCGAGAAACCAGAAGATCGCGGTGGCATTTGTCGAAGGTGATGTTGCGGCGCTTGCCGGATGCAGAGCGGCGCTTGAGCTTGCCTCCGCGCAAAAGCTCCCAATCCTCTACGTCATCGACAGGAGGCCCGGCGAGGCGCACGGAGACGTTCTGATAGAGATTGGTGAATTGTTTCCGGTAATCACCGTGGATGCTCACGACGTAGTGGCGGTCTACCGCGTAGCTCAGGAATCGATCGCTCGCGTGCGGGAAGGCGGCGGCCCGGCGCTGATTGCGTGCATGGCGTATTCGTTGAACGGCTCGCCGGTCAATGCTGTCGCAAGCATGGAGCGCTATCTGACTGGAAAGAACCTGTTCCGGGACAGATGGAAAGAGGAAGTGATCACAGAGTTCCAGAGAGAGATGGATAGGGCTTTGTCTTCCTCAAGCTGATCCCATGCGGCAATTCTCCGATCGCAATGGCCCATAGTGCTATGTGGCAGTTACCTTTTCATAATGAAAAGTCACGCTGAGCTACCAACTCCGGTGTGCATCCAGCGACGAAATGCTTTAGCCTGAACTCAGAGTATTGCGTACAACCCATGAGAGAGTAGCAACACTGGTTCGATTCCCCAAGTCGAGGTGCGAGTGAAAATTGTCCCGTGGATCTATCTGCTGGTTACCCTGGGCGGGGGCTGGCAGAGTGCCGTTGCGCAATCATATGTAGAAACACAAAGTCGGGAGGCGGCAGCGACGATCACCGCGACGACGGGTTGGGCGGGAGGAGCATCCGAACCTTCCCAGCAACCTCTGCCTCCCAGTTATCGGCCGGAATCCCCGATCGTCTACACCAGCTCGGTGGGTTCCACCTACGTCCCAGTGAACAGCTGGATGTACAACGCTCTCTGGCGGCTGTACGGACTGGGGTATATCGACACAGCATATCTGGGGCTGCGTCCATGGACGCGGTTGAGCATCGCGCACATGCTGCAGGCGTCGGCGGACAAGATCGACGCCAACATAAACGATGACGAAGGGCGTGAAATCTATCTGGCATTGATGAAAGAGCTGACGCCCGATCTGGAAGCGGCCGGGAGCGAGCACGTAGTGCACACGCAATTCGAGAGTGTGTACTCCCAGTTTCGCGGCATCAGCGGAACGCCGCTGCGGGACAGCTTTCATCTGGGCCAGACTATCGTCAACGATTATGGCCGGCCGTATGAGGAAGGCTTCAACAACTACACGGGCTTTACTGCGCGCGCGGAAGCTGGGCGGTTTACGGTTTATTTCTGGGGGGAATATCAGCACGCGCCGAGCGCCGCAGGCTATTCGGTGCCGCTGTCTATGTATCTCTCCGACGTCGTCGATCAAATCCCATACGCCACGAATCCAGTGCAGGCAACGATTCCGCAGGGACCGATTCCCGCCCAGAACGACTTCCGGGTTTTTAATGCCCTGCTCTCTTACCACATTCTCGGGCACGAGATTTCGTTCGGCAAAAACGATCACTGGTGGAGCCCTGACCAGGGCGGCGCACTGATCTGGAGCACGAACGCCCAGAATACGTACGCGTTCGAGATCAATCGCGTGGAGCCTCTGCGTATTCCAGGGCTTTCAAAGTTGATCGGCCCAATCCGGTATGACTTCTTCGTCGGCAGCATACCTGGGCACACTTTCCCTATCAGCCCATGGGTCCATGCTGCCAAGATCAGCTTCAAGCCCACGCGTGACCTGGAGTTTGGATTTTCCGCTCTCGCAATCTGGGGCGGCTGGAACCGTCAGTGCGCGGACGGGCAGACTTACACCTGTAGCGTGCCCATCACCCTGCACACGTTTCTTCATAGCCTTTTCAGTTTCCAGAATGTTTCGGCAGCGGAGAAGTTCGGGCGAGACGATCCGGGGTACCGACTCTCCAACTTTGATTTTACCTACCGTCTTCCATTTTTGCGAAACTGGCTGACCCTCTATACCGACTCCGTGGTTCACGATGACGTAAGCCCTGTCAGCGCTCCGCGGCGATCGGCCGTGCGTCCAGGAATGTATCTCTCGCATTTTCCTGTAATTCCGAAGTTGGACATGCGAGTGGAGGCCGTCTCCACAGATCCGGTCAGCGATTCGAACGCCAACGGGAATTTTCTGTACTACGAGACGATTCAGAGGCAGGGTCCGACTATCAACGGATCCTTGTTCACCGACTGGATCGGGCGTGACGCCAAAGGCGGACAGGCGTGGATGACCTACAATCTCTCCCCGAATGAAAATATTCAGTTCATGTACCGGCGCGCCAAGGTGGATCAGGCGTTTATTGCGGGCGGCACTACGCAGAATGTCTATCAGGGAGAAGTGACTAAACGCGTGTTGAAGGATATCGAAATCAAGGGCTGGGTGCAGTACGAAGGATGGAAGGCGCCTATCTATAAGAGTGGCCCGCAGAGCGATACGACGGTATCTGTGCAGATCAAGTGGTACCCGAAAGAGGAGAAGACGTTCTAAGGCCGCGTGCCTGGCGGGTATAGCGAGCCTTCATCCTGGTGTGCTATAGGATGTTCGCTATGCTTAAACCTTCGCACTGTCTTCGCGCGCTTGTCCTCTCTCTGTTTTGTGTATTGACGGCACGGGCGGAGACCCTTTCCTCTCCCGATGGAATGCTCGTCCTTGTGATCGAGACCTCCGCGAATGCTGCAAATCCCCAGGAATCGCAACTGGTCTATCGCGTGACCTTCCGCGGCAAGCCGCTGGTGGATCAATCGGCGCTTCGCCTGGAGTTGGAGGGGCAGCGCCCGCTGGGGAGCGATGTGCGAATTGTGAGGGCCACGCCATCCACCTTCGACGAGACCTATCGATTGCTGACGGGAAAGGCGAGCGAAGTTCGCAACCACTACAACGCTCTGCGCGTCGACCTGGAAGAACCCAGCGGGTTGCGGCGTAAGCTGACCATCGAGGCGCGCGCCTACGACGAAGCGGTGGCGTTCCGTTACGTGGTTCCCGAACAAAACCCGATCCGTTCCTTCCGCCTGACGAAGGAGAGCACGGAGTTTCGCATCGCGAAGGACGCGACGACGTACTCGTTGATCCTGCCCAACTTCCGTTCCATGTACGAAAGCGAATTCGTAAAGTTGTCGATCAGCTCGTTCTCGAATCAAGGGGGCGTGGCGAGCAAAGTGCTGATCGGTCTGCCAACGCTGATGGAGCTGCCCGGTGTGGCCTGGATGGCTATCACCGAGGCCGATCTGCGGGGCAATAGCTCGATGTACCTGACAAATCCTTCGGCGAGTTGGCAAGGCCACTGGTTTGAGTCTGTGTTAGCACCGGAGGAGGAGGATCCCGACGTCATCGTCAAAGGAACGCTGCCGCACCATTCAGCGTGGCGGGTGCTCTTGGTGGGCGACGAGCCGGGGAGGCTTGTGGAGTCGAACGTTATCACAAGTCTCAGCCCCGAGAGTGAAGTAGCGGACACCTCCTGGATTCACGCCGGGCGCGCTTCCTGGGACTGGTGGAGCGGC
>JABCZC010000058.1 GCA_013289875.1 Acidobacteriota bacterium | reverse complement strand
CAGCGGCCGTCCCCTCCACGCTCACCGTCGATACCACCGCCACCACCACCCCCGGCACCTACACCGTCACCGTCACCGGAACATCGGGAAGCCTGACCCCGACGACCACCGTCAACTTAACCGTCACAGCGCCGGCCGTGCCGAACTTCGCTCTCAGTGCGTCCCCAACCACCCTGAGCCTGACCGGCGGAGCAACAACCGGCAACACTTCTACCATCTCGGTTACACCGTCTGGAGGCTTTACCGGCAATGTCGCCCTCGCCTGCTCCGTCACCGGGCCAACCGGTGCCACCAGCCCGGCAACCTGCAGCCTCAGTCCGACTACGGCCATGGTTTCAGGCTCGGGTGCCGTTACCTCGACTCTGACCGTCAGCACGACTTCAACCACTACTGCTGGGTCCTACACAGTCAGTACAACGGGTACATCAGGAAGCCTTAGCTCCAACGCGACCGTAACCGTGACCGTCACAGCGCCAGTGCCGCCCAGCTTCGCCCTCTCCAGCAGCGGCGGGATCACCGTCACGCAGGGTGGTTCGGGTACCTCCACAATTTCGGTAACCCCGTCTAATGGGTTCAGCGGCAATGTGGCACTCACCTGCACCTCTTCCAACTCCTCAGCGGTCAGCTGCAGCCTCAACCCAACCACGGCAGATGTGACAGGGACATCTGCTGTCACCTCCACCCTCACCATCAATGCCAGCTCCAACAGTGCTGCGTTGAGCCGCCCCTTGGATAAATTCTTCACAATTACTGGGGGAGCCGCCCTGGCCATGCTTCTCTTCTTTGGGATTCCGGCTCGCCGCCGTAGCTGGCGCACAATGCTTGGCGTCGTCCTCTTTGCAGCCCTCGTCGGAATCGGCATCGGTTGCGGCGGCGGGAGCATGAACAAGAGCGCCACCTACACCGTAACGGTTACCGGAACCAGCGGCACCCTGACTGAAACGACCACTGTCAGCGTAACCGTCAGCCAATAACCATCTCGCAACCAGCAACGGCCGCATTCAAACGAGTGCGGCCGTTCTGCTTTTTCGAGATGCGGCCTGGCGCAGAATCCCCAAAAATCCCAAATCAAAACGGTTTGGTACCATGACCTTCGCATTCCTTCGGAGGTCCCTGATGCTCCTTGGCTCACCGATGCGCCTGACCTCACTCCTTCTTGCCGGCCTCGTTGCGCTCGCGCCAGCGATCCCCGCCTCGGCTCAGGCCACCGCCTACGCCGACCAGCCGCCGATCCTCCTTGGCGCCGCCTGGTACCCCGAGCAATGGCCCGAATCCCGATGGGAACCCGACCTCGTCCTGATGGAAGCCGCGCACATCCACCTCGTCCGCGTCGGTGAGTTTGCCTGGAGCACCATGGAGCCATCCGAGGGCCACTACGAATTCGGGTGGCTTGAACGCGCCATCGCTCTGGCGGCGAAGTACCACATCTGCGTCGTCCTGGGCACGCCCACCGCCGCTCCGCCTGCGTGGCTGACAACCAGGTATCCTGAGACCCTTCGCATTGACCAGGACGGCCACCGCGACGAGCACGGCAACCGCGCGCAGTTCTCCTTCGCCAATCAACGCTATCGCCAGTTCGCGCACGACATTGCCGAGCAGATGGCTATCCACTTCGGACACAACCCCAACGTCGTCGGCTGGCAGCTCGACAACGAGTATGGCAATGACTCCTTCGACCCCGAAGCCAAAGCCCAGTTTCACGCCTGGCTTCAGAAAAAGTACGGCACCATCGCCAACCTCAACCAGCACTGGGCAACCGCTTACTGGAGCCAGACCTACGACACCTTCGACGAGATCCCTGCACGCAATAACAATGAAAATCCTGCGCTGCTTCTTGAATGGAAGCGATTCGTAAGCGACACCTGGAAGAGTTATTCGACGAACCAGATTGACGCCATCCGTCCGCATGCCGACAAGCGGCAGTTCATTACCACCAACACCATGGGCTGGTTCGACGGATTCGACGAATACACCCTGCACTCGGTCCTCGACATTGCCGCGTGGGACGATTACATCGCCACCGACACCTACGACGCCGACGCGAACGGCGCCACCCACGACCTCACTCGCGGCTACAAGCGCAAAAATTTCTGGGTCATCGAAACCGAGCCTGCCTTCGTCAACTGGCGTCCCACCAACACGCCGCTTCAAAAAGGCCAGGTCCGCGACATGGCATGGCAGGCGATCGGTCACGGAGCCGACGCTGTCGAATACTGGCAGTGGCGCTCCGCCCCCAACGGGCAGGAGGAGTACCACGGGGTTCTCGCGGGCATCGATGGAAAGCCCGTCCCCGTCTACGACGAAGTCAAACAGGTCGGCGACGAATTTGAGAAAACCGGTGCGGCCCTCTCCGGAACCGAACCCCGCGCCTCCGTCGCCATCGTGCAATCCTATGACAGCCGCTGGGCTATCGACTTCCAGCGCCACAGTGCCAAATTCGAACCCGTCGCCGAGCTCATTGCCTTCTACCGCCCGCTGCGCGACCAGGCCCAGGCCGTTGACGTCATCTCACCCGACGCTCCTCTCGACCAGTACAAGCTCGTCGTCGCTCCGGCGCTCAACGTGCTGCCGCAGGGCATCGCCGATCGCCTCATCGCTTACGTCAAGCAGGGAGGCCATCTCGTCCTCGGCCCGCGTAGCGGCATGAAGGACGAGTACAACGCCCTCAATCCCCAGCGCCAGCCCGGCCCACTCGTCGATCTCCTCGGTGCAAACGTCTCGCAGTTCTACGCCCTCGACGAGGCCGTCCCCGTCAGCGGCGAACTTGGCCACGGCACCGCCAACATCTGGGCAGAAACCATCGCGCCCAGCTCGTCTGACACCCAGGTTCTCCTCAAGTACGGCCCGAGCAATGGATGGCTCGACAATCAGCCCGCTGCCGTCACCCGTACCGTAGGGAAGGGAAGCATCACCTACATCGGAGCCTGGCTCGACCAGCCTCTGCTTAACTCCCTCACCGCGTCGTTCTTGAAGGATGCCGGCGTCCAGCTCATTTTGCCCGGCGTTCCCGACGGAGTCGAAGTCTGCCAACGGACAGGCTCGGGCAAGTCCGTCCTCATCCTCATCAACCACACCACTTCAAGTCAGCACATCGCTCTCCCCGCCGCCATGACCGACCTGCTCAGCGCCGGTTCATCGAAGATCAACTCTGTCGACCTGCCCAAATATGGCGTCGCCGTCCTGCAGAACTGATCAATGCCCCGCCGGAGTCTTCCCGCCCACCTTAAAATGCCGGATCAAAAATACCAGCGGTGTCACCGCCAGCGTGAACCAGCCCACAAAGCGGAAGCAGTCCATGAATCCCAGCAGCCGCGTCTGATCGCCGAGCTGGTTATAGTAGTGCAGATACGCCGCCCGCATCGAATCCGCCTGCGAATACCCATGCTCGGTCAGGTACGCGGCCATGCTTTGCACCGACGACTGCAAGCCCAAAGAAGAAGCCGCCAGCGTCCCGCCCGTTATCGACTGATGGAAGTCCTGTCTCCGCTCGCTCATTGCCGTCACAAACGCGATCCCGAAGCTCCCGCCCCAATTGCGAAAGAGATTGGTCAGACTTGACGCGCGGTTGTTCTGGTCCGGTCTGAGCTGCGAGTAAGCCGTCACACTAAGCGGCACGAAAAAGAAAGCGTAGCCCAGTCCCTGAAACGCTCTCGCCCACGCGTAGTGCGCATAGTCCGTCTGCAGGGTGAAGGTGCTGTAGTAGATCATCGACGCCGAAACCGTCATCAGTGCAATCGCGAGCAGCGCCCGTGGATGCACAATCCCGCGCTGCACCAGCTGCGCGCCCACCGGAGCCAGTAGCGTGATCACAAACGCTCCCGGCCCCAGCACCAGTCCCGCATCGATCGCGCGATATCCATACAGCGATTGCAGTATCTGCGGAATCATCGTGGTAGTCGCAAACAGTCCGAAGCCGAAGGCGAAATAGAAGACCGAGGCGATGGCAAAATTGCGGTTGCCCAGCATCTTCAGGTCGATGATCGGATCGTCATGCCGCAGCTCCCACCAGATCGCCACTGACCAGCACACGACCGCGATGGCAAACATCCACGTGATCATCGAGCTTCCAAACCAATCGTCGATCTGCCCGCGGTCCAGAAAAATTTCCAGCGCCGCCGAACCCAGCCCGATCAGCGCAATGCCCGTACCGTCGATCTTCAACCTGCCGTTCGGACGCGCCTTTGCCCGCTCTTTCGCAAAGGCCGGAGGATCGTGCACGAACCGGCTGGTCAAAAACAGCGACACAATCCCGATCGGAATATTGATCAGAAAGACCCACCGCCACGTGTAGTTGTCCGTGATCCATCCGCCCAGCACCGGCCCGATCGCCGGAGCCGTCACAATCGCAATCGTGTATAGCGCAAAGGCCGAAGCTCTCTGCGCCGCCGGAAAAGTATCCACCAGGATCGCCTGCTCTACCGGAGCCAGCCCGCCGCCGCCAATCCCTTGCAGTACGCGGGCAATGAGCATCACATTCAGCGTTGGCGCCATCCCGCAGAACAGCGAAGTCAGCGTGAACAGTGCTACGCAGGCCATGTAATAATTCTTGCGCCCGAACACCCGGCTCAGCCACGCGCTCATCGGCAGCACAACAGCATTTGCGACAAGGTACGTCGTCAGAATCCACGTCACTTCGTCGAAACTCCGCCCCAGTCCGCCGGCAATGTAGGGAAGCGACACGTTCGCAATCGAAGTGTCCAGCAGCTCCATGAACGTGGCCAGCGTCACCGTGAGCGCGATCACCCAAGGATTGACCCCCTCCCGAGCGTCGGCTTGAACTGCGGATGGTGGTGCTTCGAGAACGCTGCTCGCGGCCACTGCTAAATTCGTCTCCCGTCTGGGCAGATTTGAGACCGTTCAGTCTCTAATGGATGCGGTGTCTGCCTCGAAGTCGCGAAAAATCTCAAACGGGCGCAGTGCTCGGCGCAAGTCGAAAATTGTTCACACCGGGCGTCTTAGCAAAGTATGCTGGCGATTCAGGAAATGTGAGCCTCGCACAGGCTGCGAAAGACTTTTGCGGCATGCGCGTATCAGGACTTGCGCCAATTTTCTCCGCGAGGTTTCAAAATGTATCGATCGAAGTTGGGTGCAGTCCTTCTCGCCATTGCCTTTCCCCTCCTGTCATTCGGAGCCCAGAGCGGGGCCGACCCGATCGTGAGTTATTTCTCCGGCAAGCAGGTGGTCATCAAGATCGACATGCCGGGAACCCAGAAGGGAATCGATCTCCGTTTCAACAATGCGACTCCCATGAACTGGAAGGAATACTCTTCGCGCCTCAAGCAGAACGGCACGGCCATCCACAAAGGCGATGTCGCCCGCATTACCACCATCGTCGTCAAGAAAGACATGATCGAGTTTCAGCTTGACGGAGGCGGCTTCGGCACCTTCGGAGACGACACCAACACCACCGTGGCCGCGAAAGTGGTCCCGAAGAGCGACTACGAAAAAAGCCTCGAGCAGCAGATCGCCAACACCGACGATCCCGACAAAAAGGCACGGCTTCAGCGCGACCTCGACCGTGAGCGCGCCCGCCGCGAGCGTCAGGATGCTATGAATCAACGGGCTGCGCAGATTGCCAGCCAGATCAAGGCACAGCAGGTCATGGACAAGCGTGCGAGCGGAGGCTCGAGATTCAACCTGCGCTGGTCCAAATCGATCCCCGAGAATGAACTTTCCCCTGAGGCCATCATGAAGCTGCTCGCCGATTACGTCGACTTCAGCGCTCTGCAAGCCGGGGGAGCCGAACCTGGACCGGCGCCCGCAGCTCCGGCCGTCTCAGCCGTCGGCGTGCAACCGGTTCAGCCGTCCGTCTCGCCCACCGCGCAACTCCAGCGCGGGATGAGCCTGAATGATGTCGCGAATCTGCTTGGACAAGGCAAGCTGCTCTCTGAGTCCGTCGGCGACAACGGCCTTAAAACGCAGGTCTACGAATATGTCTCGGGCGACCGTCGCGCCGAAGTGACCTTTGTTGAAGGCACGGTCGTGAAATTCACGATCGCGTCGAATTAGCAGAGATTTGCGCCTAAGGCTGACCGCCTGCTCCAGGTGGAACACCGCGCGACAACTTCTTGATGATGAACTCCTGGAGCAGCGCGGTGACGGCGCCTTCGGCAATGCCGATGAGCGCGTTATCGACCGTCACCGCGGCTCCGTCTCGATCAGTCGTGGGATAGTAGAGATTCGAAATTCCCGCCGAGGCCAGGCTGCCGAGCACATTGGAATAGTTCGGCTGCCAGTGGCCGTTATCGCCCTTGCAGATAATGACAGAAGAAATGGCATGAAGAGCCCTTGATTCGACGCTTCCTGTGCCCTTGTAAAAGTAACGCGGATCCTGGTGAAAGAGCGATGGGAGAATAGCGCCGCCAATCATGGTGGCGATGAAGTCGTCGGCATACGCTGCGCCAAAACGCTTGGCATAGCCCGTGGCTCCTTGGCCATATCCGCTCAGATAGTCCTGTGACTGTTCAATCCCCGCAGTCGCGCCGTCGATCAAAAAGGTGACCGGATCGATCGACGTCCTCAGCGCGAGCCGAAACTTTTGCTTGGGGGTCAGTGGAGCCGCATGCCACACATAGGTGACGTAAAAGTTGGGAACCACTCCCAGGATTCGCTGCTTCTCTTCCGCCCTCACCTGCTCTTCGGCGATCTCTTGTACGGTCAGCATCACTTCCACATCTGTGTGCGTGGTCGCTATATGAAGCACAATGTGCGGGACTTCATAGCTCCCGCCCGGCTGCAGAACAATTTCAGGTGCGGTCCACTCGTCAAATCCCTTCGACGCGATCGTGACTCGAAACGTTCCCGGCGCAAGACCAGTGAAGTCGAAGAATCCCATGCTGTTGGTGAGCAGTGTCTGCTGCGTCTTGGGAGAATCGCCGTCGAGCTTGACGCTGGCGCCTACGAGCAAATCTCCGCTGGGGTCCGTCACCGTCCCATGAATGCTTCCACTCGTTTGCGGATCAACCGTGGCTTGGCCAGGCGCATCTGGCAAGCGGCCCGGGACACCTTGTTGTGTCGAGGTGGGTGCCGGGGCAGGCATCGGCGGGGCAGCTGGTTGGCTCGGAACAGACTGCGCCTGTGCCCCCAAACCAATCATCCCACTCAAAAAGGCCGTAAGGATCAAGGATCTGCTCTGCAATATCTCTGCTCTACCTGCCGTTCCCTTAAAGCAAGGCTCTCATGAATCTCCCCTCAAGAGTAGAACCATCTGACGGGAGCACTGATCAGATATCTCTACTTGGGAAACCTCACGGACCGCTTCGATACCTGTTCGACGGGCCACTCCGCAATTGGGACGCAACGAGCGAGCTCATAATAAAAGACGGAACTCTTCAGGGACAAAGGTCAGCTTGATTCGCAAAGACATATCGAGGTGAATGAAATCCATGAAAACGAACCACAAACTGGCATTGGCACTACTGGCTGGTGTCTCGATCGGCGCTGCCGGCATCCATGCGCTTCATGCCCGGCAAATCACCACCGTGCCTGCCTACGTCATCGCGGAGGTCGATGTCACCGACCCCGTTCTCATGCAGAAATATGCCGCGAAGGTACCGGAAACGCTGGTGCCTTTCAATTATCACTATGTCGTTCGCAGCGCGAAGATTCAATCTCTCGAAGGCGAACCGCCTAAGGGCGGCATTGTGATCATCGCCTTCGACAGCGTGGAGAAAGCGCGTGAGTGGTATGACTCGCCGGCCTATGCCGCGATCAGGCCGATCAGGCAAAGCGCAGCGAAAAGCCGCCTATTTATCGTCGAGGGCCTCGCCCCGCAATAACAGGTAGATTGGTACGGCATCTCAATCGCCAAATCGTTCCGCGGCACGTTCTCTTGCCCTGGCAGCCTCTTCTTCCCGGTTCTTCGGCGGTGCGTTCGTTTCGAGCGACGAGAGCAGCTGCATCGAGACGCTCGAAACCTCATTCACCGCCGCCAGAAACGCCGCTTCGTTCGCCTTCGAAGGTTTGGTGAAACCGCTGATCTTTCTCACGAACTGAAGCGATGCCGCCCGAACCTCTTCATCCGTGACCGGCGGATCGAAGTTGAAAAGCGTCTTGATATTCCTGCACATTCGCAATCACCCCGTGTATCCGATGACACACCCTGAGGCCAGTTTACGCCGCCCCGCCTGCCCCCAAGCTATCCTCGAATTCGATTGCTTTGATCCCCTCTTTGCTGGAGACTGCCGGTGATGTCTTTTCGCAGATTCACGACGTCCTCACTTACTCTGTGGCTCGCGCTGGCCCTCCTCCCCACGATGCCGCATCTCACCGCGCAAAGCTTTCCTGACATCAAGCCCGCGCCGCAGCAGGTCGCATGGCAAGACCTCGAGTTCGGCGTCATCATCCACTTCTCCACCAACACCTTTCTTAACCAGGAGTGGGGCGACGGCACTGCCGACCCCTCGGTCTTTAATCCTTCCGACTTCAATCCCGACCAATGGATGCAGGCCATCCGCGACTCCGGCGCTAAATACGTCGTCCTGGTCGCGAAGCATCATGACGGCTTTTGCCTCTGGCCGACCGGGCAGACCGCCTACAGCATCAAATCAAGCCCATGGCAAGGCGGCAAAGGAGACATCGTTGGCGATGTCGCCCGCTCTGCACGCAAATACGGCCTTGAGTTCGGAGTCTACCTCTCACCTTGGGACCGTCATGAGCCGAGATACAAAGACTCCGCCGCCTATGACGACTATTACCAGGCCGAGCTCACCGAGCTGGCGTCGAACTACGGCGACCTGGTCGAATTCTGGCTCGACGGCGCCGGCAGCGCGGGCCACGTTTACAACTTCCCGAAGATCATCGAGACCCTGCGCACTTACCAGCCCAATACGCTAGTCTTCGCCGATACCGGACTCTTCGAGTACGGCGACATACGTTGGGTGGGTACCGAAAGCGGCCGCGTACCGTACGAGAACTGGAACGTCATCGACCGTCATGGCTATCTGCGCTGGCGTCCCGTCGAGGCCGACACGCCCCTGCGCAAGCTGCACTGGTTCTGGCATCCCAACGACGACGCCTCCGTCAAAAGCCTCGACGAGCTGCTCTCGATCTACGACGATACCGTTGGCCATGGCGCGCAACTCATGCTCGGTCTAGCTCCCGATCGCCGCGGCCTGCTCCCCGACAGCGATGTAGCGCGTCTGGAAGAGTTCGGCAAAGCGCTGCGCGAGCGCTACGGACATAATCTGGCCCTCACCCACGCCCCCACTTCGCCGGAGACTTCCGTCGCGCTCGACGGCAATCCCGACACCTTCTGGGCGGCTCCCGATCACTCCAACCACTCCACCCTTGAGGTTGCCTTCCCCGCACCGATAACCTTCAACCGCACCCTCACCATGGAGTGGCTCAACGCCGGCCAGCGCATCCAGAAGTATTCGATTGATGTGTGGAATGGATCTGAGTGGAAGACCGTCGCATCGGCGCAGGCAATCGGCCATAAGAAGATCGACATCTTCGCGCCGGTCACTGCCAGCCGCGTCCGGCTCAACATTCTTTCGAGCACAGACGGAGCCGCCATTCGCGAGTTCCAGATCTACAACATCGAACCCACTGCAAGTTCAGGCGCGCGATAAGAACACCGTGATCTGGTCTGCCTCCCGAGTCGTCACCGCCTCAAGCCACGACTCTTCTGCGATCGCAGTTGTGCACGGTCCAAACGTGCAGATTCTTATCGGCCGAACTGCAGCTTGCTCTCTGAGCGAGTCCATCACCGCCCGCAAAATGGACCCGCTGAAGGGCGTGTACAAATAGAACACCATGCCGATCGAGAAATCCGCGACCCGCGCGTCGGCTTCAAGAAAGCTCACTCTGCTCAGGTTTAATCTCTCAGCGCATTGCCTGGAACATGCCACATAGCTGGGCTCCACTTCAACGCCAATCGCGCGCGCGCCTGTACAGATCGACACAACCATAGGAACATGGCCTAATCCCGATCCCAGATCCACTAGAACGTCGCTTTCAGAGATCCCCGCTGCCGCAATCAGCGCGAAAATATGACGCGCCGGCGTCGGTTGATAAAACACCATCTCAGGCCCGCTGTGAACCGGTGCGTCGGTTGGTTCGTCGAACTGCAATACGCCGCTGATCGATTCATCGAGGTAGTCGTAGCTGTTACCGCGTGCCGGATTCTCGGCCTCTGACCGCTGTAATAACTGGACAAACGTATCAGGGCAAACACCCCGCTGAATTTCCTGTCGAATGGATCGATAACGCTCCGAATTTGCAGCCTCCAGCCGGCCACACATCGCTCGTGCACGCTGGTGGAGATCCGAGCCCATCAAGTCGAGATCAGCATTCGGAAAATAAGCATCGAGCCGGTCAAGAACCTCCATGCGCCTGCATAACTGATTCGCTTCAAGAAGCGAATCGTCGCTCTCCCACTGCGATATCAGGCGCTCAAAGGAATCTAGTATCGGCGACACCTTAGTTGTTCGGAGGCGCAGGCTTTTCGGGCGGAGCCGCCTGCGTAGCCGTACCTTCCGATGTTGCGGGCTGACTGGTCGCATTCGCGGACGGGGAGCCTTGCGCTCCCTGCAGTTTGGCCAGCGACTCGTCTACGCGTTTCTTTAAATCGGCCGCATCGTTGTGTTCCAGTCCGCTGTAAGCGGTCTGAATCTGCATCTCGCAGTTGTTTTCTTTGCTGTTCAGCACGAGCGAGTTGGTGCGCTTGCCGCCGAGAGTGCCGCCGATGTTGTTCGAAGCGGTCATTTCAGTGTTATCGATCCCGATAATGCCGTACTTCCCTGAGTTTCTGAGAGTATCCTTGACCGCGGGCCACAGCACACTGCAGGGAACGTTATACACATCCTTGTGGGTCTTGGCGAATGCGGGCATGGCAAGGGACGACATCAGAATTACAAGGACCAATCGCTTCATAAGGACCCCTCTTTCCAGGGGGAAGGTGGCGGAAGTATAGCATCACCGGGCGTACAAGCAAGTCAGCTTGACGGTGGCGCATTCAAGCCCGTTGTTGGCTTCAATGGGGCGCCCTCGTTCGCGGCGAGTTCAGAAAGGGCAATAAAAGCGGGCCCCCCGCCAAAATTCCACTATTGCGTTAGATTGCTGATTCTGATGTAGGATTGGCGCAACCCAGGCGAACAACTGATGATTGGCGACAGAAGCGGCCTAAAGGTCCGCCATATATGTCCGGAGAACAACACATGCCGATCACTTTATCTGCCAAAGTTCCTAGGAGGCTGGTGCACCGTCTTATCGAATATTCGGAAGAAACCGGTCTCCCCCTTCAGGATTGCCTCATAGAAGCCCTCGACGAGTTTGTGGATTGCTGCGTGCGTCTGCGCCTTGAATTCCTCCGCTCACCCGGTCGCAGCAAAGACGACATTCAATTAGCTGAGACTGCCGCTCTCGTCCTGCAATGACGGATTCCGCGTTTCAGCGATTAACCTCGTCAACCCTGACCAACCTGACTTGAACGACGGTGAAGCACAATCCCAGACGTAGGCGAAGGGTCTTCGTCCGTGGGGTGGAGAACCGCACCGCACTGCCTAGCACCTGTTGGCCGAGAATTTCCCCCAAACCGCTATAATGGAATCAGAGGATTGAACAAGGCCCGGCAGAACCGCTGCCGGGCTTTCCCATTTTGGACTGATTTGGCCTGAAATTAGTCCTAGACCGAAAGAAGATGGCGCGTAACTCCCTCATTCCTGGGAACATACCCGCAACTCGATTGTTATGAAACGATTACGGTTGACGTATCGGATAAGTTGAATCAGATGAAACGATTACAGGTTTCATAGGGGGGAGGGGGTACCCACCGGGACCTTCGCAAACCGGGAAGCCATTCACCTGGCATCAACCCGCCGTTCTTCTCCAATCCGCTGAGCGGCTCTGCTGCGGTCTGTGCCAGTTCCTCTCGATCACATTGACGATGCAGGCAAGGACGAAGGCAAAGACCACCGCCAGCGGCCAGAGGGCATAGGGGATCCGCGGCGAGTCAGTCATCTGGAGCCTCGACATACCAATGTGCCGCAAAACCCGAGAACAAGATCTTCAATATTTACTGCAGGTATCTACTTGGAGACGACCCCTCGTCCCATCTTCGGCCGGGTGCCGCATGCCCGATACTGGAACCCGGTCCAGGTATCGTCAGGAATCCGATGTGCGAGCCAGGTTACTCAGCGGCCGCCTTCAAATTCTTTAGCCCGCTCTCGAAATGCCGCCCCATCATGCGATCCATGTTAACGAAGACGCTCATGAGCTTCATCACATAGAGATTCGGCCCCTGCATCGTCCAGCTTACCTTCGTTGAGTCTCCCACAGGCTCCAGCCTGAATTCGTTCACGTTGCGCGCCGCGAACGGCTTCACCCAATGTGCATCGATCGTGACCACGCTCGGCGGCACCGACTCGGTGATCGACATGCGCCCGCTTCCCGCTTGGCCTTTGCTGGTCCATTCCGCCTCCGCGCCAACGCCGCTTGCCGCTCCGCTGTACGTCCTCCTCGTCGTCGGGTCTTCCCTGTCTTGAGGAGCCCACTGGCTCCAGTTGTGAAAATCGTTGATGAGCGGGAAAATTTTCTCCGGTGGAGCATGGATCTCGATCGACCGCCCGATCCGGAACGTGCTCGGCTTCGCGGCCGCGTAGACAAGAATCGCCCCAACGATCACAACGGCGATAAGAAGAATTTTCAGAGCCACGGTCCCTCCCGTCCTGTGGAATCATAAGGCGGGAATCGCCTTTGGTGAAGCGCACGAGGAGATAAATGCAATATCTGCTGCCAGACGCTGTATTCCTCTTGATGATTTCTGTGGGCAGGCCATCTCGCCGCTCGATGAGCGCATCCATCTTGAGTCAGGTGAGGGAGGCCGGATCAGTGGATAACCCACTTAAGCGCATGACAAGGCAGGAACTGCTCGCCAGGCGGCAACAAGACGAAATACGGATGGGAGAGTTGGATCCCCAAGGCTCAATGGGTTCTAAGGGCCCAGGACCTGGCGTCGCACAACGGCACTCGAGATATCTGGACGAGTATCAAACTCTCAAAGCAGAAGTCGCAACCATCGATGCGCTTCTGAAAAAGATGTAGTGCACGCAAGCCCGACACAGGCCGTGACTATATGCATTCCGCCCGTGAAATTCTGCTCATTCAAGTGGCCACTAAACCCACAGCTCCAAAAAATCTGACAGGTCATCTCGTCTGCATCTGCTTCGTATGGCGCAGACAAAGGATGACTCCTCGGATTCGTTTCGGACTCGCAACCATAAGGCCCCTAAGGAGGCTCCCCAATGCAATGCCACCGTACAATTCTCGGCCTCTGCGCCGCAGTTCTTACGTTTACCTCGGCGACCTATGCTGCTCCGCCCGACTCCCATAACCGTCCCGTCGGCAAATTGTCCTGCACCGGCAGTGCACAAACGACAAAGTTCGACCTCAGCTTCTTCTCGCTCGCAAGCAGCAACGCTAATGAACCGGTCACCGGTACAGGATCAAGCGCCGGCAGAGCTGACGCGCTATTGCCACTCATCATTCACACCGGCTTCGCGAATGTCACAGTGCTGGGTGAGACTTACGGGAATGGCAACAGTTTTTCCTCCTGCACTCTGACATTCGCAGATAACAGCGGCGGGAACATTGCAGTCACGCTGGACAACGTGATGGTGCAGACGCTCAAAGCAGTCGGTAAACAGGCTACGGAAACGCGGTCCGCAGACACTTATCTCGAGGTCGTGTTCACCTACAAGAGCGCCTCCGTCACAGTTAACGGTACGACTGTTGGCGGGACCGGGGCGGTGACAACCGTATGGAAATGAAAGTGCAGTAGATAGCTCACATTGAAGCGGGCAGCCTTCGATGAGGGCTCGCCCGCTTTTTCTTGGGAAGAATTGGATAGGCCGGAAATCTTACTTCGCCGCTCCCTCCAGCGTCGCTGATGCGCGATCCAGCGCCGCAGTGACGGAGGCAAGCTGCGATTGCCCTCTCTGCGCATCCTTGGCGTCGATCGCCTCGTTGACGCCCGGAATCACCACCGCCGCATAGCCGGTGTATTCTCCCGGGGCATAGATCGTATGACGGAACCAAGGCCGGTTGGGCAGGCCCTCCGGAGACAGCAGGTCGCCCTCCGCCGCTCGCAACGAGGTGTTGAGCGCAACTTCACTCCCGGCAGGATGATCCTGCTTCCGCCTGACCTCCGTAGCTGCGGTCGTAAACCGCTTCGCCGCCGCATCGGCAGCGCCAAAATCGAGGCTCACGTGCGCGTCGGAGGCCTTCTTCTGCGCCGCTTCGAGGTACTGTTCGATCTCCTTGCCATAGGTCACGTAGTCGTAGGGGAGCACGTCGGCATCGGCCATGTGCAAGACCTCGAGTCCGAAAACCCGAGCCTGCTGCTGCTCATAGACGAATGTCGGATCGGCATTCAGCGTGAACCACTGGTAGTTGTCGAAAACCGAGTGGTACACGCCATAGGGACCGCCCGAGCTTATGTCCGTCGAAGGCACACCCAGATGCTGGATGAAGGGGGTGTAGTCCGACCCGCTGCCCAGGTCGCCGACGGTTACGTCGTCGTTTACGTGGGCATTGCTGCGGCCGTTGTGCTCCGTCGTACCGTTCGATCTCCGTTGGTTCTCGGCTTCCGCCTGACTCACCTTCCACTGAGCGTAGACCGTGCCGCCCTTGGGACTCGGCACCTCCTGCGTCACCTCGCGGATGAACTGCTTGAGCGACGGCACGGCGGAGGCGTCGAAGTTCGGTCCCGCCACGCCCACGTCCGTGTTGAGATACGCGACCGCATGTTCCAGCCGGTGCGCATTGTCCTCCGCCCACTCGGTCGAGCCGATCAGGCCCTCCTCCTCGGCATCCCAGCTCCCGAAGATGATGGTTCGCTTCGGCTTCCAGCCCTGCTTCAGCAGCGCGCCGATGCCGTGCACTGCCTCCAGCATGGCCGCAGTCCCGCTGTTGGGGTCGACCGCGCCGTAGACCCACGCATCGCGGTGATTGCCCGCGACCACCCACTCGTCCGGGACCTCCGTGCCGGGGATGCGTCCGATCACGTCCCAGATCAGGCGGTATTGGTAGTCCTGCTTGAGCAGCATGTGGACCTTCACCGCGCCCTTGCCGCCTACGTGATAAGTGAAGGGCAGCGCGCCCTGCCACTCGTGGGGAGCCACGGGCCCCTTTAGGTTCTCCAGGATCGGCGCCGCATCCTTATAGGAGAGCGGAGTTGCGGGGATGGTCGGCTGGTTCTCGGCTTTCTCCGGTGGAATGCGCTTCGACATCGGCAAGTCCGGCGTCGAGGCGACTCCGGGTGTTGTGGGATCGCCCGGGTATTTGAACATGTACTGGACGGAACCCCGTTGTACGCCAGTAGCTGGGCGGTAGGGTCCATTCGGATACATATCGCCGCGGAAATATCCGTCGTCCGCCGGGTCGGAGTAGATGAGGACGCCTGCCGCGCCTTTCTGCTGCGCGATGTACACCTTCACGCCGCGGAAGTTTCCGCCGTAACGCGTTAGAACGATCTTGCCCTTCAGGTCGATACCGAGCTGTGCCAGCTTCTGGAAATCCTCGGGCCGCCCGTAGTTCGCATAGACGACATCCGCAGTTATATCCGCCGAAGGAGACGAACCGTTGAACGGCATCACCACTCGCGGATCCTGATCATAAGCATCGCCTTCGACGTGCTCGCGCGTGGGGCCGGTCATCAACGTTTTGCCGTCCGCGCTGGTTGCCTCCACGCGGATTTCCTTTGGCAGGTTGAGCCAGATTTTGTAAGGAACAATGCTGGTTTCAAGTCCAGCAGCCTTGAACTTTTGAGCGACATACTCCGCCGTCGCGTAGTCTTCCTTCGATCCGGCAATATGAGGAGCCGCCGTCAGCGTCTTCAGCTCTTCCCCTGCCAGTTTCGCGTCGGGTACGGCCATAAAGCTCTGGTCGATTTTCGACTCGGCGGAAAAATCCTTGTATCCGAAGACGTTTCCCGGAGCCGTGGCCGTCTGAGCCGGCGAACTCCGAATCAGAAGCCAGAGAGCGCAGCAAAAAGCGAATGCGCAGCAAAAGGACAGGGTGCGGCGATAGGCCAAGGGTGGTCGTCTCCTCAGTTTCAGGTAAGAAATCCAGATTACACGATGTGCTGGCTCGAACAGCCTGACGCGAAGTGACGCATGGCCTGCTCCATCCCTTCAAAAGTAACCATTCCGGTAATATGGGGAGCGCAATCGAACAGCGGGTCGAAAGATAACCCGGCTGGGACGCACGTTTGCGATGCGAGGGACCAACCAATGCTGAAATTTATTGGCGGCCTGATCCGGCCTTATCGCGGCACGTTGGCGATCATCCTGCTGGCCATGCTCGTCGAGACCGTAATGAGCCTCGCTTCTCCCTGGCCCTTGAAAATCATTCTCGACAGCGTGGTTGGGAGCCATAAGGTGACGCCGTGGATGCGCCACTTGATGGGATCGGGTATCGAGAGTGGCTCCAAACAGCATTTCGCACTGGTGGCATCGTTGGCGTTCGTGGTCATCGCGATCTTGGGAGCCGTTGCCTCATATATCGATAACTACTACACCGAGAGCGTTGGCCAGTATGTGGCGCATGACCTGCGCATGCGGATGTACCATCACCTTCAGCGTCTGTCGCTCGGATACTACAACACGCACCAGACCGGCACGATTCTAAGCACCATTACCAGCGATATCCAGACCATCCAGGGCTTCGCCTCAGGGTCCACGCTGAATATTCTTGTGGACCTGCTGACCATCGTCTGCATGCTGGGGCTAATGTTCTGGCTGAATTGGGACTTCACTCTGATCGCGGTGGCGGTTACGCCTTTTCTGCTGTTGTTTGTCTCGAGGTTCAAGAAAGCGGTGAAGAAGGCGACGCACGAAGTCCGCAAGGAACAGAGCGAGATCGTGGCCGTGGTGCAACAGGGTTTGGAGTCCATGCAGGTGGTGAAGGCCTTCGGCCAGGAGAAGACTGAGGAGGCATTGCTACAGGAGGTAAGTCACGCGACGGTCAGTGCCGCGCTGAAGGCTCGCAGCGTAAAGGCGCTGCTCTCGCCCGTCGTTACCATCACCGTTGCCGTCTGCACGGCGATTGTGCTGTGGCGTGGTGCCGCGCTGATCCTAAAGGGCGCCATGACGATCGGCGAGCTCACCGTGTATCTTGCATACCTCAATAAGTTCTTCAAGCCGGTCAAGGATCTCGCGACCACAACGAACGCGATCGCGCAGGCTGCCGTTGGCGCTGAGCGCGTGCGCGCCATTCTCGACACCGATACTGACATTGAAGAAAAGTCCGACGGGCTTGAGCCAAAGACGCTTGCGGGCGATATTGAATTCAAGAACGCTGCCTTTGGATACGATCCCGCCAACCCCATCCTGACGGACGTAAGTTTCAACATCAAGCAGGGCCAGTTTGTGGGGATTGTAGGGCCGACAGGCAGCGGTAAATCGACAGTGGTAAGCCTTATTCCCAGGTTCTACGACCTGCAGGCCGGTTCTATCAAAATCGACGGGCAGAGTGTTGCCGACTACAAGCTGAAGCCGCTCCGCGACCAGATCGGCTACGTCCTGCAGGAGACCGTGCTCTTTCGCGGAACGATTGCCGAGAATATTGCGTTCGGCCGTCCCGGCGCGACGAGAGAAGAGATCATCGAAGCGGCCAAACTGGCGAATGCCGATGAGTTCATCTCCCGCATGCCGAAGGGATACGACACTATGGTCGGAGAGCGAGGCTCCACCCTCTCGGGCGGGCAGCGCCAGCGGATCGGGATTGCGCGCGTGATGGTGCGCAACAGCCCCATCCTGCTGCTCGACGAGCCGACGGCCGCCCTGGACAGCGAATCGGAAAAGCTTGTGATCGAAGCCCTGGAGCGCCTGATGAAGGGCAGAACGGTGATCACTATCGCTCACCGGCTCAGCACCATTCGCGACGCCGATCAGATCATCGTCATCAGCGGAGGAGTGGTAGCGGAGAACGGATCGCATGACGAACTGATCGCGCGGAACGGAATCTATGCTGGGCTTCATCGCACCCAATTCGAAACGGGGCCGGCGAAGGTTGAAGCCTGACGTGGACATGCTTGTCATAAGCGATTGGAGACTGTAAAAACGAATCACCGTACCTTAGCAAAGAGGAACCATGTCCCGCTCCGTAATTGTTTTACCCGACGACTCCGCTCGACCGATTTTGGATGCCATCCAAGGCGCCAGGGAGTCGCTCCGAATCAAAATGTTCATCTTCTCCGATCCCTCGCTGCTGCAGGCTGTCATCGACGCTCACAAGCGCGGCGTGAAGGTGCGGATCATGCTGAATCCCGCGCGGCGGAGCGGCGAAAAGGAGAACGACGCGTCGCGTGAACTTCTGACTTCTGCGGGAGTCGAAGTGATCGACAGCAACCCGGCCTTCGACGTCACGCATGAGAAGTCCATGGTCGTCGACTCCGCAACGGCCTATGTCAAGTCGCTGAACTGGCAGACAAAGAATCTCACTGTGACGCGCGATTATGCAGTGGTCACCGCGCATAAGCACGAGGTAGACGAGATTATCGAGTGCTTTGAAGCCGATTGGAACAGAACGGCATTTACTCCGGGGGATCATTCACACCTGATCTGGTGCATCGGGAATGGCCGGCAGAGACTGGGCCAGCTCATCGATGAGGCCAAACATTCCTTGTGGCTGCAAAACGAGCGATACCAGGACCCGGTGATGATCGAGCACCTGGTGAGAGCAAAGCGCCGGGGTGTGCAGGTTCACATCATGGCGCGCCCTCCGCACAAGCTGAAGAAGGAAAAGCTCGTGGAGGGGGTCAGCGGCCTGCGCGTCCTCGAAGATGTGGGCGCAAAGATACACAAATTGAAGCATGTCAAGCTGCACGCAAAAGTGCTTCTCGCCGATGGAGACCGCGCCATCATTGGCTCGATCAACCTGGCGCCGGGCAGCTTCGACAGCCGCCGGGAGCTGGCCATCGAAGTGCGGGATGATCACGTAGTCAGCCGCATCGACAAAGTCATCCACCACGATTGGGAAAACTCCAAAGCGCTGGATCTTTCGGATGAGGCGCTTCTATCCGAACTGGAGGACGACGACAACGTGACCGAGGACCTGGGAATCAAGCCTCACCATCACGAGGAGCCTCACCAGCCGAAGAAAGGAAAGTAAGGGGCATTGTCCGTGTTGCCGGATTCGTACGCTCCTCGTCAGCAGTGGATCAGTTTGAATCGACGGGGGTATTGAGGTCGTTTCCTGACACATCACGTCGGGAAACCCTCGCTTTTCCCTTGACTTTACTTCTCATGGATTTCCAATATGGCAACCTCCAGAGTTTCGGTTCTCCTTCCGCGCGTGACGTGCGGCCAGACCTGCTGAATGACCGTGAACAGAAACGCCGTTGTCAGTCCGAACAGATCAAGCCGTTTAATGCTTCCAGCGCTCCCATGAGCTGCCTCTGCGGCCTCAAATAAATGCCCGCGTGCCCGTATGCTGTTATCGCACTCAGCGAAGGTGAGTCAATCATTGAGCTATTCAGATCATCTGTGATTTCGGCAGGTGGCTGGATAACGGGTTTAAAGACATGTGCAGTTCGGGATGCTGAGTTCAAACTGACTCTTGACTCTCTCGCTGTTCCCCTCTTGGCGCTAACCGCAGATGCCTCGTACAATAGAGACAGCCACACCATCCAAGGCTGGAGGAATCAAGCATATGTATCCCGAGATCATGGTTATTCCCATGCGTGAAGAGCTGACCCGCGCAGGAATCAAGGAAGCCCGTACCGCCGAAGAAGTCGATGCTGCCATCGCCAAGCCCGGCACAACGATGCTTGTCGTCAACTCCATCTGCGGATGCGCCGCGGGCAAGATGCGCCCCGGTGTCCGGCTTGCTCTCCAGAACACAGTGACACCGGATCAATCGATCACCGTCTTCGCGGGTCAGGACCGCGAAGCCACGGAGCGCGCCCGCTCCTATTTCGCCGGGCAGCCGCCGACGTCGCCCGCTGTGGCCATTCTGCGCGACGGAAAGCTGGTCTACCTGATGCAGCGCTTCGTGATCGAGTCGAACGCGGCGCAAGCCATCGGCCAGGAGCTCGCCCGCGCCTTCAACGAATTCTGCGTGAAAACCACGGCCTGAGCCGCGCTGTCGCATCTCCAGAAGCCCTGCTCAGAGCGGGGCTTTGTTTTTGAGCTTCTACTTGAGAAAGTGCTAATGATCGCGAATCGTTCCCTGCCGACCGACACCTTGCTGCCGCACGTGACGTATCAAAATTTAGACGAAGCGATTGCGTGGCTGACCAGGACATTCGGTTTCACGGAACACTATCGCTATGGCGACCCGATCAGCGGCGCGCAGATGTATCTCGGCAAGGCGTTCATCATGATCGAGAGAGCACGAGACCGCAGAGCGAGTCCGGCGCAACTCGGCTGCGGGACGCAGAGCCTGACAGTCTTTGTCGAGGATATCGAAGCGCACTTTGAACGAGCGAATTCCGCAGGCGCAACTATCGTTGAGGATCTCCACGAAACGGTCTACGGCGAACTGCAGTACGGAGTCGAGGACCTCGATGGCCACCACTGGCTATTCTCGCGGCACTCCCGGGATCTGAGTCCCGATGAGTGGGGCGCGACCATATCTAAAAGCCCTGAATAGAACTGAAGCGGCGTGGGTTTATTTGCCTTCGGTAGCAAAGTAGACGATGGCGGTGAAAACGGCGCTGAGGAGTATCCAGGCGATCTGGTACCAATAGAAAAAGGGGAAGCCGAACAGCCCGGGCGTGGCCCGCGAATAGACGGCAGGGAAGGCCAGTCCGACCGCAGGCACAATGAGGAGCCAGTTCCACAGGCCGCGGGATTTGCGCTTTGGTTTATTCACGGGCTTGTCCTGAACCCAATAGCGGGGGAAATGCTATAGCGGGATTGTAGCTTAGCGTTGCTTGTCTGCGTATGGTCAGGATCAGTAAGTGCGCCCAAAACCTGTCGACTTTACACCCCTGCCATGCAAACGCCTTCATCCGTGCGTCCAATCCCAGCTGGCAGCAAAAAATGCAAGATAAGACCGTCGCAACACATGCGATGTGGTCCGTCGAATCTTTGTCACGGAGATCGCGACCTGACGCCGGAGATGGGGTTTGAAAAGTAAGTGCGGGTTCGACTAAGTCCTCCCGCCGTAGGAAAAGTGCAATCAATAACAGCACCAGAAGAGGAAAGGAGATTTATCGATGAAGAAGTTTCTCTTGACCGCGGTGGCTATCGCTTTGCTTGGCAGCAGCGCTGCGTTTGCCCAAGTAGTCGTGCGAGTTGCGCCGCCTCCACCCGTTGTCGAGCATCGTCCAGTTTCGCCGGGCCCCCGCTATGTATGGACGGACGGCTATCACCACTGGGACGGCCATCGCTATGTATGGGTGTCGGGCCGCTGGGTTGTGCCGCCTCATGCAGGAGGGGTCTGGGTTCCCGGCCATTGGGCCGAACGCGGGGGCGGATGGGTGTGGATCGAGGGCCACTGGCGATAATGGTCAGGCCGCCAAGCTTAAAGTAAAAAAGCGCCGCGTGTCCGGAACGCGCGGCGTTTTTTGGCAGTGGTTGACGCCTGTTATTTTTCGGGTCCGGGCCTCGGACCGGCCTTGCGATAGCTTTGGCCGCGGCTCTTCAGCAGAAAAATCTGGCGGCACTGTGCACATTCCCAAGGGAACATCCCGAATTTAGGATACACGCGCTCCTGCAGAAACCCATGGCGGGCAACGCGCGTCAACTCCATTTCGTCGCAGTTGGGACATGTTTTCTTTCGCTTACTCATCGACTTCCTTTTAGATACAGGCATTGACCTGAGCGATGGTTTGGCATATTTGTCTGCAATGTGCCTTTACTCGCGGCGCAATTCCAGGCATCTGTTTCTTATTTATCGGAAAGTTGATTCAAAGCTGCACTCCCGAACCGGGAGATATGCGATTTGTAACTAGCAATAACACCGATTCGTTGCAATCTCCAAGAAAAACCGTAGCGTCCTGAAAGTTTTTACAAATTCAACCTCTCCGCGACGTTTTAGTAGACGTTAAAAATCAGCGGTTGGACGCACCTTGGAGACGGACCGATTGTATTCTCCCATCCACCCTGCTCTGAAGGATTTACAATATGTGCAAGCATGATTCCGACCCTTGAATGGACCAGGGAAGGCGTTCGCCTTCTCGATCAGACCCGCCTTCCGCTTGAGGAGACCTTCGTCCTCGCCTCTAGTTATCAGGAAGTAGCGGACGCCATCACCACGATGATCGTTCGCGGCGCTCCGGCGATCGGTGTCTCTGCGGCCATGGGAGTCGCTCTCGGTGTCAAGCATAGCTCTGCCGCAAACCTCGCCGACCTCGAGACGGAGTTCAAGCAGATTTGCCAGGTCCTCGCGGCGACCCGGCCCACGGCCGTCAACCTCTTCTGGGCAATCAGCCGCATGGGAGTGCGATTTGCCGGGTTGCTGTCGCAGTCTGGGATCACCATTGACGCAATTCGCGCCGCGCTGATCGATGAAGCGCTTCAGATGTACGACGAGGACATCGCCGCCTGCCGCGCTATGGGTGCGCACGGCGCGGTTCTTCTGCCGACAACCGGCGGCGTGCTGACCCATTGCAATGCTGGAGCGCTGGCCACCTGCGGTTATGGCACGGCTCTCGGCGTGATTCGCAGCGCGGTCGAGCTGGGCCACCAAATCCAGGTTTATGCCGACGAAACCCGGCCTTTTCTGCAGGGCGCTCGCCTCACCGCCTGGGAGCTGATGCATGATGGTATTCCGACCACGGTGCTCTGCGACAACATGGCCGCCAGCCTGATGCGCAGGGGCAAGATTCAGGCGGTGATCGTGGGAGCGGACCGCATCGCGGCCAATGGAGATGTAGCTAACAAGATAGGCACTTACGGAGTCGCAGTGCTCGCCCGCGAACACGGCATCCCCTTCTTCGTGGCCGCACCCTGGTCCACGATCGATCTTGAGACGGCGACCGGAGACGATATTCCCATCGAGGAGCGGCCCGCGATCGAAGTCACGCACCACGGAGGTAAACAACTCACGCCCAACGGGGCGAGCGTGGTGAATCCCGCTTTCGATGTGACTCCGGCAAAATACGTCACGGCGATCATTACCGAGCTTGGAGTGCTGCGCGCGCCTTACGCAGAGGCCCTGCAGGGATTGGAATCGGCCGCCGCAGCCGGCTAAGCTACTGCAGCCAGCCCGCGTAGGGATAGAGCAGCAGGAAGAAGATCATGGCCAGTGCCATGATGTCCATGTAGAGCAGCAGCAGAACGCCGCCGTGATAGAAGCTCCAGCGCAGCTGCAGGCAGCGCAGCGTGTCGAATGTGCCCCACAGAGCAGCAAAAGCGGGGAATATCAGCTTCCATGCGGGATGCACGTAGGGAAATCCTGACAGCAAAAACGCCGCAATCAGGCTGGCCAGCACAAGAACGGTTCCGCGCACCAGGGAACGAGCCCGCAAATTGAAGACGGCGTAGGGCATGAGGGAACTGCTAAGATCGAGCGTTGCTATGAGTCCTACTTTACAGAATCAGACCGTCACTGCGCCGCCCCGTACCACTGACGCCGACAAGCGCGAGCGCATTGTGAAGCGCGTGGCGTGCGAGCTGAGCGACGGTTTCTACGTGAACCTGGGCATCGGCATGCCGACGCTCGTGGCCAATCACGTTCCGCCCGGCGTCGAGGTGGTCTTGCAGTCGGAGAACGGCATGCTCGGCGTCGGTCCCTATCCGATCGCGGGAATGGAAGACCCGAACCTCATCAATGCCGGCAAAGAGACGGTTTCCGAGCTCCCCGGAACGTCGTATTTCTCGAGTGCCGACTCCTTCGCCATGATCCGCGGCGGTCATATCGACCTTAGCGTGCTGGGGGCGATGGAGGTCGACGAGGAAGGGAATCTCGCCAACTGGATGATTCCGGGCAAAATGCTCAAGGGCATGGGTGGAGCCATGGACCTGGTAGCCAGCGCGCGCCGCGTCATCGTCGCCATGGAGCACACCACAAAAGACGGCCGTCCGAAAATCCTCAAGCGTTGCACGCTGCCGATCACCGGTCTCAAGGTGGTGGACACGATCGCCACGGAAATGGCCTGGATAAAGGTCACCCCAGCGGGCCTGGTCCTGGAAGAGATTGCGCCCGGCTTGACCGTCGAGGATGTCCAGCGAGCGACCGAGGCGACACTTGCAGTGAGCCCGGCTCTGAAGCCGATGACCTGGTAAGGAGCACGGTCCTGATCCTTTCCCCAACTCAATCTTTGGCTCGCCCCAGGTTTCCTATCCGGCTCCTCGCGACCGCAATTCTCATTCTTGGCGCCGCCGGCGCATCGTGGTGGTTCATGCGGCCGGGCCGGGGCATCGATTGCAACCGTCTCGCGCCGCTCACCATTCTGGCGACGCTCGCGGCATTTCTTATGTCTATCTGCTTCCGGCAAATGGCGCGGCACAAGGACAAGTCGCAACGCTGGTTTCTCACAGTGTGCCTCCTGGTTGCGGCGGCGACGCTTTTTTCGGACTTCCGCTACGTCCGGCGTTACCGGGAAATTTGCGACGCGGTACAGCAGCAGTTTCGACATTAGGAATTAATGGCCACTCAGCCCAAAGATTTCCCTGCTGCATAAAATGGGTTGTTCGCTGCATATCCGCTGAGCCTCACTGCAGGAAATCAGACCTGTTCGAACTTCGCGCTTATTCTGAGTTATCTGTGTCCCTGCGCCCGAATCCAAGTAGACCAGATACACTTTCGGGGCCAGAGAATTGCGAGGCGGGAATGAGACTTGCTGCATTCAAGAAGCTCAATGGTTGCTCGGTGGTCGCGGTATTTGTCTTCGGGCTCGCCGCTGAGGCGCAGATGACTACTGCTCAGGTCGATAACGCGCGGACGGGAGCGTATCTGAATGAGACGACGCTGACGCCGCGAAATGTGAATCCGCAACAGTTTGGAAAGATTTTCACACTGAAGGTGGATGGAGACGTATATGCTCAGCCGCTCTTTCTGTCAGGCGTGGAGATTCCGGGAAAGGGCCGACACGATTTGCTCTTTGTGGCAACGGAGCATGACAGCGTCTACGCGTTCGATGCTTACGGAAAGCCAAGTACACCGCTGTGGCAGGTGAGCTTCCTGAAAGATGGCGCAACAACGCTGTCGCAGGGTGACACGCAGTGCTTTTTCATCCGGCCAGAGGTGGGGATCACATCGACGCCGGTGATCGATGCGAGATCGGGAACGCTGTATGTTTTGTCACGCACGAAGAAAGCACATACGCTTGCCGCCAATGAGTATCATCAGCAGCTTCACGCGCTGGCTGTGACGACAGGGGTCGAAAAGTTCGGCGGCCCGGTGGAGATACAGGCCAGCGTACCCGGAATCGGCGAGGGCAGTTCGAACGACACTGTCGCTTTCGAGCCCCTGCGCGAGAATCCCAGAGCGGCTCTGCTGCTTTCAAACAGCATGGTGTATCTGTCGTGGGCTTCTTCGTGCGACGTGGGACCGTATCACGGGTGGGTTATGGCGTATGACGCGCAGAGCCTGAAGCAGCGCGGGGTTTTCAATGCCTCTCCCAATGCCGACGATAGCGGGATATGGGCGAGCGACACAGGGATTGCAGCGGATAAAGATGGCAATGTGTTTGCCGCAACGGGCAACGGCCAGTTCGATGCGGCGAAGGGAGGCAGCGACTACGGAGACACGCTCCTTAAACTGACTGCGCGGGATCTCAGGGTCGGCGATTTCTTCACCCCCTTCAACGCGGAGGAGCTGAATGCGCACGACAACGACCTTGGCTCCGGAGGGCCGATGCTGCTGCCCGACCAGCCCGGCCCGCATCCGCACCTTGCCGTGGTCGGCGGAAAAGCTCCGATGATCTACGTTCTGGATCGCGACCACCTCGGGCATTATCAGCCACAAAGCAACAGCCATGCCGTGCAGACGATCACCACCAAAGGCGGCATATTTGGATCGATGGCGTATTGGAATCGGAATGTCTATGTATTGAGCGACAGCGACGCATTGCGCGATTTCGAAGTCAAAGATGGAAAGCTTGCGTTCAAGGCGACCAGCAGCTTCAGGTTTGAAGATCATGCGGCGACGCCCTCAGTTTCCGCGAATGGCGACAAAGACGGCATTGTCTGGGTGCTGAGTTCCAAAGGATGGAATTCGCCCGACCGGAATGCGGTGCTGCATGCGGCGGATGCCTCCAACGTTGCGCACGAGCTCTACAACAGCGAGCAGAATGCCGCTCGCGACCGCGCAGGCACGGCCCTTCGATTCAACATACCGACCATCGTGAACGGGCTTGTCTACGTCGCCGCAAAGCGAGAGGTGGATGTCTACGGGCTGCTTCCCGCAGGGCGATAGCGGATGCTGTCAAGACGACTCCATCTGACCTCCGCGCTCGCAGTGATCGCCGCGTGCATGGGATGCCGCAAGCCCTCACCGGAACATGGCGCCGCATTGTTCGTGAAAGACTGCGCCGGGTGTCATGTTCAGCGGCCAGGCCAGAAGAGTTACGTCCCTTCGCTCACCGGATATTTTGACCGCAAGCCGAAACCAACCGAGCGGCAGACGCGGCGAATCATCAGCTATGGAGGGCAGTACATGCCCCCGTTCACCAAACGGCTGTCATCCGATGACATCGACGATCTGATCGCGTATCTGCATACAAGCGGCAGGCATGTTGAAGAGTAACAAAACACACCATTAACAACCGGCGACTTGTCCCTGTGATCCCACCCGTTCCGGCTATGATTGAGGTCGATGAACTGACCGCACTGAACTCCTTTGTTCGACCATGAAATTGACTCGCCGTTTTGAATGCACAATGGAGGTTCGGATGAAGCTGTGGGTTAGGCTGCTGCTTGCACTTTCACTCCTGCTGAACCACCCAGGCCCTATCGCGGCTGCCGCTGAACATCCCGATCTGGTGCTGCAGGGCGGCAAGGTTTATCCATCCCCGACTGCCGGCCCCATCGACAACGCAGTAGTGGTTATTCAGAATGGCCGCATCGCTGCGGTGGGGAAGCGCAGCGAATTGAAGATTCCGAAGTCGGCGCAGGTGATCGATTGCACAGACAAGGTAATCGTCGCCGGATTCTGGAATAGTCATGTGCATTTCGAAGCTGGGTGGCAGGACATTCCGCATGCCCCGGCCGACAAGGTCGAAGCCCACATGCAGGAGATGCTGACTCGCTGGGGCTTCACGACAGTGTGGGATCTCGGTTCCGTGCCCAGCAACACACTGGCGCTGCGGCACCGGATCGAAGCCGGCGAGATTGCCGGACCGCAGATTCTGATGGCCGGAGATATTTTTCCTAAAAACGGCCATCCTGTGTATCTTCCCGCAGAAATGCAGTTGCCTGAGGCCGCCAGCGCTCCGGAAGCGAAACAGATGGCGGCGCAATATTTGAAGATGGGTCTCGACGGCATAAAACTCTTCACCGGTGCATTCATGGGCAACAAACCGGTCATAAACATGGATACCGCCATCGTAAAAGCTGCGGTCGATGTGGCACACGCCGAGGGTAAGCCGCTTTTTGCTCATCCGCAAAACCGCATTGGTGTGGATAACGCGCTGGCCGGCGGCGTCGACGTGCTGGCCCACACGATTCCAACGGAGGGCAGTTACACGGCGGATGAGCTGTTCCGAATGAAGCAGCAGCACACGGCCCTGATCCCGACTTTGACATTGTGGACGACGGTGGTCTCGGACCCCGCCGTGGCGGACAAACTGGTGGCATCTGGAGTCGATGAGTTGAAGGCATATTTCTCCGAGGGCGGCACAATCCTGTTTGGGACCGACGTGGGTTTCCAGTCTAAGTACGATACCGCTCAGGAGTTTGAATACATGGGACGCGCGATGCCCTGGCGCGATATTCTCGCTTCGCTGACGACCAATCCGAGCGCGTTCTTCAAAGAGACGGAAAAAGGCCGAGTGGAGAAGGGTATGAACGCCGACCTGGTCGTGCTCGATGCCGATCCAGCCAGTGATGTTCGGAATCTTTCGAAGGTGGCGTACACGATCAGGGAAGGGAAGATCATCTACTCCGCGTCCGGCAAAATGTAGTTGGGTTCTTGGGTATGGATAATTTTCAAGAATTTTCAGAGACTTCGGCGCAAGGAATCTCCGTTCGAGGGTTTCTGCATCGTGCAGACAATTCTGACGGGGATGGCCTCGTACTGACACATGGCGCGGGAGCGAACTGCAACGCTCCGCTACTGGTTGCGCTGGCGGATGCGTTTTGCGCGTCGGGTCTTACCGTACTCCGCTGCGATCTGCCTTTCCGCCAGGCGCGGCCGCATGGGCCTCCACCACGCGGGAGCGCGGAGCGAGACCAGGAGGGACTGCGAGTGGCAATCGAGTCCATGCGACGCCTTGTTTCAGGCCGCTTGTTTCTATGCGGCCATTCGTACGCAGGCAGGCAGGCGTCGATGCTGGCCGCGGCAGAGCCTGGACTCGTCGAGCGGCTTCTGCTTCTTTCCTACCCGCTCCATCCTCCGCAGCGGCCGGGCGAATTACGAACAGGACACTTCCCGAATCTTCAGACTCCGGCGCTCTTCGTGTCAGGCGTGCGAGACGGCTTTGGCTCGATCGCCGAAATAACAGCCGCGTTGAAACTCATCCCGGCGCGAACGGAACTGCTGCCGATCACGGGCGTGGGGCACGAGCTCATGACAAAACGAAACCGCGAAGAGGTGACGCGATCAGTGGTTGAGGCATTCGGAGCGTTTGCAAATCAAGAGGGTACTTAGGCGCTGCGCACGGTCCTTCGCTCGATGCGCCTCTCGTAATTCTCGCCTTTGAGGATGCGCTTCACGTAGATGCCCGGCGTAACGATGTGGTCGGGATCGATCTCGCCCGGCTCGACCAGCTCTTCGACCTCGGCGATCGTGATCCTGGCGGCGGTGGCCACCATGGGATTAAAGATTCGCGCCGCCTTTTT